>NZ_JAAYXO010000165.1 GCF_012515855.1 Gordonia sp. (in: high G+C Gram-positive bacteria)
TCGCCGAGTACTTCTCCGCGTCCTTCTCCGCGTCCAGGTAGCGGGCCAGCCCGACGCCGCCGATCACCAGCTCGCCCGATTCGCCGACGGCGACGGGCTGCTCGTCCGGTCCGACCACCGCGAGGTCCCAGCCGATCAGCGGCAGACCGATCCGGACGGGTTCGCCGCGGTGCATCTGCGCGGCACAGGCGACCACGGTGGCTTCGGTGGGACCGTAGGTGTTCCAGAGTTCGCGGTCGTCGGTGGCGAGGCGATCGGCCAGCTCGGGCGGGCACGCCTCGCCGCCGAAGATCAGCAGACGTACCGGCTCGAGCGCTTCGGCGGGCCACAGCGACGCGAGAGTGGGGACGGTGGAGACCACGTTGATGTCGCGCTTCACCAGCCACGGCCCGAGGTCCATGCCGGAGCGCACCAGGGAACGCGGCGCGGGGACCAGCGCCGCGCCGCTGCGCCAAGCCAGCCACATCTCCTCGCACGAGGCGTCGAAGGCGACGGACAGGCCTGCCAGCACGCGGTCGCCCGGCCCCAGCGGTTCGTCCTGCAGGAACAGTTCCGCCTCGGCGTCGACGAAGGCCGCAGCATTGCGGTGGGTGACGGCGACGCCCTTCGGCTTGCCGGTGGAGCCGGAGGTGAAGATGATCCAGGCGTCGTCGGACAGAGTCGCGGGGGAGGTCGCCAGGGACTCCTCGCGCGCAGGCTTATGCGGCTTCTCCGGACTGGGGTGGATTCCGTCGGCGTCGATGATCGCGGCCACGTCGGCCTCGCCGAACACCAGGCGTGCGCGTTCCTCAGGGTCGTCGGCGTCCACCGGCACATACGCCGCGCCGGCGTACAAGGTGGCCAGGATCGCAATGTAGAGGTGGCGGTCGCCGGACGGCATCCGGATGCCGACGCGGTCGCCCCGGCCGATGCCGAGAGCTGCGAGACGCCCGGCCACTCGGCGGACCAGTGCCGTCAGTTCCGCGTACGAAACGAGGTGATCGCCGTCGTCGATGGCCGTCGCATCCGGGTGGGCGGCGGCGGTCGCGGCGACGATGTCGCACAGGGTGCGCGGGGCGGGCGCGCGTGACGACAGCAGGTATTCGGCCGGGATCATCACGGACGATGTCGGCACGGGCGTAGGACCTCCGGGAGCGCAGCAGAACCGACGCAACAGGCGGCGCGTCGAAGTAATTGTGCCTCAGAAGCGCCGGTGTCGCAGGGTGAGGCGCAGGCCGGTGGGCGTGCGATGTCGGTGTTGTGGCCTCGCCCACTCGGGTCGCGTCACAGCGGGGCCGTAAGCTGGGTCACGACATTCCCCGGGGTGAGGGCGCACTGCTCGTACGGCCGTCCTCGCTCTGATGCGACCACCGCTCAGGAGAGAAATATGGCAGCACCGCTGAAGCTCGGACTCAAGGCCTCGGCCGAACAGTTCGGCCCGCGCGAACTGGTTGAAGTCGGCGTGATGGCCGAAGAGTTCGGACTGGACTCGGTCACCGTCAGCGATCACTTCCAACCGTGGCGGCACAACGGTGGGCATGCGCCCTTCTCCCTCGCGTGGATGGCGGCGGTCGGTGAGCGGACCAGCAAGCTCGAGATGGGCACCTCGGTGATGACGCCGACGTTCCGGTACAACCCGGCAGTGATCGCGCAGGCATTCGCGACCATGGCCTGCCTGTACCCGGACCGGGTGATGCTCGGCGTCGGCACCGGTGAGGCCCTCAACGAGTACGCGACCGGATTCCAGGGCGAGTGGCCCGAGTTCAAGGAGCGGTTCGCTCGACTCCGCGAGTCGGTTCGCCTGATGCGCGAACTGTGGACCGGTGAGAAGGTCGACTTCGAGGGCGACTACTACCGCACCCAGGGCGCGTACATGTACGACATCCCGGAGAAGCCGGTCCCGGTGTACATCGCGGCGGGCGGACCGGTGGTCGCACGCTACGCAGGTCGGGACGGAGACGGCTTCATCTGCACCTCGGGTAAAGGCATGGACCTCTACACCGAGAAGCTGATCCCGGCGGTCAAGGAGGGCGCGGCCAAGGCCGAGCGCCGGTTCGACGAGATCGACCGGATGATCGAGATCAAGATCTCCTACGACCGCGACCCGGCGAAGGCGCTGGAGAACACCCGCTTCTGGGCGCCGTTGTCGCTGACGCCGGAGCAGAAGCACAGCGTGAACAGTTCGGTCGAGATGGAGCGACTGGCCGACGAACTGCCGATCGAGCAGGTCGCCAAGCGGTGGATCGTCGCCTCCGACCCCGAGGATGCCGTCGCACAGATCAAGACCTACCTCGACGCGGGTCTCAACCACCTCGTCTTCCACAACCCCGGACACGATCAGCGACGGTTCCTCGAAGCGTTCACCACCGACGTGGTGCCGGAGTTGCGCAAACTGGCCTGAGTACCGCGTCCTGACCGCCTAGAACGCCGCCCGGCATCGCCACGGGCGGTGTTCTGGCGTTCTGGGCTTTGGAATGTGCCTTTGGTCGACGTCATGATGTCGCACATCTGTGTTCGCTCCCGGTTGGGAGCGGGCCCGCCCATCATCGGCACAAGTGGATCGGATGTGTGCCGAAGCGTGGCCGCTGCGGCACCGGTTCGTGCTGCGCCGACAACCGATTGACGCCACGCGTGATTCGTTCTGGGTCACCTGGCCGCGGAGGGGAACCGTACTGGAATCGACAAGCGGCTGATCACTGTGGTTTCAGAGGGTTTCGCCTGTTGCGCGGCGTGAATCGGAGCTGCTCGTAAAGGTCAGCACACCCGGATTGGGGCAGCTAGTATTCGCGGCATGCTGATTGGTCGCATCTCAAACAAAATGCGTACTACGCCCCAGCTTCCGAAAGTGGACGGTGTCCACGCTGGAGAGCGGACCGGGGGCGGCTTGTGGCGGCGGGTGAGCCGCCCACCGAACCGTTGTCCATCGAGCCCCTCCTTGTTGGAGAAGGTGTCGTGGTCAACGCCTCGTGGGGCCACATCTACGGTCCGACAGATGTCGCCGTCCAACCCGGCGGAGTCACTGTTCTTCAGGGATCTGGGGGCCGCGGACGCACGGCGTTGCTGCTGACATTGTCCGGCCGAATGAAGCCGACGAAGGGGACGCTGCACTCCTTCGGACGGACGAACGACGCTCACCACCTGTTCGATCACGCAGCGATGGGCTTCATCGATGAGGTCGACGGCATTGAGCAGACCATTCGTGTTCGGGACGTGCTCACCGAGCAGTTGCGGTGGAACGCGCCTTGGTACAGGTGGGTCAAGCAAGCGGGCGACGACGACCTCGAGCGGATCTGTCGTCCCGTGTTCGGCGATCTGGAACTGCCCTCCCTGATGTCTTACGTCGAGGAACTGCCCGAGCTCACCGCGGCGCTCTTCCGGATCGCAGTTGCGAACATCCGCCCGCGGGCTCTGCTGGTGGTCGGCGGCGTCGACAACCTTCGTCGGATCGAGAACTCGAACAAGATGCTCGAACGACTCATCGACCTCGGCCGTACTCAGACGGTGATCACCGCAGATGTGAACGGGGCGCCGGAACACCGGGACCTCGTCCGCGTCGTGCCGGTCGACAACCTCACCGACGACGCTTTCGTCCGGCTAGAGCCGGCAGATCGGATCAGCTGACATGCTTGCAGCCTTTTCGCCCGGCAGCGATTTCAAGCGCTATTACCGCGGGCGGATGCCTAGACTCGCGCTCGCCGTCATCATCCTGATGCCACTCATGTACGGCGCGCTGTATCTGTGGGCTTTCTGGAACCCGTTCAACGCGGTCAACAAGATCCCGGTGGCACTTGTCAACATGGACACCGGCTCGGAGGTGATGGGCAAGCCGCTGCACGCGGGTGACCAGGTGGTCGAAGGCTTAGTGGATTCCAAGCAGCTCGATCTGGATGTGGTCTCCGACGCGGAGGCGAAGAAGGGTGTCGCGGACGGCAAGTACTACTTCTCGATCACGCTTCCGGCGGACTTCAGCGAGAAGGTGACCTCGCCGACCTCTCCGAAGCCGGAGTCGGCCGAACTCATCTTCACGTACAACGACGCGAACAACTACCTCGCGACGGTGATGGGTCAAGACGCCGCAGCACAGGTCATCACGCAGGTCTCGGCCCAGGTGGGTGCGCAGACCTTCGAGATCGTGCTCAATGACGCGGGGTCGATGGTCGGTCAGCTCAATCAGGCGGCCAGCGGCGCCGACGAGCTGAGCGCTGGACTCGTTACCGCCCAGGCCGGATCAGAACAGTTGTCGACCGCGATCGACGAGCTCAGCGGCGTCGTCATGAAGGCGACCGACCCCTTGCTCGCCATGACCGCGAATCAGCAGGGGATGAGCGCGGCGGAGTTGGCTGCCACCTCCGACCGCATCAGTCGCACCGCTGCCGGGTTGAGCACGATCAGCGGCGGAGCCGCCGCCTCCGAGAGTCGGGCCGCCCAGGCGATGACCGGAATCGTCGCGCAGCTCAAGCGGCACCCCGACCCCACCGTGCGCGCGGCGGGCAATGCCCTGGAAGGCGTCCAACAGCAGCTGCGCTCGCCCAACAGTGGGGTTCCACAGTCCGGACAACTACAGCAGCTCAGCACCGATTCCGCGGCCATCAGCCGCGAGTTGGCCAACCCCAACAGTCCGCTTCGACAAGCGATGACGCTGCTTGAGCCCGGAGTTCTGCATCAGGACATCATGACCGCCAGGGCGGGCGCGGAGGAGCTCAGCTCCGGCGCCGACCAGCTGACCGCCGGTCTCACCGAACTGTCGGGCGGCGCCAAGGAACTGGCTGCGGGCCTTGATGCGGGCGTGAAGGCGATCCCGAGCTGGACCGATGCGCAGAAGACGGAGCTGGCCAACACGCTCGGCCAGCCGGTCAAGCTGACCGAGAACACCGAGCACGAGGCGGCGACGTTCGGAACTGGCTTCGCACCGTTCTTCTTCTCCCTCGCGCTGTTCGTCGGCGGCATCATCGCGTGGATGCTGTTCACCCCGATTCAGTCGCGCCCGGTGGCGCAGGGGCTGAGCTCGCTGCGCGTGGTGCTGGCTTCGTACGCACCGACCTTCCTCGTCGGCGCCCTGCAGGCCGCGATCCTCTACTTGGTCGTCGTCTTTGCGATCGGCATGCGGCCGGAGTATCCGGTGGCCACCTTCGGCTTCATGCTGCTGATAGTCGCGATGTTCTTGGCGATGATTCAGATGTTCAACGCCTTGTTCGGGCCGGCGGTGGGCCGGGTGGTGACACTGGCCTTCCTCATGATTCAACTGACCTCGGCGGGCGGCATCTATCCGGTGCCGACGACGACCCTGCCGTTCCAGTACATCCACTGGGTCGACCCGATGACCTACACCGTCAATGGGCTCCGACAGTTGACCCTCGGCGGCATCGACTACCGACTCTGGGTGGCGATCGCGGTAGTCGCCGGATTGACGATCGCGTTCCTGGCGGTCTCGACATGGGCAGCGCGTCGGAACCGGCAATACACGATGGACCGTCTGTACCCGCCGGTCGAAGTCTGATCCCTCGCCGCCCTGATCGGTCGGGTCGACCCAGCACCCGGACCGGACTCTGCTGAACTTCCACCTCGCGCCAACCAAAGGAGAAATGATGACTGATTCGAAAACGAACGACTCGATGATCCTGAACCCCGTCTTCACCCGGGGCGGTGAAGCCACTGAACTCCCGCGATTCGAGATGCCGCAGGAGATGATGTTGCCGACCACCGCATATCAGATCGTGCACGACGAAGCGATGCTCGACGGGAATGCGCGCCTCAACCTGGCGACCTTCGTCTCCACCTACATGGACAAGGAAGCTCAGCTCCTTTACATGCAGACCGTTGACAAGAACATGATCGACAAGGACGAGTACCCGGCGACGGCGGCGATCGAGGACCGTTGCTGGCGGATCCTGGGCAACCTGTGGAACAACCCGAACGTCGACGAGGCGATCGGCACGTCGACCATCGGCTCCTCGGAAGCGTGCATGCTGGGCGGCCTGGCACTCAAGCGTCGCTGGCAGGCCAAGCGTAAGGCCGAAGGTAAGTCGACCGAGAATCCGAACATCGTGATGTCGACCGCGGTCCAGGTCTGCTGGGAGAAGTTCACCAACTACTTTGAGGTGGAGCCGCGCTGGGTTCCGGTCAGTGAGGACCACATGTTCCTCGACGGCCACGACTTGGAGAAGTACGTCGACGAGAACACCATCGGCGTCGTCGCGATCATGGGCCAGACGTACACCGGTGCCTACGAACCGGTGAAAGAGATCGCGGCCAAGCTCGACCAGATCCAGGCCGACACCGGCCTCGACGTGCACATTCACGTCGATGGCGCGTCCGGCGCGATGATCGCCCCGTTCTGCCAGCCCGACCTCGAGTGGGACTTTCGCGTCGATCGCGTGGCCTCGATCAGCACCTCGGGTCACAAATTCGGCCTGGTGTACCCGGGCGTCGGCTGGATTGTCTGGCGCGATCCGGCAGCTCTGCCGGAGAGCATGATCTTCCACTGCAGTTACCTGGGTGGCGACATGCCGACCCTGTCGCTCAACTTCTCGCGCCCGGGCGCGCAGGTCCTGCTGCAGTACTACCAGTTCCTCCGGCTGGGTCGTGAGGGTTACCGAGCTGTTCAGCAGGGTTCGCTCGATGTGGCTCAGTATCTGGCCAAGGCGATCGCAGAGATGGGGCCGTTCGATCTGGTCAGCCAAGGCGACACCATTCCGGTGTTCGCCTGGCGGCTCAAGAAGGATGCCAACCCCAACTGGAACCTCTTCGATCTCCAGGATCGCCTGCGGATGAAGGGCTGGCAGGTGCCCGCGTACCCGCTGGCCGACGATCTCGCGGACATGACGGTGCAGCGTATCGTGGTGCGCGCCGGCCTGAGTCACGACCTCGCGGAAAGACTGCTGGACGACATGCGCACCGAGGTCGACTTCTTGGACCGACTCGACGCACCGATGCCACGCGAGGGCAGCGAGTCCCACTTCCACCACTGACCGTGTGCGGTGTCCGCCCCGAGAGCTCATCTCCCGGGGCGGACATCGGCCGACATCGAGGAGATTCGTCCGTTGGCGATTCAGCCATCTGGGTTCACGAGTGGTTTGTTGACTCCGACCCTTCGCAAGCAATGCATCGGATTCATGATCGGCTCGGCGCTGTTCGCGCTCGGTTCGGCACCCGGGTTCGGAAGCTGGGCCGGGGCGGGGGCGGTCAACGCCAGCTACTTCGTCGGCGCGTGGTTCTTCACCGGCGCCGCGCTGATTCAACTCGTGCTCAGCGGTGCGATGACGACCTCCGTGTCCTATGGTTCCGGCGTTATGGTGCGCGCGGAGTGGCTGGCCGCGTCGACCCAGTTCTTCGGCACGCTTCTCTTCAACGTCAGTACCGGCGCAGCCCTCGCCGCGCACAGCATCAAGGGGCAGACGCACCTGGTGTGGACCCCCGATGCCGCCGGTTCGGTGGCCTTTCTCATCAGCGGGTACTTCGTGCTGGTCACGTACCGTCACGTCAACGGGGTCCGCTGGGCACCGAGAGACGGGGACTGGTGGTCCGGGCAGATCAACTTCCTCGGCTGCGTGGCCTTCGGGGTCTCCGCCGTGGCGTCGTACATCACTAGTGCCGGTGTGACGGTCGACGCGGTGCTGGCCAACACCGGCACCTTCGTCGGTGCCGTCTGCTTCTTCCTGGCCTCGGCCGTGGTTCTACCGAAAGCCGCTCGATAAACGATGAGCCAGCCGCTGTCTTCGGGGGATATCGAGTCGTGGCGATCCTCGTCGGGGTTCGCGGGGGGCCAGCCGCCTGCGCGGCTGCGAGGTGAGGAGGGGTTGGACGTCGGCCGTCAGATCACCGGAATGAGGTGCACTGCAGTCGGGCCGGACGATCAGTGGGACGCAGCGCTCTATCACCGCAGCCTCTCGCTGGTCGAGGTGACCCGCTCCCTTGCGGCGCCGACCGTGCTGATGCCCGACGCCGACGCCGACCGAGATGGAATTCTGGTCTGGGTCACCGCTGACTGGCCGGACGGCCCCGATCGGCTGACGGTCGTCACTACCTCGGGGCCGCATCGGTTCGTGACCGATTGCGTGACCGACGCGGTGATCCTGCGGATCCCCGCGGAATCGTTCGGGGTGGGACGCGGCGTCATCGCGTCGTTGTCCGGTGCAGCCCTCGCGAGATCTCACTTGGCGACCGCTGCGGTGTGCGCAGTGCGCGGCTTCGCGGCGTCGGTGCTCGGAACGGATGTAGATTCGTTCTCCACGCTGGCAGCGGAGTCAGCGATGATCGACCTGCTGGTGGTGACGGTCGCCGAGGCGAACGCACGTCGCACCGAATCCTCAAGCAACACCGAGTACGTACGCCGGCGGACGGCCGAACTGATCGAGCTGCACCATCGAGATCCCGAGTTCTCGCCCACCACGCTCGCCGAGCGGATGCACTTGTCGCGGCGACAGTTCTACCGACATTTCGAGGCGTGCGATCACAGCGTCGCCGAGATGATCGCCGACCGGCGACTGCGCGCGGCGAGAGGGCTGTTGGTCTCGAATCCCAGCGCGTCGGTCGCGTGGGTAGCGCGCGCCAGCGGATTCGGCTCGGTGGGACCGTTCAGGCTCAGGTTCCGTCGCGAGTTCGGGGTGGGGCCCACCGAGTTCCGCGATCAGATGGCAGAAAACAACGACGGGGTGTACGCCGGGTAGGCGGCTGATCGACGTGCGGGCGGCTACTGCGTGCCGGCGGGCACGCTGACCGTTTCGGTGGTCACGTCGGTCTCCGTGACAGTTCGGGTGACCGTCGCCGTCCGCTCTTCGGTGACGGTGACGGTGCGGGTCGCGGTGTCGGTCTCGCGAGCCACGCTGGTGTCGATCCGGGTCTGGGTGGCGGTCTTGGTGGCCGTGCTGGTCTTGGTCGAGACCTCGGTCGTGGTGTCGGTGACGGTCGAGGTGACCGGGGCGCTCGGGGTCGACGAACTGCTGTTCCCGACCAGGAAGAAGCTCACGATCACGAGCGCGGCTGCGGCGCAGGCGACGGCGGTGATGATCCGCCAGTTGCGGACCGCCTTGGATTCGGCGGTCGCTGCAGCAGCGGCGACGGTGGCGGCGGAGGTGCCGTCGGGATAAACGCCGTAGACATTGGCCGCGGGGTACGCGCGCTGCTCGGAGTAGGCGTTCTGTCCGCCGGAGGCATTGTTCCCGGTCTGCTGTGGGTCGCTTGGCGGCGGGGTCGACGGCCCGTCGTTCGGCGGCTGTGTCACGGGGACTCCTCGGACGAGAATCGGCGGAGCTGCGACCCTCGTCCAGTGCCACAGCGCTGCGAGAACCTTACCGCGTAGGGGTTCGCGCTCGATCGCCGTGGTTAGCACCCCGGACTGGAATCGCAGGTGGCGACGACGCAGGATTGTTCGCAGGACCGCTCGATGTGACCTGGAAGTCACCTTTTGTTTCCTGTGATCGACTCGACACAAGTAATTGGGTGTGCAAGTATGTCAGATGAGAAAAGTTAAGGCTCCCTCCCAAAGCCAACCAACTCTCGTCATGTCCAACCATGCGTAGAAGGTTCCCCGATGTCCCTGAGCTCAACCATGCCCAAAGCACGCCCGCAGATTCCGCCCGTCTCCGGACGGCCGGCTCTCGCCACCCGCTTGACCCCCCGCGCCGTCGCGGAGTGGGAAGCACGTCTCGGCGTGGCCAACGCGCCGACGCGGACCCGCCCGGTGCGCTTCACCGGCACCGCAGGCAGTGCCACATACAGCCCGACCGTCGACGTTCGCGTCGCCGACCCGGACTCGTTCCATGCGATGCGCTTTGCGCAGAGCCTCTCGTCGATCGCTACCTACTGCGCCCTGCAGCCGGCCATGATGCTCGAGCGGACCGCCGAGCGCGTGCGGACTGATCCGTCCGAGGCGCTGCTGGTCAGCGTCAGTGGGATGCGCGGCCAGTCCATCGTTCGCCAGGGCGGTCGGGAGTTCGCCTATGGACCGGGCGACCTCGTCTTCATCAACAACGCGGCTCCGTACAGCCTGGTCTCGACCGCGGTCTCCGACCCGTCGGGTGTCCTGATCCCGTTCAACCGGCTCGGCAAGCATCGCCACGTGGCCGAGCGCCTGCAGCGACCGGTCGCTGCGAACACTCCGCTCGCCCGCGCCGCGGCGGTATTCCTCCGCCGATTCGCCGCTGAGACCTCGGTGCTGGGCTCGGCGTCCACCGTCGGCGCCGTCTCGGAGCAGGCCGCCGTCGATCTGATCGTCGCCGCACTCTCGGAGTTCGAGGGCTCGCCGTCGGTGATGGAGGACAACGCACTGTTCGTCCAGGAAGCGGCACGCGATCTCATCGAGCGTCATCATCGCGATGCGACCTTCTCGCCGGACTCGATCGCCGCGCAGCTGCACCTGTCGCGTCGCCAGCTGTACCGCTACTTCGAGAGCTGCGACAACTCGCTGGCCGGCCGCATCGCCGACCGTCGTCTGCAGAGTGCCCACGACGCCCTGATGCAGAACGGCACGGCCTCGATCAGCGCCATCGCGCTGGCGTCGGGCTTCCCGACAGTCGCCACGTTCCGCAACCGATTCAAGGCCCGCTACGGCGTCGGCCCGGTGGAGTACCGCCAGCGCGTGCGCGGCTGACACCCACTCCGCAACACGAGAATGCGCCAGCAGTCCGAAGACTGCCGGCGCATTCGCGTCTCTGCCTCAAGCTGCCCGCGAGGTCAGCCCGGGCCGTGTTCGCGCAGTCGCCACAGCGGATTCACCGGCCCGTGGCCCGCTCCCAGCGGGTACGCGGCGGCCAGGCCGCGCGTGACCCACGCCTTCGCGAACGCCACCGCGTCCGGCACCGAGTAGCCGTGCCCGAGCGCGCCGGTGATGGCAGCGGCCAGGGTGTCGCCCGCGCCGTGATCGTGCGGAGTGTCGATTCGTGCTCCGGGGAACTCCACGAACTCCGAACCGTCGTACAGCAGGTCGGGACTCAGGTCGCTGCCGCGCAGATGTCCGCCCTTCACCAGCGACCACCGCGGACCGAGAGCGTGCAGGGCGACGGCCGCCTGGCGCTGGGTCGCGGGGTCGACGACGTCGATCCCTGTCAGCAGACGCACCTCGTCGAGGTTGGGTGTCACGACGGTGGCGAGCGGAAAGAGCCGGTCTTTCAACGCGCCCAGCGCGTCGGCGGCCAGCAGCGGATCGCCGTGCATCGACGCGCACACCGGGTCCACCACCAGCGGTGTGGCGCCGTCGCGTCCGATCCCGAGATCGACTGCCGCGTCGGCGATGGCGGTGATGATCGGGTCGGACGCGAGCATGCCGGTCTTCGCCGCGGCCACGCCGATGTCCGTTGTGACCGACCGCATCTGCGCGGCGACGATGCCCGGGTCGATCTCCTGGAAGCCGGTGACTCCGGTGGAGTTCTGAACGGTGACCGCGGTGACCGCGACGCAGGCGTGCAGGCCGAGCATGGCGAAGGTGCGCATGTCGGCCTGGATTCCCGCGCCGCCGCCGGAATCCGAGCCCGCGATCGTCATCACTCGCACGGGGGTGGCGCCGGGCGCGGCCAGCGGCAGTCGCGGGCTCGCGTCGAACCCGGTCACTTCGCGGCCGCCGCCTGCGCGAGCGGAATCTCGGAGATCGGCAGGTACACCTGGTTGCCCGCCGCGGTGAACTCGGCGGACTTGGCGGCCATGTCTTCCGCGAGCCGCGCGTCGATGTCGTCCTGCGTCACCAGTCCGTTCTCCTCCGCGTAGGCGCGGACATCCGCCGAGATACGCATGGAGCAGAACTTGGGTCCGCACATGGAGCAGAAGTGTGCGGTCTTCGCCGGGGCGGCGGGCAACGTCTCATCGTGGTACTCGCGGGCGGTGTCGGGATCGAGCGCGAGGTTGAACTGGTCTTCCCAGCGGAACTCGAACCGCGCCTTGCTGAGCGCGTTGTCGTGGTCCTGCGCTCGGGGATGTCCCTTCGCGAGGTCGGCGGAGTGCGCGGCGATCTTATAGGTGATCACGCCGACCTTCACGTCGTCCCGGTTCGGCAGGCCGAGGTGCTCCTTGGGCGTCACGTAGCAGAGCATCGCGGTGCCTGCCTGCGCGATCATCGCCGCGCCGATGGCCGAGGTGATGTGGTCGTAGGCGGGTGCGATGTCGGTGGCGAGCGGGCCGAGTGTGTAGAACGGCGCCTCCTCGCACAACTCCTCCTCGAGCCGGACGTTCTCCGCGATCTTGTGCATCGGGACGTGTCCGGGGCCCTCGATCATCACCTGGACGCCGTAGCTCTTGGCGATCTTGGTGAGCTCGCCGAGGGTGCGGAGCTCGGCGAACTGGGCTTCGTCGTTCGCGTCGGCGATCGAGCCCGGACGCAGGCCGTCGCCCAGCGAGAAGGTGATGTCGTACTCGGCGAAGATCTCGCAGAGCTCGGCGAAATGCGTGTACAGGAATGATTCGCGATGGTGCGCCAGGCACCAGGCGGCCATGATCGAGCCGCCGCGCGAGACGATGCCGGTGACGCGCTTGGCGGTCAGCGGAACGTAGCGGAGCCGCACTCCCGCATGCACGGTCATGTAGTCGACGCCCTGCTCGGCCTGCTCGATGACCGTCTCGCGGTACAGCTCCCAGGTCAGCTTGGTGGGGTCGCCGTCGACCTTCTCCAGGGCCTGGTAGATCGGCACGGTCCCCACCGGGACCGGGGAGTTGCGCATGATCCATTCGCGGGTGAGGTGGATGTCTTTGCCCGTCGAGAGATCCATGATGGTGTCGGCGCCCCAGCGGGTGGCCCACACCATCTTCTCGACTTCTTCGGCGATCGACGAGGTGACGGCGGAGTTGCCGATGTTGGCGTTGATCTTCACCGCGAAGGCCTTGCCGATGATCATCGGCTCGGACTCGGGGTGTCGGTGGTTGGCGGGGATCACCGCGCGACCGCGGGCCACCTCGTCGCGGACCAGTTCGGCGTCGACGCCCTCGCGTGCGGCGATGAACGCCATCTCGGGGGTCACGATGCCTTCGCGGGCCCACGCGAGCTGGGTGGATGCGGTGGTCCCGGTGGCCTCGACTGTCACCGGTGCCGGTCGCGTCCAGCTGTCGCGCGTCGGCGCCAGCCCGCCCTCGAGGTCGATCTCGGCGGACTCGTCGGTGTACGGGCCGGAGGTGTCGTACAGGTCGAGGTGTTCGCCGTTGGTGAGGTGCACGCGTCGGTGCGGGACGGCCATGCCGTCGACGTCGAGGTAGGTCTTCGAACTGCCTTGAATCGGGCCGCACGTCACCGACGTGCTCTGCGTCGTGCTGCTTTCAGACATGGATGTGACCATGGAAATTCTCCCTACGCCGGCATTATCCGGACAGGTTCGGGCGGTCGACGACCGCCTGTCGCCCTCTCAGCCCCCGGATTCGTGGGAGCCCCCGCGTGTGAAGTTGTGCGAGAGCCACCATACCCACATTCCGGATCGTCGCCGCATTGTGATGCAGATGGGACAGATGTGACTTGCGTCGCTGTTGAGGCAAGACCTAATCTTGTGATGCTAGTCACAGGAGGACATATGCATCGCAAGGCTCGTCATTCTCACCCGCCGCAGTCCGCGCGTTCCCTGCTGCAGCAGATCTCGCAGGTCGAACACAATCCCGACCGCGAGCGATTCGAGCTCTGGGTGGCGGGTGACCTCGTCGGCGTGCTGGGCTACCGGGTCGATCAGGAGTCCGGAGGGCCGGTCATCACGATCCTCCACACGGTGCTGTACGACGAGTACAGCGGCCACGGCCTCGCGACCAGGTTGACCGGCCAGGCCATGCAGTACATGCGGGAGAACGGTCTCCGGGTCCGTCCCCTCTGCACGTTCACCAAACACTTCCTGGACGCGCACCCCGGCATGGTGCCGCTCGCCCCCGTCGCGGTGTGAGGGCCTCGGGAGCTCTCGACTAGTCGGCGGTCGGGCGACCCGCGTTGTCCCATTCGGTGAAGCGGGCGGTGAGAACCGCCGCGATCCGGTCGTACGACGACCAACTGTCCGGGACGTGGAAGATCGTGTCGCCGTCGTCGATGAACTCGTCGACGTAATCGACGTCGAAGGCGAGTTCCCGGACGTCGTCCTCGTCCGGGTAACCGTAATAGACGGCGGCGAACTCCGCGCCCTCGTCGGTCAGGTCGTCGGCGCTGAAGGCGCCCCCGAAGGCCGCGAGGGCGAACGCGCCCGGCGTGATCTCGCGCGAGCGCAGTGCCGCCACGTGCTCGGCGACGGCGGAGGTCTGCGCGAGGAGGCCGGTGTCGGCGCACCACGCGAGGAACATCCCGATGTGGGTGGCTGCGGCGGTCGCCGGCAGATCGGCAGGGAATTCCCCGTCGGAATGCCACCGCTCATCGTCGAATGCTTGCACCTGATTCCTCCTTGACTCGGTCCTTCTCAGGTCAGCTGAGATCGAAGACCACCGGAGCGTGGTCGCTGGCGCCTTCAGCGGCGCGGGCGTTGCGGTCGATGAACGCATCGTGGACGCGGTCGTCGAGGGCGGGCGAGCAGAGGGCGAAGTCGATCCGCATGCCCTCGTTGCGAGCGAAGCGGCCCGATTGGTAGTCCCAGAACGTATAGCAGTGGGGGCCCGGAGTGTACGGCGCGGCGCTGTCGCTGAAACCGGAGTCGACGAAGCGAGCGAAGGCGGCGCGCTCGTCGTCGGAGGTGTGGGTGCGGTTCTCGAAGTACGCGGGATCCCACACGTCCTCGTCGGTGGGCGCGACATTCCAGTCGCCTGCCAGCGCAACCTGCGATGCGGGGTCGTGGGAGAGCTCCAGCGAGGTGACGTCTGCCAGGGCACTGAGCCAGTCGAGCTTGTACTGGAGATGCGGATGTCCGGGTTCGCGACCGTTCGGCACGTACAGGCTCCACACCCGGACGCCGCCGCACAGGGCGGAGATGGCGCGGGCCTCGGTCTGCCCGTCGTACTGCGGCTGCCCGTCGAAACCGATGTGGATGTCGTGCAGGCCGATCCGCGAGGCGATCGCCACCCCGTTGTATCCACCGGTCCCGTGGAAGGCGACGTCGTACCCGTGCGCGATGAAGCTCATCACCGGGAACTGGTCGTCGGGGCACTTGGTCTCCTGCATCGCGAGCACATCGATCGCATGCCGGTTCATCCATGCCACGACCTGTTCGGATCGGGCGCGGATCGAGTTCACGTTCCACGTCGCGAGGCGCATGCCGTCAATCCTGCCGGAGCCGCAGCAGGTCGCCGTCGGCGGCTCGCCACCGTTGCTCGACCCCGTCCGCCGCACCCTCGTCGGCCAGCAGCACGATGCCGAAGCCGCGGCCGTCGCGCTCGCAGCGCTCGCGCCAGAACGGGGGCGACGTCGCGAACCAGGCGCGGTCGTCGTCGGTGGCGTCGGCGAGCAACTCCTCGGCGTGGTCGATCACCGTCAGAAAGCCGGTCGCGACGCCGCCGGTCGACGTTCGCAGGCCCGCAGGCAGATCGCCGATGACGTCGTCGAACGCGTCCTTGTTGAACCCGAAGTGGTCGGGGAAGTCCCAGGCGGCCGCGAACGCGTCGTACAGTCCGTCGACGGTCCGCATCGCGGTGCCCGACAGTCGTCGGACGAGGGCACCGGTGCGGTGGGTGTCGACGTCGCCGGTCGTCAGGGCCGTGCCTGGGCCCGCGGTCAGGAAGTCGGCCGGAAGCGCTGCGGTCATGCGGACGGTCCTCTGATCTGGGTGAAGGTCTGGTAGTGGTCGAGGGTGTACCAGGCGGAGCCGTCGCTCCCGGTCACGATGCGTTCGGCGTCGCGTCCGCTGCGCGGCTTCTTGGGGTTGACGTCCCATTCCTTATACGAGATCCGCTGCCCGTTCGCGGTGCGGGCGGGCAGCCTGCCCTCGCGGTTGCGGAAGGTGTCGCCGCCGCGGGTCCCCGGGGCCTCGGCAGACGCGGGCCAGCGACCCGAGTCGATCTCCTCGAGGGTCTGCGTGACGCGCGCGGGAACCTTGGAGGCCGGCTTGGGGCCGGGCTTGGGTGCGTTCTTCTGCCCGGTGGTCCGGGGTCCGGTGGTCTGGGTCGAGGGCACTGCGGTGCTCGGCGCATCGGCCGCGACCGACGACTGCGCGGCCGCGGCGGGGGCCTCGTCGGTGCTCTCCTGCCCGTCGATCCACCAGGTGAACGCGATCACCGCGATGAGTGCGATTACTCCGAGAACGGACGCGATGGTCCGTCGTCGGGTCAGTTCCGGGGCGGTCTGCGATTTCGACATCGCCGTCCACCGTAATTCATCACCTCGGCGATCCTTCGGGCCGCGTTGGCGGGCCGGGTCACAGTGGCGGGCCGGGTCACAGGGTCAGCAGGTGGCAGGTGTGATGCAGTTCGAAGCCGAGTCGTCGCCACGCCGTTCGCGAGCGGTCGTCGTCGACGCGGACGGTGACCGCAGCCACCCCGTCGGCGATGAGCGACAAGTCACCAGCCGGTGCATCCTCATCGGGTTCCGGGTCATCGGGTTCGGGGTCATCGAGTTCGGGACCAACCAGCACCTCGTAGGCCTCGCTGGTCGTCGGTGTCGTACCCAGGGCCGACGTACGCAGGAGGCGGTCGGCGATCAGCAGCCGGGCCGGGAGGCCGCGAACGGTCAGCCACGCGACCACTTCGGGCAGTCCCGCAGCGGTGGAGCCGAATTCGATCGGCGCGCCGACCGTGGACCGGAGACTGGCGGCGGCACCATCGGGCGCGGCGTTGACCAGCCAGCCCTCGACCGCACCGTGCTCGGCTGCGGGGGCGGCCGCCATCAGGGTGCGCTCCACCTCGCGGATCTCCGAGTTCCGGACCACCCGGCGGGACAGGAGTCTCACCGACGAGATCGCGACCATCGGCAGCCGGTGCAGTTCGCCGTCGCGTTCCACGACCAGGACCTCGTCGGAGCGCTCGCGGAGGATTCCGGTGATGTCCGACTGGGTGGGCCCCGAGACGACCGGCGGATTCGGTGCCTGCCGCCAGTCGGCGGGCGCGTCGCCGCCCAGCCGGTAGCGGATGACCACCCGGTCTCCGACCGCCGGCTGCGGACGACGCGACGCCGCGGTCATCTCAGTCGTCGTGGCCGAACGGATCGGTGACGGTGCCGGGGGTCCACGACAGTCCGGGCTTGCCCCAGCCGTTCCGCTTGACGGCCTTCTTCGCGGCGCGGGCATTGCGCCCGACGAGGACGTCCACATAGAGGAAGCCGTCCAGGTGGCCGGTCTCGTGCTGGAGCATGCGCGCGAAGAAGCCGTTGCCCTCGATCTCGACGGCGTCGCCGTTGCGGTCGGTGCCGACCACCTTGGCCCAGTCTGCGCGACCGGTGGGGAAGCCCTCACCGGGAACGGACAGGCAACCCTCGTCGTTGTCGTCGGGGTCGGGCATGGTCTCGGGGATCTCCGAGGTCTCCAGGATCGGGTTGATCACCTCGCCGCGGCGACGCACGCCACCGTCCGGGCAGTCGTACACGAACATCCGGAGACCCTTGCCGACCTGATTCGCCGCGAGACCGACGCCGTTCGCGGCGTCCATCGTCTCGTACATGTCGTCCAGCAGCCCGACGATCTCGGCGGAGGGCTTGTTGTCCGTGTCGAGCTCGACGGGGGTGGTCGGCTGATGCAGGACCGGTTCACCGATGATGCAGATCGGGAGAATTGCCATGAGTGCAGATTCTACTGCCCCGGCAGATCGCTGCGACTGCGGTGCGTCGGCGGGAGGGGGCGCGTCGATCGTGGTTAGATGATCGGCGGAACCACACCGATGTCATTCGTCCGCCGGGAGACTGCTGCGGACACGGTGTGCAGTTGAAAAGGTTCGGCTGTTTGAGGAGCGAAATGAGCGGCGCAACAGCGCGTAGCCCCAAGGGCGACGATCCCTCTGCCATCGATCCCGCGACCATCGACGGCGCCCACGATCAGGCCCCGCTCGATCCGCACGAGATCGGTCCGGACGGATTGTCACGCCGTGAGCGGGAGATCCTGTCCTTCGAGCGCCAGTGGTGGAAGTACGCCGGCTCCAAGGAAGACGCGATCAAGGAATTGTTCAGCCTCTCGGCCACTCGCTACTACCAGATCCTCGGGGCGCTGGTGGATCGCCCGGAGGCGTTGGCGGCAGACCCGATGCTGGTGAAGCGTCTGCGCCGGCTCCGCGCGTCCCGTCAGAAGGCGCGCGCGGCCCGTCGACTCGGGTTCGAGATCACCTGATTCCTCCCCGGCGGACTCGTGCCGCCGATCGGGCTGTCTGAGGCGCCGGTGCGTTAGAGTTGCCAGTGATGAACGCTGATCGAGAAACCAATCGTCTTCCGCTGCGCGCGGGTGCCATGTTGCTTTTGGCGATCGCTGTCACCTGCCTGGGTCTCGGAATCCATCAGTTGACGACCAGCGGCGATGACCCCGATGCCGGTCTCAAGGCTGCCGGGCAGAGCGCCGAGGCGGCCGCGGAGTCCACCAAGCACGAGGCCGCGACCACATCGAAGGCACCTGAGAGCACCACGAGCACGGCGGCGACGCCCGTCGAGGGCGTGCCCTCGATCTGCGTGCTCAATGCAGGCAACGTGACCGGACTCGCCGGTGAGGTGAAAGACGAGCTGACGGCAAAGGGCTTCACGGTGAGCACCGCGGAGAACCTCAGCACCGCGAGCGTCAGCGAGAACACCATCTTCTACACGCCGGACCAGGAAGAGGGCGCGAAGAAGGTGGCCGAAGCGGTCCCCGGGGGCGCCGAATTGAACCCGCGTCCCGACGTTTTCACGCGCTGCTTGGGCGAGTTGGCGGTCGTCGTGGTGAGCCGGTAGCACGCGCGCCGGGTGGACCGGTCATAATCATTGACGAAGAGAAATCATTGGCGATCCCGGCAACAGTCCCGCGCGAGTGGAGTGGAAGCTCAGCTCGCGTTTGCCGACCGACTAAGGAGCACACATGACCGTCCGTAGCACCAACCGCGCTTCGAGTGTTCGCGTCATTGCGGCCGTCGCCGCAGCGGGCGGCGTGGCCCTCGCGCTGTCGGCTTGCACCCCGAACGAGCATCCCTCCGACGTGCCGGGAACCACCCCCGCCGTCGTGACCGGCGATCAGGTCGCCCCCGGCGAGGTCGTGAACGAGGATCACATCCCCGACGCCGCGAACTCGGCCAGCGCCACGCTGACCAACAAAGAGGGCAACAACGTCGGATTCGTGAGCTTCTCGCAGGACGGCAGCGCGGTCAAGGTCGCTGCGCGCGTCACCGGCGTCAAGCCCGGCGAGCACGGTCTGCACATCCACTCGGTGGGCAAGTGCGAGGCCGACACCAACTTCACCAGCGCCGGTGGACACCTTCAGGTGAACGGTCGCACCGAGAAGCCCGAGAGCGGCGACCTGATGACGATGAACGTCCTCAAGGACGGCACCGCCACCGCCAGCTACACCACGGACGCGTTCACCGTCGAGCAGATCCGCGGCAAGGCGCTCATCCTGCACGACCTCGCCGGCGGCGGTGACGAAGCTCCGCGCCTCGCCTGCGGTGTCCTGCGCCAGACCAGCTAGCTGCACGGGACGACATGACGTCCCCGGCGAGCATCGCCTTCACCCCGTCTCCGGCGCCCACGTTGGGCGTGGAGTGGGAGCTCGCGCTGGTCGACAAGACCACGCGTGATCTGTCGAATGCGGCCGACGAGCTGTTTCGCCTCGTCGACGCGCGAGCGGGCGGGCAGAAGAGCAAGATCCATCGTGAACTGCTCCGCAACACCGTCGAGTTGGTCACCGGAATCTGCACCACCGTCGGTGAGGCGATGGACGATCTCGGCGACTCGCTCGAGGTGGTCCGCGGGCTCTGCGACGACATCGGCGTCGACCTCTACGGCGCGGGCACGCATCCGTTCGCGGAGTGGTCGGCCCAGCAGCTGTCCGAAGGCCACCGCTACGCCGAGCTGATCGAGCGCACCCAGTGGTGGGGACGGCAGATGCTCATCTGGGGCGTCCACGTGCACGTCGGCATCGACGACCGGAACAAGGTGCTGCCGATCCTGTCGTCGATGCTGCAGTACTACCCGCACCTGCTGGCGCTGTCGGCGTCGTCGCCGATGTGGGCGGGCCATGCCACCGGTTACGCCAGCAACCGGGCGATGATGTTCCAACAGCTGCCGACGGCGGGACTGCCGTTCCAGTTCGAGCGGTGGTCGGAGTTCGAGCACTTCGTCCACGATCAGAAGACCACCGGCATCATCGATCACCTCAATGAGATCCGCTGGGACATCCGACCCTCCCCGAACCTGGGGACCATCGAGGTCCGGGTCTCCGACGGCGTCTCGAATCGACGTGAACTGGCCGCGATCGTCGCCCTCACGCACTGCTTGATCGTCGACCTGGACCGCCGCCTGACCGCGGGCGAGACGCTCCCGCAGATGGCGCCCTGGCTGGTCCAGGAGAACAAGTGGCGCGCGGCGCGCTACGGCCTCGACGCGATCATCATTCAGGACTCGGACTGCTCCGAGCGGCTGGTCACCGAGGACATCGCGGAGCTGTTGGTCCGGCTCGAGCCGGTGGCGGCCTCCCTAGGCTGCAGCGACGAGCTCGCAGCGGTCGCCGACATCATCGTCGACGGCGCCAGCTACCAGCGTCAGCGGGCGGTCTTCGAATCGACCGGGAACCTGCGCGACGTGGTCGATTCGGTGGTCGCGGAGATCGGTTGACGGGCCTTCGTCAGCAGTTGCGGGCGGCGAGGTCGTCCTCGTCGACGACCTTCTCGCCGAGCGCCTGCTCCCGATAGACGAGACGGCCGACGCGCTGGGCGACGACGGGTGCGGTGATCAGCGTGAAGAGTCCGGTGAGGACCAGCATGCCGCCGTCGGGATGGCCTTCGAGCTTGATGAAGGCGCCGATCAGCACCAGGATCATGCCGAAGGTCTGCGGTTTGGTGGCGGCGTGCATCCGGCTGAGGGTGTCCGGGAAGCGGACGATGCCGATGGCCGCGGTGAAGGCGAGCAGCGATCCGGTGAGGATGAGGACTGCCGCGATGATGTCGACGATCACAGTTGGTTGTCCCTCACTCGGAAGCGGGCGACCGACACCGAGCCGATGAACCCGACCAGGCTCAGCGCCACGATCCCGGGGACCACCGTGGTGTCGGCGGTGTACGCCACCCACACCGACAGCCCGCAGATCGCGATGGCGACGAGCGCGTCGACGCCGACGAGGCGATCGACGGTGGTCGGCCCGCGGAGCGTCCGGTAGGCGGTGAGTGCGGCGGCGGCCAGTAGCAGGGTGGCGCTGATGATCCAGACGACGGTCATCGCTTCTCCTTTCGGGCCTGTTCCTGGTCGGCGACGCGCTGGCGGTCGGCGAACGGAACGTGGTGGTAGTCGTCGTCGATGCCGTGCAACGGGCTGGGGTTCCACTCGTCGTCGCGTTCGAAGGTCTTGATGAACTGCCGCTCGACGTAAGCCATCTGGCTCAGGAACTCGTCGATGTACTTCTCCTTGCGGACGTCGAAGACGTGGATGTAGAGCATCCGCGCCTCCTGGTCGATCTCGACGACCATGGTGCCCGGCACCAGGTTGATGTAGTCGACCGCGAGGGTGAGCGTGAGGTCGGACTTGATCGCCATGTGCACGCGGACCACGGAACCGAGCGGCGGCGGCCCGGGGGTCACGGACGCCCAGGCCACCTGGGCGCTCGAGATGAAGAAGTTGTACAGCATCGTCGCGATCAGTTTGATCGCGGACAGCGGGTGGAAGCGGCCCTCGACGGCGACGCGGGGGAGCGGCAGCAGGACCATCACGGCCAGCGCGATGCCCGCGCCCGCAATGATGTTCCCCCAGGTGATGTCGCCCCAGAGCAGCACCCACACGAAGGTGAGCCAGGCGAAGCCCCACAGCCGCAGGCCCGCCTCGCGCAGCGACCCGCCGATCCACTTGGGCGTTCGCAGGTTGGTGGCGAGCCAGACGTACGACTTGACCGCGGGCCAGGCGAAACCGACCAGCAGCACGCGCCACAGATTGCCGAAGAACGCCGCGACCGGCCGCTTGCCGACCGGCTTGGCATGCGGACGATCGGGGAACGGGGGTGTCGTCATCGCGGGCCTCCGTTCGAGGCGCCGGCGGCGTCGGAGTTCTGCAGGACGGTGGAGATGTACTGACTCCGATCCAGGACACCGGACGACGCATCGTCGGTGAAGTCGAACATCGGACCTCCCCACACGGTCAGGGCGAGGCCTGCGGCGACCATCGCCATGGTCGGCACGACCATCGTCACGGGCATCCGGCCCACGTCTTCGCGCTCGGAGAGCAGAACGTCCTCACCCTCCTCGATCAGGGCCGACGCGGTGCTGGACGCCATCGCCCCCTCGGGGGCGTCGGCGCGGGCCCGCCAGAAGGCCTTGGTCCAGATGCGGGCCATGACATACAGGGTCAGCAGGCTGGTGACCACGGAGCCGCCGACCAGAATCCAGGCCAGGACCGAGCCGTCCTGCGCGCCGGCCTCCAGCAGCGCCACCTTGCCGATGAACCCGGAGAACGGTGGGATGCCGCCGAGGTTTAGGGCGGGGATCAGGAACATGCCGGCGAGCAGCGGGCTGGCGATGAGCCCGCCCAGGCGGCGCAGCGACGACGATCCGGCCTGGCGTTCGATGAGCCCGACCACCAGGAACAGCGTGGTCTGCACCAGAATGTGGTGGGCCACGTAGTAGATCGCCGCCGACGTCGACAGTTCCGAGCCCACCGCGATGCCGAAGACCATGTAGCCGATGTGGCTGACGAGGGTGAACGACAACAGACGTTTCACGTCCGATTGCGCGATGGCGCCGAAGATGCCGATCAGCATCGTCAGCAGGCCTGCGACCATCAGCAGGGCGTCCATGGTGCCGCCGGGGAACAGCAGCGAATGCGTGCGGATCAGCGCGTACACGCCGACCTTCGTGAGGAGCCCGGCGAACACGGCCGTGACGGGCGCCGGAGCGGTCGGGTACGAGTCCGGCAGCCAGGTCGACAGCGGGAAGACCGCCGCCTTGATCCCGAAGGCGACCAACAGCACCGCGAACAGGGCGTTGCGGGTGCCGTCGGGCACCGTGTCGAGGCGCACGGCCATCTCCGCCAGATTCAATGTGCCGGTCGTCGCGTAGGCGAAGGCGATGCCCGCCAGGAAGATCAGCGACGACACCATCGAGACCATGATGTACGACGCACCGGCGCGGACGCGGTCGGCGCTCGCGCCGAGGGTCAGCAGCACGAAGCTGGCGGCCAGCAGCACCTCGAACGAGACGTACAGGTTGAACAGGTCGCCCGCGAGGAACGAGTTGCAGACGCCCGCGGTCAGAATCAGATAGCTCGGCAGGAAGATCGACACCGGCTGTTCAGTGGTGCCGTCCCGGATGCCCTGCCCGATGGCGTACACGACGACGCAGATCAAGACGGTCAGGGAGATCACCAGCATCAGCGCGGCCAACCGGTCGGCCACCAGGGTGATGCCGAGCGGGGTGTTGACCAGGCCGCGGCCGTCCCAGCCGCCGATGGTCACCGCGTAGGTGCCGTGACCGGCGGTCAGATACAGCATCATGCACGACGCGATCAGCGCGATCGCGATGGCCGTGACGGTCACCACGCGCTGCACCCGCGCGCTGCGGGCGGCCAGCAGCGTGACGGCGGCGCCCAGCAGGGGCACCAGGGTCGGCAGGACGATCAGGACGGGAATCCAGGACGACTGGGGAATCATCGGTTCACCTCCGCCTCGGGATCGTCGGTGTCAGGGTGGTCGGTGTCGCTGTCGGGCGGCATCTCGTCGCCGTCGTCAGGCAGCAGCTCGAGGATGTCGGCGTCCTGGGGCATCAGGTCCGGTTCGTGGACGTTCACGTGCGCTGCGATGAACTCCTCCGCGGTCATCGGGTTGCCGCGTCGGTCGAACAGGTCGCCGGCCACGGTGTCCGCGCCGGTGGTCGGATCGTCGCTGCGGTCTTGGTCCGGGACCGAGTCCGGGTCGCGCGAGAGGATCTTGATGTCCTCTTCGTCGTCGCCGAGTTCGTCGTCGACGGCGTCGGTCGGGATCTCCTGGCCGGTGAGCGCGGCCTCTTCTTCGGCGGCCTGGTTGATACGGAACAGGCGATAGGTGACCGCGAGCACGAACGCGGCGATGCCGAGCGTGATCACGATCGCGGTGAGCACCATGCCCTGGGCCAGCGGGTCGGCGTCGAAGGACTGTCGTTCGGATTCCCGGCCGCGGATCGGCGGGTGTCCCGGCGGACCGGCCAGCACGATGATCATCAGGTTGAGCGCGTTGCCGACTAACAGCAGGCCGAACAGCATCCGGATCAGGCTGCGTTCGGTCAGCAGGTACACGCCCGCCGCGGCCATGAGGCCGACGACGATCATCAGTCCGAGATTCACCGTCATTGCTTGGCCTCCGCCGGGCTGGTCGGGGAGTCGTCTCCGGCCTCGGCCATCAGCGCTTCGAAATCAGCGTCGGAGACGTCGAGTCGCGCGCCGATGCTGCGCAGGATGTCGACGACGAGGCCGACCACGATCAGATAGACGCCGAGGTCGAAGAACAGCGCGGTGACCAGATGGAACTCGCCGAACACCGGCAACGTCAGATCGAAGGTGGCCGACGAGAGCGCCGGGGCGCCGAGGAACAGCGACACCGCGGCGGTGGTGGCCGAGATGGCGAGTCCGGCTCCGAGGACGGTGCCTGCTTCTACGCGCAGGGCCTCGCCGAGCTCGTAGCGACCGCCGGCGAGGTAGCGCAGCACCAGTGCCAACCCCATCACCAGACCGCCGGCGAAGCCGCCGCCCGGTGCGTTGTGGCCTGCGAAGAAGAAATACGCCGACAGCACCACCAGCGTGGGGAACACCAGGCGAGTGGTGGCCTCCAGGATCAGCGACCGCTGGTTGGGATCGCGCATCTCACTGCCGCGCAGCCAGGTGGTGCGGCCGTGGAAGCTCTCGTCGCCGTTGCGCCGCGCGGCGAGCTGGTCGTCGGTGACGCGTGGGACGGCGCCGAAACGGCGGCTGCGGAACAGCATCGACGCCACGCCCGTGGCCGCGACGATGAGGACCGAGACCTCGCCGATGGTGTCCCACGCGCGGATGTCGACCAGCAGCACGTTGACCGCGTTGGCGCCGTGACCGAACTCGTATGCCGCGTCGCCGAGATAGACGTTGAGGGGTTCGGTGGAGCGAGCCGCGGCGGCGAACAGGCCGACCAGCACCAGCATCGCGCCGAAGGCGAGGGCGATCGCTATGCGGATCGGCTGGTGCCCGGTCTTCTGCTTCAAGGTCGCCTCCGACGGGAGCTTGCGCAGAACCAGGACGAAGACCACCAGGGTGAGGCTCTCGACCAGGAACTGAGTCAGCGCGAGATCGGGGGCGCCGTAGAGGGCGAACAGCACACCGCAGCCGTAGCCGGTCACACCGAGGGTGAGGAGCCCGGCAAGGCGGTTGCGGAGGATGGCGGTCGCGATCGCCGCGGCGATCATGATCGCGCCGATGACCACCTCGGCGGGTGTGTCGAAACCGCGGACGCGCAGTCCGTCGCGGCTGCCGAGGAACAGGACGACGGTCGGCAAGAGCACCGCGGTCGAGAGGATGACGCCCTGCGTGATCGGCAGCGAACCGCGTTGGGTGTTGCGCGTGACCCAGAGCGAGAGATTGTCCGCGCCCCGCAGCGCGCTGTCGTAGATCCGGTCGGCATTGAGCCTCGGCGGATGCACGAAGACGTGGGCTCGACGAGCACGCAGGAAGACGAACAGTCCGTAACCGCCGACCACCACGATGATCGAGAACACCACGGGGAGGCCGAACCCGTGCCACTGCGCCAGGTGCTCGAGGTCGTGGCCGTAGGACGGCAGATTCTCCGCGTACGGTTCGAAGTACTTGCCGATCCAGCCGGAGGCGAAGGCGCCGATCACACCGGTCGTCGCGAGCACGGCCGGAGGCAGCAGGAACATCGTCGTCGGCTGCTCGAGTTGGGCGACGGCACGCGTCGGGAGCGCGCGAACCTTGCGGCCGAAGGCGCCCCAGAGGAAGCGGGTGGTGTAGGCGAAGGTGAGGATCGAGCCGACCAGCAGGACCACGTCGATGGCGTGGCGTTGCAGAGGCGGGAGCGCTCCGGTGTCCCACACGCTGGCGAAGGCCGTCTCCTTGCCGACGAAGCCGAACGTGAACGGCAGGCCCGCCATGCTGGCCCCTGCCACGCTCGCGATCAGCGCGAGTGCGGGCAGTCGGTGGCCGAGGCGGGCGAGCTTGCGGATGTCGCGGGTGCCCGTGGAGTGGTCGATGATGCCGACGACCATGAACAGGCAGGCCTTGAACATGGCGTGTGCGACCACCATCGCCAGTCCGGCCATCGCGACGTTGGCGTCGCCGATGCCCACCAGGACGGTGATGAAGCCGAGCTGGGAGACCGTGCCGAAGGCGAGGATGAGTTTGAGGTCGAGTTCGCGCAACGATCGCCAGCCGCCGAGGATCATCGTCAGCATGCCGAGCGCGATCACCGGGATCTGCCACGCGAGGAGCGGTGCGAACGCGGGAGCCAGACGGGCGACCAGGTAGATGCCCGCCTTCACCATGGCGGCGGCGTGCAGGTAGGCGCTGACCGGGGTGGGCGCGGCCATGGCGCCGGGGAGCCAGAAGTGGAACGGCACGATGGCCGACTTCGAGAGCGCGCCGACCAGGATCAGGACCACCGCGACGCTGACATAGACGCCCCCGGGCGGCGGGTCCGCGAGCAGGTCCGACAACAGATAGCTGCCGGTGCGCTGACCGAGCATGATGAGGCCGACGAGCATCGCCAGGCCGCCGAACGTGGTGACCAGCAGCGCCTGCGTGGCGGCGCGACGCGAGGTGGCGCGGACCGCGTAGAAGCCGACGAGCATGAACGACAGGACCGTCGTCGCTTCCCAGAAGACGTACATCACCAGCGTGTTGTCGCTGACGACGAGACCGAACATGGCGCCGGCGAAGGCCACCAGTTCGCCGCCGAAGACGGCGATGCGTCGGCGCATCTCGTCGAAGTAGTTGGCGCAGTAGATCAGGACCAGGGCCCCGACCCCCAGGATCAGCACCGACATCACGGCGGCCAGCGTGTCGAACCGCAGGGTGATGTCCATGCTCAGACTGGGGATCCAGCTGATGGTCTCGACGCGTGGCGGGGCGCCGGGGTCGGGCCAGTGGGAGATCACCCAGGCCAGGCCGCCGGCTGGAGCCAGGGCAAGAAGATAGAAGCCGCGCGAGCCCATGGCTTTGATGATCGGAGGTGCGATGAGCGCACTGACGAACAGGGCGATCAATACCTGAATCAAAAGGGCACTCCGACTGGTGACGAGGTGGATGGGCGGGGTGTCGTGGCGACGAGACGCTGCGGACTACCTTACCGTTTCGGGTATGAAGCATTTTCGGAGACTGCTGGAAACGGCGCTGATCATCCTGTGCGCGGGCACCGTTCTGGTGGCCTGCGGATCCGACGAGGAACCCGACGACGGCACGGTGAAACTGCCTGCCGACTTCCCGTCGCAGATTCAGGTGGTCGACGGCGCCATCCTGACCTCCTCCGGCGAGTCGCCGCGATGGCAGGTGACGATTCAGGCTCGGGCCGGCGACGGGAATGCGCTCACCAACGCGGTCGCGAAGCTGACCGACGAGGGATTCACCGAATCCTCCCGCGTCGACGAGCCCGCGTCGAAGTCGGTGCTGCTCAGCAAAGACGTCGACGGCAAACAACTGTGGGTCAACGTCGGGCTGTCGGCGGATGCGGCGGCCGGAGCGTCGACGGTGATCTACCAGGTCAGCGTCGCGGGCTAGGGCGGGCGAGACTGCGGGCCTCGGGGAGACTGCGGCTTCGGCGAGACTCGGGCGGCGGTCGGAACCGGCAGGAAACCGGTACCCGGCTGGCAGCTGATTGCCAGGTTCGAGGAGTTCCATGGGTTTCGACAGCGACACCCGGTTGCTGACGTCACCGAGAGGATCGTTCCATGACCGACCCCAACGAGCCCACCCAGAACTTCTCTGAGGGGACTCGCGAGCCGGCCGACACGCAGCCGGACGCCGCACCGACCGCGCCAATCGCGTCCGGTGACCCCTCCGCCGCGGCGGTTCCTGCGCCCGCCGTCGCCGACAACGGCACCGGCAAGCATGTTTCGGTGAAGCGGTCGTGGCTGTACGCCGGCGCAGGTGTCGGGGTCCTCGCCGTAATCGGCGTCGCGTTCGGTCTCGGCTACCTCGCCGGGTACGACGAAGGCGGCGACCGGGGCTCGCACCACGAGCGCGGCGAGCGGATGCACGGCCACACCGGCGAGAAGGGCGAGTTCGGGCCCGGCATGCGCTGGCGGATGAATCCGGAAGACATGCCGGGTCGCGACGGCCAGCGCCCAGATCGCCAGAACACCGATCGCCAGAATCCGAACCAGCAGCCGTCCGAGTCCACCACGACCGCCCCGGTCGTCCCGGAGACCACCGCCCCGGCGATGCCCGGGTAGGACGACCGCGGCACCCGTCGAGCCGGACAGCGCCGCCGGCACCTGAGTGCCGCGCGCGCGGGGAACTAGCCGGTGGCGACCGACTCGTGCGCCACCCGCAGGTTCTTCTTGAGGATCTTGCCCGACGGGTTCTTCGGGAGGGCCTCGGCGAAGATCACGTACTTGGGTCGCTTGTACGGCGCCAGCACGCTTTCGACGTGCGCGTCGACGTGCGCCTGGGTGAGGGTGACGCCGTCCTTCGGGACCACGACGGCGGTCACCGCCTCGATCCACTTCGGATGCGGAACGCCGAAGACCGCCACTTCGGCGACGCCGTCGAGCAGGTAGATCGCTTCTTCGACCTCGCGCGAGGCGACGTTCTCGCCGCCGGTCTTGATCATGTCCTTCTTGCGGTCGACCACCGACAGGTAGCCGTCGGCGTCGAACTTTCCGAGGTCGCCGGAGTGGAACCAGCCGCCGGCGAACGCCGCGGCCGTCTTCTCCTCGTCGTTGTAGTAGCCGAGGCAGGCGTGGGGGCTGCGGTGCACGATCTCGCCGACCTGGCCGACCGGCAGCGGATTGCCCTCGTCGTCGACGACGATCGTCTCGACGTTCAGCGACGCGCGTCCTGCCGAACCGGCGTGGGGGATCTGCTCGTGCGGTTGCAGGATGGTGGCCAGCGGTGACATCTCGGTCTGGCCGTAGAAGTTCCAGAACAGCACGTCGGGCAGTCGCTCACCCAACTCGCGCAGCACCTCGACCGGCATCGGCGACGCCCCGTAGTAGCCCTTGCGCAGCGACGAGAGGTCGCGGGTGTCGAAATCGGGGTGGCGCAGGAGTGAGATCCAGACGGTCGGCGGGCAGAACAGCTTGGTGGCACCGTGCGCCTCGACCGCTGCCAGCAGCGCGGCGGGTTCGGGGCTCGGCAGAATGATGCTGGTGGCGCCCAGGTAGACGTCGACCGACAGGAAGCAGTCGAGCTGCGCGCAGTGATACAGCGGCAGCGAGTGGATCTCGATGTCGTCGGAGGTCATGCCGCCGTCGACGATGCATGACACGTACTGCGACACCAACGACTTCGACGACAGCAGAACGCCCTTCGGTCGCGACTCGGTGCCGGAGGTGAACATCATCCGCAGCGGGTCGTCGTCGCGCACGAGCACCTGCGGCGCAGTGGCATCGGGGTGGGTGATCCAGTCCGCGATGTCCTCCCAGCCGTCGACCGGTGTGCCCGCCAGGCCGATCGTCGCACGGACGACGTCGGTGCGTGACGATGCGTCGATCGCGGCGCCGACGGTCCCGGCGAGAGCGTCTTCGGCGACGACGATGGTCGAGCCCGAGTGGTCGAGGATGAAAGCGATCTCGTCGGCGCCCAAGCCGAAGTTGATCGGCACCAGAATGGCTCCGAGGCGGGCGCTCGCGAAGGTCAGGACGGCGAACTGCCAGCAGTTGTGGCTCACCAGCGCCAGTCGATCGCCCTTGGCGAGGCCGTGCGCGGTGAGCGCGTTGGCGCAACGATTCACGGCGGCGTCGAACTCGGCGAAGGTCAGCGAGGTGTCGCCGTTGATGAGCGCGGTCTTGGTCGGGGCGCGCAGCGCGGTGCGACGCAGCAGATCGCCGACGGTGTACGACCGCGCGGTGTCGATAGCGGTGGTGGTGGCATCGCTGAATCCAGTGCTCATGGTGGGGGCTCCTTAGCGAGCGTCGCGCCGTTCGGCGCACTGCGGCGCCGAACCAATTACTTGGGGTTCCAAGTAATTCATACCACTGTGAGCTCGCCGACACGAGTCTTTCCCGGACGGGATCCGGGCGCGCGACACTATTCGGCGCGACGCGCCGCGTACGCCTCGAGTTCGGCCACCTGGTCCGGATCCAGCGACGGTCGTACGGCGGCCCGAGCGGTCTCGACATCCGCGGCGGTGACGGTCGCGGCATCGATGTCCCGTCGCATGGCGGCCAGCGCGGCTTCGCGCAGCAGCGCCGAGCAGTCGGCGGCCGAGTAGCCGTCGAGTTCGGCGGCGAGGTCGTCGAGATCGACTCCGGACAGCGGAACGCTGCGTCCCGCGGCGCGCAGAATGTCGGCGCGGGCGGCGGCGTCGGGCGGTGGGACGAACACCAGTCGCTCCAGTCGGCCGGGACGCAGCAGCGCCGGGTCGATGAGGTCGGGCCGGTTGGTGGCGCCCAGCACCACGACGTCGTTCAGCGGCTCGGCGCCGTCGAGTTCGGTCAGCAGCGCCGCCACCACGCGGTCGGCGACGCCCGAGTCGGTGGAGCCGCCGCGCCGCGGGGCCAGGGCGTCCACCTCGTCGAGGAAGACCAGCGACGGCGCGCTGGCTCGAGCCCGGGCGAACAGGTCGCGGACCGCGCGCTCGGACGAGCCGACCCACTTGTCGAGCAGTTCGGCGCCCTTGACGCTGTGCACCGACAGTCGGCCCGAGGCGGCGAGCGCACGGACGACGAAGGTCTTCCCGCAGCCGGGCGGGCCGTAGAGCAGGACGCCGCGCGGCGGTTCCACGCCCAGGCGAGTGAAGGTGTCCGGGTGCTGCAGCGGCCACAGCACGGCTTCGGTCAGCGCCTGACGGGTCTCCACCATGTCGCCGACGTCGTCGAGGGTGATGGAGCCGAGCGCCACATCGGGAGACTCGAGGCGGGAGGCCGGCCGGATGACGCCGAGCGCCTCCACCAGGTCTTCGGTGCGGAGTTCGGCGTCGGTCTCCTCGCGGGTGGCGCGGGAGGCGGCGCGCAGGGCGGCGTCGCGGGTCAGCGCGGCGAGGTCGGCCGCGACGAAGCCGGGCGTCCGCGACGCGATCGTGTCGAGATCGAGGCGGCCGTGCGTCGGGACGTCGGCGAGGATGGCGCCCAGGAGTTTGGCGCGCTGACCGGCGTCGGGCAGTCCGATCGTCAACTCGCGGTCGCAGAGGTCGGGTTCGCGGAGACGGGAGTCGAGGCCGCCCGGGTCGGAGGTGGTGGCGATCAGCGCGACGGCGCCGCCGGCGATGGCGTCGCGCAGGTCCTGCAGGATCAGCGTCGACACCGGATCGGACTCGGCGGGCAGCAGCTTGTCGACATCGGTCACCAGGAGGACCCCGCCGGTCGCGGGCAGGGTCGCGACGGCGGCCTGGACGGCGGTGCGCCGACCGTCGGCGGCCAACGCGCCCGTCGACGGTCCGTCGATCTCCGCCAGCGGTCGGTGCGCGCAGACCGACCGGACGAGCGTCGCCTTGCCGACCCCGGAGGGCCCGGACAGCAGCACGCCCAGCCGCGGCTGGGCGCCGAGCGCGCGCAGCACGTCGGGGTTGTCGAGGGTCACGCCCAGCCACTCCTCGAGGCGGGCCACCTGCGTGTCGACGCCGACCAGCTCGGACACGGGACGAACGCGGTGCTCCGGCTGGGTGTCGGGGGTGGGCTGGGTGTCGGGGTTCGCGGTGCCGGTCGGCGGCACGGAGCGGGGAGCGGCGCCCGGCGCGGCTGATGCCGTCGGGGTCGTGCCGACGGCTCGGTTGACGCCTTCTCGACTCTCGCCCTCCCAGAGCACGGCGGTGTTGGTCTGCACGCTCACCGGGCCTGCGGGGACGGTCGCGGTCACGGTCAACAGCTCGTTGGTCCAGGTGATCCCGACCGACCGGGCCAGCGACGCGGTCGCGCCCGCCGCGGTGAGTTCGGGGCCGAGATCGCGGGGGAGCAGCGAAACGGTGTCCCCGATGCTCAGCACCTTGCCCAGCAGGGCGCGGCGCAGGGTCGGTTCGGTCACCGAGACGCTCGCCAGACGCGACCCGCGGACGGTGACGCGCGAGGCGCCGTGGACCACGACCGGAGCCACCACGACGGCGCTGTCCTCGCGGATGCCGAGGTTGGTGAAGGTGAGGTCGTCGAGCAGGATCAGCCCGGTGGGCGAGTCGGCGGGCGCCGCGGCGACCACCGCTGACGACACCCGAGCGCCGGTCAGCGAGACGGCGTCCCACTCCCGCAGCGAGAGTGCGGTGAGCACCTCCGGGTGCACCCGCACCAGACCGCGGCGCGAGTCGGCCGCCGAGGTGTTGAGGCGGGCGGTGAGCGTCAGCGTTGGAGACATCAGTCCTCGCGGGGGCCTTGGGGGCGGCGCAGGCCGAGACGGGCGGTGGAACGCTGCGGCATCACTCGCCGACGGGAGCCGTCGGCGACGGCCTGGCGGCGCTCATCGCGACGTTGCAGTCGGCGGTCGCGCGCGGGGGCGTCCCAGTGCTCGTGGTGAGCCGCGGCCCAGCGCTGGCTGCGCCACGCGAACGGGATGTGAATCAGGTACGCCGACACGATGATGATCATCAACAGGTAGGGGAAGGTGAACATCAGCGCGGCCGCCGCGGCGACGATGAACAGCAGACCTGCCAGTGCGCTCGGACGGATGTTGGCCGATTTCATCGACAGTGTCGGGACACGGCTCACCGCGAGCAGCCCGATGAACAGCAGCCACGCCGCGACCACCGGCATCGACACCCACCAGCCCTCGCCGAAGTGCTGCTGCAGGCCGATCGGCAGCAGCGCCATCACGGCCGCGGCCGGGGCGGGAACGCCGACGAAGTAGTCCTTGGTGTACTGCGGTGCGTCGTGGTCGTCGAGCAGGGTGTTGAAGCGCGCCAGGCGCAGCACGATGGCAGCGCAGAACAGCAGGGCCACCACCCAGCCGAAGTCCTGCGCCGCCGAACTCTGGTTGTCGCGCAAGACCACTGCGTAGACGATGAGCGCGGGGGCCACGCCGAAGTTGATGGCGTCGGCCAGGGAGTCGAGCTCGGCACCGATCTTGGTGGTCGCATCCATCATTCGGGCCACGCGACCGTCGATGCCGTCGAAGACCGCGGCCAGCACCAGCAGCCCCATCGCGAGGTCGACGTTTCCGGCGTCCGCGGAACGGACGGCGGTGAGGCCCGCGCACAGCGCGAGGATGGTGAGGGTCGACGGAACGATCATCCGGCCGGCCCTGGCGGAGCCGACCGACCGCCGTGGGCGGCGGGCGTCCTCCTCGGTGCGGCGCACCGACGAGGGGAGGCGGAGACGTCGTCGAGGGCGGTCGGCTGGTCTCCGATGCGGTCTGATCCGCGGCATCAGGGGAGCTCCGCGAGCACCGTCTCGGCACCGACGGCGCGCTGACCGCAGGCGACCTTCACCGTGCTGCCCTGCGGGAGGTACAGGTCGACGCGCGATCCGAAGCGGATGAGGCCGTAGGTGTCACCGAGGGCCAGGGTGTCGCCCGGCGCCGCGTCGTTGACGATGCGGCGCGCCAGCAGGCCGGCGATCTGCACGACGCCGACGTCGGGGCCGGTGCCGTCGCCGGTCGCGATGGTCATCGCGGTGCGCTCGTTCTCGCTGCTGGCGGCGGGCAGGTCAGCGGAGAGGAACTTGCCCGGGGTGTGGACCACCGACTGCACGCGGCCGGCGATCGGCACGCGCTGCACGTGGACGTCGAACACCGAGAGGAAGGTGCAGACGCGGGGGACGGGTTGGTCGCCCATGCCGAGTTCCGGCAGCGGGACGGCCTCGTCGACCAGTGCGACGGTGCCGTCCGCGGGCGCGACCACCAGTCCGGCGCCGGTCGGCGGCACGCGGCTCGGGTGTCGGAAGAACAACGCGGACGCGGCGGCGGCGGCCATCGCCGGACGGGCGACCCACTTGCGGTTGCGGCCGAGCAGCGCGACGGCGGCGGGCGCGGCCACGAACGGGATGCCCTGCGGGTGCAGCGGCGGCACGGTCTCGCGGATCAGGTCGACGACGTGGGCCAGGCCTTCGCGGTCATCGGGTTGGGAGGGACGTCGTGCCACCGGTGTGTGCTCCTAGGTAAACGGGGGTCGCGAAACGGCGCGACCGACAAGACCAGCTTAATCGCCGCCGCCCGCATGCCCCGACGCACATCGCCCTCCGACGGCGAGCGGCCGTCGGAGGGCGATGCGGACTTCGAGCCCGGTGGGGTCGGCGATCAGCCCTGGGCTGCGCGCTTGATCTTGCCGAGGGTCTCGCGGATGCCCTCCTGCAGCTCGGCTTCGAACGGCTTCTCACCGCCCAGCACCTTGTCGACCAGGGTCGACGAGATCTTGGAGGTGCCGCCCGCGGGGACGGTGCGCGACTCGGTGAGCCGGACTCCGGTCTCCGTCGGCTCGATGCGGAACGTCCACACGGTGCGGTTGTCGAGGATCTTGAACGCCAGCTCCTTGTTCGGCTCGAAGGTCACCACCTTCGACCGGGTGGGCCACACCAGCGGCCCGCGGCGGTTCACGTTGAGGGTCGTGGTGCCGACCTTCACGTCGCCGCCGAAGATGATCATCTTCTTGCACTGCGGGCTCCACTCGCCCATGCGACGCAGGTCGCTGACGACCGACCAGACCTTCTCGGGGCTGGCTTCGATGTCGATGGAGTCTTCGATCAGGGGTGCGGCCATGGCTGTCTCCGTTCTGTGCGCGCCGGAGGAGTACGGCGCGTGTTGTCGGTCACCCTAATGCATGTGACGCATGGTCACACCTTGAGTGTGATGCGGATCCCGGTCGGAATCGGCGAGTCAGCCGACGGTGACCATGTCCCAATCGCCGACGGAGGCGGACAGTCGCTGCAGGTGGCTGTCCGCGTCGCCCAGGGTGTGGCCGATGGCGGTCAGTCGGCTCACGAAGTGGGCGACCGGGTACTCGGCGGTCATGCCGATGCCGCCGTGCATCTGGATCGACTCCTGGCCGATGTGCCGAGCCGAACGCAGCGCCTGGAGCTTGGCGCGCGAGGCGATGATCGGATCCACGCGGCCCTCGGCGAGGGCCGCGGTGGCGTAGACGCTAAGACTGCTCGCCAGCTCCAACGAGACGTACATGTCGGCCGCCCGGTGGGTCAGCGCCTGGAAGGTCGCCAGCGGTACGCCGAACTGCTTGCGCGTCTTGAGGTACTCGACGGTCATGTCGAGGCTCGCCTTCATCGCGCCGACCGCCTCGGCGACCAGCGCCGCCTGCGTCAGAACGTCCACGTCGGCGATGACGGCCGAGGCGTCACCCGAGCCGAGTCGCGTGGCCGGGGCGTCGACGAAGACGATCTGGGCGCCGCGCCGGCGGTCGTGAGTGCGATAGGCGGTGCGGTCGACGCCCGCAGCGGTCGCGTCGACCAGGTACAGGCCGACCTCGCCCGCGGCGTCGCGCGCCGAGACCACCAGGGTGTCGGCGACGTCGCCCGCCGCCACCAGCGACTTGGTGCCGGACAGCGTGCCGTCGGCGAACTGCGTCGCCACGGCATAGGTGGGCCAGCGGTCGCCGTTCTCGTGGTGAGCGAAGGCCAGCAGGCGCTCGCCCGACGAGAGGCCGCCGATGAGGTCGGCGCGGACGTCGCTGTCGGCGGTCTTGCTCACCAGCAGTCCGGGGACGACGACAGCGTCCAGGAAGGGCTCGGGCGCGATGGCCGCACCGAACTCGCCCATCACGGGGGCGAGTTCTTCCGGTCCGGCGCCGGTGCCGCCGTCGGCTTCGTCGAAGACCAGGCCGAGGATGCCGATCTCGGCGAGCGAGTTCCACACCTCGCGGCTCCAGCCGAGCTCGGTGTCGGTGACCGCGCGCAGCGTCTCGACGTCGTACTTCTTGGTCAGGACCTCGCGCACGGTGTCGCGCAGCATGACCTGTTCTTCGGAGAGTTCGAATTCCATTGGTGTTCCTAGTGGATCTGGGGAAGGGCGGTGGGGGTCGGGCGAGCGGTCACAGACCGAGGACTTCCTTGTCGATGATCTGGCGCTGGACCTCCGACGAGCCGCCGTAGATCGTCACCTTGCGGTAGTTCAGGTAGGCGGGGACCGCGAGCTGTGCCCACTCCGGGCTCAGGATGTCGGCGATGTCGCCCTCCGCGGCGGAGTCGATCGCGGACACCGGCAGCGAGTCCGGGCCTGCGATGTCGGCGATCAGCTCGGTCGCGTCCTGCTGCAACTGCGAACCGCGCAGCTTCAGCAGCGACGACGCCGGGTTCGGCTTGCCGTCGGCGGAGCCTGCGACCACTCGCAGCTGGGTGACCTCGAGTGCCAGCAGCTCGTTCTCCAGGGCGGCGAGCCGGCCGGCGATCGCGGGGTCGTCGAGGAGGGAGCCGTTCGGGGTGCGCGTGGCTGCGGCGAGCTCCTTGGCCTTGGCGACCTTGGTCTTGGTCCAGCCGACGCGTGCGATGCCCGAGCGCTCGTTGCCGAGGAGGAACTTCGCGATGGTCCAGCCGATGTTCTCCTCGCCGACGAGGTACTCCGCGGGAACGCGGACGTCGGAGAAGAAGACCTCGTTGACCTCGTAGCTGCCGTCGATCAGCTGGATCGGGCGCAGCTCGACGCCGGGGGTGTCCATCGGGAACAGGAAGAAGCTGATGCCCGCCTGCTTCTTCACGTCCGGGTCAGTCCGGGCGAGGCAGAAGATCCAGTCGGCGTACTGGCCGAGCGTGGTCCAGGTCTTCTGCCCGTTGATGACGTAGTGGTCGCCGTCGCGGACGGCGCGGGTCTTGAGTGAGGCGAGGTCCGAGCCGGCCTCCGGCTCCGAGAAGCCCTGGCACCACCAGATGTCGAGGTTGGCCGTGGCCGGCAGGAACTTCTCTTTCAGCTCCGGTGAGCCGAACTGCGCGATCACCGGACCCACCATGCCAGCGTTGAAGGGGAGCAGGTCGGGGACGAAGTTGAGCGACATCTCCTCGCGCCAGATGTGGTGCTGGATCGGCGTCCAGTCCTGGCCGCCCCACTCGGTCGGCCAGTGGGGGACCGCGTAGCCGCCCTTGTTGAGGATGCGGGTCGTGGTCA
>NZ_JAAYXO010000023.1 GCF_012515855.1 Gordonia sp. (in: high G+C Gram-positive bacteria)
GGCCCCTCGCATCGGGCGACTCACCAAGCGCATCGTTCTCGGAGTCGTCGCGGCGATGATCGCGTCGGTGTTCACGATCGGCCAGCCGACCGTCGCCTCCGCCGATGAGCGCCTGCCCATCGGCATCCTCCCGGCGCCGCTGAGCTGCGCGTGGCTCACCTTCCCGGGCCGCGCAGGGACGTGGCCGGTTCCGATGCACGCGCCCAATCGGGGGATCGGTCTGCTGACGATGCCGCGCGCATCGTCGGCCGTCCAACGGGGACTGCCCGCGCGGATCCACCTCCGCACCGAGCGGGCGGGCTTCAACTCGGTGTGGCAGTACGCCATCTGGAATCGCAATCTGTACGTCAAGTCCAGTCGCGGCAACGGCGACTGGCGGATCGCGCCCATCCCGCAGTGCATTCGGGACCGCATCACCGGACTCTCGGTCGACGGCAGCCGCCTGGTGGTCCTCGCGAACGGCGGGCGCGTGTTCACTCTCGAATCAGCCGATCAGACACCTGAACTCTGGTGGTGGACCTCGCGATTCGGCTCGCCGATCTGGATGAACCCCGGCGGCGCCAAGGTGACCCCCGACATGCGGGCCTGGAGCTTCTCGTGGCTCGACCCGATGTACACCTCCGTGCTGCCGTTGAAGCAGCAGGGCTTCTGGACCGACGGCGCTGGCCATGAACAGCCGGTCGGCGGCGCGGGCGTCACCAGTGTCTACACCCTCTCGCAGCGGGGCGATCGGATCTACATCCTCGACCCGTGGCTGCCCGGCGGCGATCCGTTGAAGCCGTCGAGCAAGCGCCACGCCGCCGACTACAGCTACGAGATGCAGGGCCCGGTGGACGGCCGCTTCCAGGCGACCAACCTCTCGACCGCCGGCTCGACCACCCTGTTGATCAACAAGTACGGCGACATGTACACCCGACTCTGGGACTTCGACATGTCCGGCGCCGACACCCTCTTCTTCTCGTACACCCCGGAGGATCAGGGCGACCTGAAGGGCGCACCGAACAACTTCGAGGGCTTCTTCGCCCAGTACCCCTTCCTCCGCGACATCTTCCCCACGGAGTTCGCCAAGTTCCAGCTGCCGCCTCCCCAGTGGCTCAAGCAGCCGAAGATCCCCGGAGAGATCACCTCCACCATCAGCATCCACCAGACCGGGCACCGCTCGGCCCATCGGGAGCTGCGCGTGGAGGGCAGGCAGAACGGCAAGGTCGGCTACTGGCACAAGCCGGTCGATCCGAAGACCAGCTGGCGATTCACCCCGGTGGCGAAGGCGAAGCTGTCGTCCGCACTGCTCGACAACCGCGCGGGCGACACCACGTCGCTGACGCTGTCGCCGGTCAGCGACGTCCACTACTCCGGACGGGACGAGGACGGCTGGACCATCTCGACACGCGAGTTCGACTACGCCACCGACGTCCAGCCGTACACCGTCTGCGCAGGCGGATCGTGCGTCGATCTGACCGCGTACATCGCGCCGACACCGCGTCCCGGGTGGACGCCGATGGGCCTCACCGCGACGCCGCGGCTCTACCAGGGCTTCCTCCGCGTCGACGACGAGGACAAGGCCCGCATCGCCGCGTCGCCCGCGCTGGCCAAGGCGGTGTCCGCCCTGATCCCGAACGGTCGGATGCAGAACATCATCATGACCGCGTCGACGAAGGAGATGACCGTCTTCACCCTCGACAAGAAGATGGTGAAGATGCGTCGCAACTGACCGGAACGTCCCCGTCATCGGCCGCCGAGGGCAAATAGCCCTCGGCGAGTTGTGACGGGGACGTTCCTGTCAGCACTGCCGAGTATCAGGCTGAAGCGGCATCCTCGCGGTCAGATTCGACCAGCGCGTTGCGCACGAAGGCCGCGCTCAGCGTGATCGCATCCTTCGCCTGCGGCGATCCGATGACCGCCGCGGGAAAAGCGTGGATCTGTCCGGCGTAAATGTGGAGCTCGTTGTCGACCCCGACGCGATTCAGCGACGCCCGGAGGTCGCGCGCGTCCTTCTGCAGGGCCTCGCCCTCGGCGACGATCACCACGGTCGGCGGGAAGGCGACGGCCACATCGGTGCCGGTGGTGTCGAGATTCCCGTCGAGCGGCTCGGGCCCGCGCTCGTAGTACGGCCGCAGTTCCTCCAGCCGCGTCACCGGCAGCAGCGCGTCGTGACGGCTGGACCGTTGCGCGTCGGGCGACAGGTTCAGCAGCGGAGAGAAGCCGATGTACGCGTCGGGCCCGGCGACGCCGTCGCGCGCGGCGTACTCGATCACCTTGGCGGCGAGGTACCCGCCCGCGGAGTCGCCCGCGACGACGATCGCGTCGTAGTCGCCCGATCGTCGCAGCTCTCGGTACACCGCGTAGGCATCGTGGACCGCGGTGCCGACGCCCACCTGCGGAGACTGCCGGTAGTCGATGTTGACCAGGGGCGCACCCAGCTCGCGCGCCACGGCGGAGGCGATCTGTCGGTGGGTGCCGAGTCCGCACGCGATGAAAGCGCCGCCGTGCATGTACAGCACCGCCACCCGCGGGTGATCGAGCCGATGCGGCGTGATCGCGTCGGCCGGGACCCCGGCCACGGTGGTGCGCTCAACGGAGACGCCGGGCACCGGCCGGGTGTCGCGACTGGCCCAGCGATCGAGCGCCGACAGTCGCCTCAGCACGCCCTCGGAGATCGGCACGATGCGCAATAGCGTCTTGACGAATATCCGGCAGAACCAGAAGAGGATGAAGGACCGCAGGTCCCGAGAATCGTGATGGATCACCGACATCCGGTCATCGTCCTCCACCGGCGCCGGGGGCCGTCGACCGCCCCCACCCGGTGCCCTTCGCGACCTCCGCGAGCGCGGGCACGGTGCGGTGCGGCAACGGGTTGGTGAGGGTGAGCCAGGTGGTGGAGTGGATGACACCTGCGAAACGGACGATCTGCTCGATCAGCGTCAGCAGCTCCGGCTGGGTGGCGGTTGCGACGCGGACCAGCAGGTCCTCGCGACCGGTCACCGTGTGCACCTCGAGGACCTGCGGAATCCTGGTGACCGCCTCGGCGATCGTGGTGAGACTCCCCTGCTCGGTCTCGAGCGCCAGGAAGGCCTGGACCACCAGGCCGGCCTTCGTCACGTCGACCTGCGGACGGTAGCCGGCGATCAAACCGCCCTCCTCGAGTCGGCGGATCCGCGACTGCACCGTGTTCCGGGAGATGCCCAATGCGGTCGCCAAGCCCGCGATCCCCTGCCGGGCATCGCCCTCGAGCAGTCTCAAAAGTTCGACGTCGAGTTCGTCGATGCTGAGCATTTCTGCCACCTCTCCGAGAGATCTTCATCACTTACTGATCAGAGTGATCAGTTGCAGACTTATCAATTGACCACCTTGCACCGCATGTCGACCATTTAACCATCAACAGGTGATCGGCCTCACATAGCCGACCGAAGCGATTGGTGGACCACATGACCTCCGTTGCCGACCCGCAGGCGCAGGATTTCGACCTGACCGACAAGTACCGCCCCAACTCCGGCCCCGTCCTCCTCACCGGCGTTCAGGCCATCGCGCGCATGCTGATCGAGAATCACTCCCGCGAACGGCGGGTCGGTCGCAACGTCGCCTCCTTCGTCTCGGGTTATCAGGGCAGCCCGCTGGCCGCCGTCGACAAGGTCTTCGGCGAGGTCCCCGACCTCGACGCCCACGCCATCACCTTCGTCCCCGGACTCAACGAGGAACTCGGCGCCACCTCGGTCTGGGGCAGCCAGCAGGAGCTCCCGAAAGGCACGCGGACCCACGACGGCGTGGTCGGCGTCTGGTACGGCAAGGGCCCCGGACTCGACCGCGCCAGCGACGCCTTCCGCCACGCCGCCATGTACGGCGCGCATCCGAAGGGCGGCGCCATCGCTCTGGTCGGCGACGATCCTGCCGCGAAGTCGTCCACCGTCCCCGCCGCCAGCGAGCGCTCACTGGCCGCGCTCTCGATGCCGGTGCTGTTTCCGCGCAACGCCGAGGAGGTCATCGCATTCGGCATGTTCGGCATCGAACTGTCCCGCGCCTCCGGCACCTGGCCCGCGATGAAGCTGGTGGCCGACGTCTGCGACGGCCTGTGGACGCTGAACCGCGACTTCACCGCCTTCCACATCGAGGTCCCCGACCTCGAGTGGGAAGGCCGCCCATGGACCTATCGGCAGCGGGTGATGGCCGCACCGCCCGACAGCGTGCTCGCCGAGGCCGACCTCTACGGCCCGCGCTGGGAGATGGTCCAGGCGATGACCGCCGCCAACCACATCGACCGCATCGAGGTCGACCCCGCCGACGCCTGGCTGGGCATCGTCGCCGTCGGCACCGCGTACGACTCGGTCCGCCAGGCGCTGTCCGAACTCGGCCTGCACGAGGACGACCTCGTCCGCGCGGGCATCCGGATCCTGCGCGTCGGCATGCCCTACCCGCTCGGCGAGCAGCAGGTCCGCGCGCTGGCCGACGGCGTCGACACCGTCTTCGTGGTGGAGGACAAGATGTCGTTCGTCGAATCGCAGGTGATCGACATCCTCTACGGCAGCACCGACGCACCGCGTGTCCTCGGCAAGCGCGACGACCGCCGTCGGCCGCTGATTCCGTCCGACGGCGAGTTGACCGCTGCGCGCCTGCTGGCCCCGCTGCGCCGCGTGCTCGACGGCCGCGTGACCGTCAACATCCCGAAGCCGCCTCCGCCGACGCTGACCCTCCTCGACACCAAGCGCACCGCGTACTTCTGCTCGGGGTGCCCGCACAACCGCTCCACCGCCGTTCCCGACGGCTCGCTGGCGGGCGGCGGCATCGGCTGCCACACCTTGGTGACCATGTCCTCCCGCACCGACTCCCAGGTCACCGGGCTCACCCAGATGGGCGGCGAGGGCGCGCAGTGGATCGGCCAGGCGCCCTACACCGACGTCGAGCACATCTTCCAGAACGTCGGCGACGGCACCTACTTCCATTCCGGCCAGCTCGCCGTGCAGGCGTGCGTGGCGGCCGGGGTCAACATCACCTACAAGATCCTGTTCAACGCCGCGGTCGCCATGACCGGCGCCCAGGACGCCGAAGGCGGCCTGACCGTGCCGCAGTTGACGCACAAGTTGACGTCCGAGGGCGTCGCCAAGATCATCGTCTGCGCCGAGGATCCCGGCCGCCACCCGAAGGGCTCACTGGCCGACGGCGTGCTGCTGTGGGATCGCGACCGCCTCGACGAGGCTCAGCGCCTGCTGCGCGACGTCGAAGGCGTCACCGTGCTGATCTACGACCAGCAGTGCGCCGCCGAGGCTCGCCGCAAGCGCAAGCGCGGCACCCTGCCGACCCGTCGCACCCGCGTCATCATCAACGAAGCGGCGTGCGAGGGCTGTGGCGACTGCGGCGTGAAGTCGAACTGCCTGTCGGTGCAGCCGGTCGAGACCGAGTTCGGCCGCAAGACCCGCATCGACCAGACCAGCTGCAACACCGATTACACCTGCATGGACGGCGACTGCCCGGCCTTCGTGACCGTCGAACTCCCCGAGGAGGGCGCGGCGCTGCCCAAGAAGGAGGCACCGCACGCTCCCGAGGTCCCCGCTCCCGAGACCGCCGCCCTCACCGGCACGCACAACATTTTCCTCGCGGGCATCGGCGGCACCGGCATCGTCACCGTGAACCAGGTGCTCGGCACCGCCGCGCTGCGCGCCGGACTGCACGTGGAGGGACTGGATCAGACCGGCCTGAGCCAGAAGGCCGGCCCGGTGACCTCGCACCTGCGGCTCGGCGCGGAGGCGCCGTCGGCGTCCAACCGGGTCAGCCCGTCGTCCGCCGACTGCGTCCTGGCCTTCGACCTGTTGACCGCCGCCGACGCCAAGCACGTCGGGGTGGGCGACCCGGAGCGCACCGTCACCGTGGCCTCCACCAGTCGCACCGCGACCGGCGAGATGGTCTACGACCGCAACGTGGCCTACCCGGCGGATTCGAGCCTTCTCGATCGCGTCGGAGCCCGCGCCCGCCGGGTGGTCTCGTTCGACGCCGCCGAGGCGGCCGACGCGATCTTCGGCCACACCGCGACCGCCAACTTCCTCCTGGTGGGCGCCGCCTACCAGGAGGGCGCACTGCCGATCCCAGCCGCATCGATCGAGGAGGCGATCGCAGTGAACGGCGTCGCCGTCGCCGCCAACCAGGAAGCCTTCCGCTGGGGACGCGTCGCCGTCGCCGATCCCGCGGCGTTCGCCGCCGCCACTGCTGCCGCGACGGTCGCCAATCGCAGCGACACGCAGGTCCCGACCGACCTGTTCGTCGGTACTCCGCTGAGCGGCGAGGTCCGTGACCTGGTGGAGCGGCGGGCAGCCCAACTGGTGGCGCACTCCGGCCGTCGTGCCGCCGCGGGCTACCTCCGCGAGGTGGAGTCGGTGTGGGTGCGCGAGCGCGCCCTCACCGAGCGCACCGACCTGTCGGCGGCGGTCGCCACGAGTCTGCACCGCCTCACCGCGTACAAGGACGAGTACGAGGTGGCCCGCATGCTCACCGACAAGGCCTTCGTGGCCTCGGTGGCCGCCGAAGTCCCCGGCGCATCCGACCTCACCTACCAGCTGCACCCGCCGGTCCTGCGTGCCCTGGGCCGCGAGAAGAAGATCGGCTTCGGACCGCGCTCGCACGTCGCCCTCCGGGTCCTCGCCAAGGGCAGGTTCCTGCGCGGCACCAAGCTCGACCCGTTCGGTCGCGCCGAAGTCCGCAAGGTGGAGCGCCGACTCCTCGACCACTACCGCGGCCTGGTCGACGCGCTGCTCGCTGATCTGACCGACGACTCGTACGCCGCCGCGGTCGAGGTGGCCCGCGCCCCCGAACTGGTGGTCGGCTACGAGGACGTCAAGCTCCGCAACGTCGATCGCTACCGCGCTCGCCTCGGCGAGCTGGGCATCGACACCTCCCCCATCCGCTGATCGCCACACCACGCCGGCCCGACTACACCACTCACCACTCGAAGGGATCACCATGACCATCGCCGACACGCACGCCGCCGACCTCACCAGCGTCTTCTCCCACCCGGACATGACGATCGATCCACCGCACGAGCAGGTGGTGTTCTGCCGCGATGCGGCCACCGGCCTGCGCGCGATCATCGCGATCCACAACACCGCGCTGGGTCCGGCACTCGGCGGCACTCGCTTCTACCCCTACGCGGCCGAAGCCGATGCGGTCGGCGACGTGCTCCGACTCTCGCGCGGCATGACCTTCAAGTCCGCGGCCGCAGGCCTCGACCTCGGCGGCGGCAAGGCGGTCATCATCGGCGACCCGGCCATCGACAAGACGCCGGAACTGCTGCGTGCCTACGGTCGATTCGTCGACACCCTCGGCGGCCGATACATCACCGCGGGCGACGTCGGCACCACCTCCGACGACATGGATCTGATCGGCGAGGGCACCCGGCACGTCGCGTCGAAGACCGTCGCCAACGGCGGCTGCGGCGACACCGCACCGATGACCGCGCTCGGCGTCTTCAGCTCGCTGCTCGCGGCCGCCGAACGGGTGTGGGGATCGGCCGACCTGACCGGACGCACCGTGGGAGTCGAAGGCGTTGGCAAGGTCGGCACCCAGCTGACCGAGAAGCTGCTGGCCGCAGGCGCGAAGGTGCTCGCCGCCGATCCGTACGCGCCGGCGCGCGAGGCCTTCGCCACCCGCTTCCCGCAGGCGACGATCGTCGACGACGTCCGCGCAGCACAGCTCGACGTCTACGCGCCCTGCGCCATGGGCGGCACCGTCACCGACCGCCTCGCGGGCGAGACCACCGCCGCGATCATCTGCGGCGCCGCCAACAACCAGCTCGTGACCCCTGATGTCGAACAGCTCCTCGGCGACCGCGGGATCGTCTGGGTCCCGGACTACATCGCCAACGCCGGCGGCGTGATCCAGGCGTTCAGTGAGCAGCAGGACTGGACCGTCGAGCAGCTGACGACCAA
>NZ_JAAYXO010000166.1 GCF_012515855.1 Gordonia sp. (in: high G+C Gram-positive bacteria)
CCAGCGAATAGTCGTCAATGACTGACCCGAATGGGACGACGGGCCGCCTCGCTTCCGAGCGAGGCGGCCCGCCCGTTTCAGTACGAACCCTCACCGCCGGCGATGCGCACGCGGTGATTCCCCTCATCGCCGACATCCCCCTGTATCAATGGCTGCTCGCCGAGCACATCGACGACCGCGAAAAGCGTGAATGGTTGGCCGAACTGCTCCTCCGCCCACTGCTCAACGTCGATTGCGTGGTCGGGGCGGAAATGGAGGGTCGGCTCGTCGGCCTGGTCGGATGGCAGCCGCACGATGTGGATTACGCGCCCGATGGGCAAGCCCCCTTACGCCTGCCGAGACGTCGAGGTCGCCATCCAGACTCCGGGGTTGCGGGAGCGGTTGCTCGAGCTCTGGACGAGTCCGCCGCTGCCCACGCCGATGGAGGACGCGGTCAACTGCTTCCTCACGGTGATCTCACCGGATGTCCGTGGCGGACGGGTTCTGTTCGACATGATGCAGAAGGTCGAGGACTACTGCGTCGAGCGGGATCGGCGCTACTACGCGTGGACGGCCTCGCCCAAGTTTCGCGACTGGATGAACTCCGGTTGGCACAGCACGCAGTTCGACCAGCTGGAGTGGAACGGGGTCACCATGTACGGGGTGGTGTCGCGAGACCTGCGTCGCGCGCCCGTGCCGTGGCTCGGCTGACGACTCACGGCGTCGAACTCACGGGGTCCGGTCGAACTCTCGGGCGATCAGGCGTACCCACGCGCGGTCGGACACTCCGTCCGGAGTGCTGAGCACGTCGGGGTCGATGAGCGTCACCTCGTCCTCCTTCAGCCACCGAGCGATCTGACGGGCGCGTGCTCGCGGTCGCTCGGTGCTCTGTTCGCTGCCTTCGGCCGGCACCAGGCCTGCGCCGGCGTGCAGGTAGAGCCCGTCGAGAATCTCCGAGACGCGGTCGTTGGCCTGAAGGACCGGCGTCGCCGAGCGGTAGTCGGGATCGGCGAGTTCCGGATGCGCCGCGATCAGCGCCCGGTGGAGGTCGACGGTGCGTCGCAGGTCGAGGCGTGCGACGGCCCAGGATTCCACCATCACCGAGCAGCACGCGGCGCTCAGGATGATGATGGCCGCGGCCCACCAGCCGGACATCGGTTCCACCTCGGTCGGCGCGACCACCAGGACGGCGACCATGATCGCCAAGCCGAACAGGTAGAACGCGATGGCCCGGCCGAGCGGATTCCACGCGGCATAGCGCAGCCCGACGCCGATCGAGAAGATCCCGGACAGGACGATGAACAGCGCGCCGATCATCGTCTCGCCGGTGACGGCCATCGCCACGACGTCAGCGACCGCGAGCGCAGAGACCGCCACCGCCGCCGCACCGAGTGGGCGGGCGCCCAGCTTCGGCAGCGCCGAGAGCGCGATGAGTGCGGTCGCCGTGGCGACGACCACCCAGCATCCGACGAAAGTCAGGACCGCGGCGTTGCTGCCGACGGGTCCTAGAATCAGCGCGACGGTCGGGGTGCGGACAGCAGCGGCGGCGGCGACGGCGACGGCCGCGACCGCGACGGAACTGCGCGCGAGCGATGGCGGTCGGACCGTGAGTCGTCCGAGCCGAGCGCCCACCGCAGCAGCACACAGCGCCGCGATCACCCAGGTGACCCAGGTCATCCGAGGGCCTCGTCGTAGCGGAGCATGGGACGCCAGGAACGTCGACGGTACAGCTGGCCCAAGCGCTGCAGAAGGCGGGACGCGAACGCTTCGGCCTCCCACTCGTGGAGGTCGTGGTCGGCATCCGATACGGCGTCGTCGCCTGGTTCGGCGGTGATCCCCAGCATGTAGGCGATCAGGTCGTCCTCGGCGGCCACGGTAGTCGTGTCGGCGGCTGCCCCGGGGTGCTTGAAGATCACGTGCCCGAGTTCGTGTGCCAGGGTTCGGGCTTCGCTGGGAAGGGAGCGGGCGAGCACGATCTCGTCGTGGTCGTCGTACTCGCGTCGCTGTCCCCAGACGCCGGGCGCCAGGTCTTCGACGGACACGGTGATCGGCCGACGACGGCTCTCGCCCACTGCGGTCACGATCTCCTCGAGTGTGCCCGCGTGCTTCTGCGCCGCGACGTCGAGGACCGCCTCAACCGCGGCGTGGATGCGTCGGTGCGAGCGGCGTGGCCGAGCAGCGTCGACGCTGGGGTCACTCATGGGCGGTGGGTCACCGGCCGCCGGGGGACAGGAACTCCGCGCGCGCCGCATTCACTCGCACGCGGCCCGCGCGGGCATTCCGGTAGGTCATCGCTCCTGCGGCGCCCGCGATCAAGATGAGGCCGGCGATCCCGGTGCCTGCGGCGGCGAAGTCTTGTGAGGTGAGCGACGGCGCTGCAGTCGTGACGGCCGGCTCCACGGGCACTTCGGTCGCCGTCGCGGGCGCTCGGTCCCGGTCGGAAGTCGGCGGCTTGGGCGTCGCACGGTTCGGGGAGGTTCCGGGAAGAGACGGTGCGACGGGTACGCCTGCGGTGGAATCTTGGGGGCCGCTCGCCGAGGGGGCGTTCGCTGCGGGAGCGTCGGGTGTCGGTCGGTCCGGCCGAATGACGGGGTTGTCGTCGGGGTCGTTGGTGATCGTGACCCTGGCGCTCTCGCCGAAGTCGCCGGTGCCCGAGTCGGTGTCGGTGCTGCCGGTACCACCGCCGGTTCCGGAGTCTCCTCCGCCACCGCCGATGCCGCCGATGCCGCCGATGCCGCCACCGATGTCATCGTCATCGTCGTCGCCATCGCCACCGTCGCCGGTCTCGGGCGGGGTGGGGACGACCACCGAGCCGGAACCGTCGTCACCGTCGGTCTCGGTGTCTGTACCCGTGGCGCTGTCGTCGTCGGTCGAGGGCGCGTCGGGGACATCGGATTCGTCGATCGCGGGGAGATCGGTGCCGGGGAGATCGGTGGTGGGCAAATCGGTGCTGGGCTCGCCGGCCTCAGCGGTGCTGTCCGAGCAGTCGGCAGAACAGGGTGCCGACGGCGCAGCAGGCGCCGTCGCAGGAGTGGCGAACAGAATTGCCAGCAATGCTGCGGCGACGCTCATCGGTCGCGCAGCGCGCAAAGAGTTCCGGACCAGCATCGTTGTCCAAGCTACCTTCGTGACGGGCCGTAGCCCAAACGGATGACGGTCTTGAGGAGTCAGTCGAGGGGGCTCTCGGGGAGACCCTCGCCGCGGCGCAGCTTCTCGGCGAAGGCTGTCAGCATGTCCTGGGATTCCTCAGACAGGTCGAATGCTCGGCTCGACAGCCGGCGAAGCCCGCGGCCGCGGAGTTGGCTCAGCAACTCGAGGTCGTGGTCGATCTTCGCCGCGTAGACGTCGTCATAGAAGTAGTCGGGCTGCACCTTGAAGAAGCGTGCGAGCGCAGCCACCGTCTCGTCGGACGGATTCGTGCGGTGTCCATTGCGGAGCTGCGACAGGTAAGGCTTGGAGATCTTGTGTCCCGCGGCCGTGACCGCGTCCGCGACCTCCGCATTGGTATGCGGCTTGCGCCCCGGAGGGTGCACCGTCTCGAACAGCCGGTTCAGCCGCTCGGCGAAGCAGTCGTCCATCGTGTTCTTGATCCATGCGCTTTCTGTGGAACGTGGTCGTCACCGGTGTTGATGCCCGACACATGGTAGCGGCCCGGGCGGCGCACCGACTCCAGAGTTCGTTCGGCCGTTTGTACGACACGCGCTCGATCTGAAGTGGCGTTGGCCGACTGGTCGGTCCCCTCACTGTCTACATCCTAGCAATCAGATGTTGCTGTAACAAAGATTCTAGTGGCGAAACGGCGGGCTCGGCGAACTGAATCAACCTGATTAAAAATCCATCATCACGACTGTGAACTGCATAGATGATGGATTTCAGTAGGGAGTTCCGCGGTTCTGGGGTTCCCCCGATTGGACGTGCGCAGTGTTTGCTGTACGGTAACTGACGTGCCTCGGTGAGTTGGTCGGCGCGTGTCGGGAGATCCAGATGATGTTGGTGTCATCGGGGGCAGAACCGTCGCGCCGGCACCGAGTGCGGCAAGACCGCTGACGGCGGGTGATCCTAGGGGGGAGCACCCGCCGTTGGTGCCGTCACGCGCATTTCCTCCGATTTACTACGGTGGCGAGAACGCAGTGGATCCGTAGCATCGGGTCATGACTCAGCTAGCCGTTCAGCTCACTGACACCGGTCACACCTGGCTCATCGACCGTCCGATTCAGATCGCCGTCTACGTGATTCTCGGGATCGTCGTCCGTTATCTCCTCCATCGCGCCATCGACCGCGCCACTAAGCCGCCCGCGGCCGGGAAGACGTCGCGCCGTCGTACTCGTCGAGAGAAGCGCGCCGAGGAGAAGCGGCTTGCCTTCGACGAGGAGACCGGTGGCGACACCGCTTCGGGACTGCGGGTCGACGCAGGCAGCGGACTCACCGCGGCGTTCCTGCGGAAGTACTCGAGACAGCGCAGCGCGGACGACGTGCGGGCCGAGCGACAGCGCGACGAGCGCCGCGCTCAACGTCTGCAGACCATCGGTTCGGTCCTCAAATCCTTGGTGTCGTTCATGGTTCTGCTGTGGATCATCCTGCAGACCCTGGGCATCCTCGGCGTCAACGTCGCACCCTTCATCGCCTCCGCGGGCATCGTCGGTGTGGCTTTGGGATTCGGCGCGCAAGCGTTGGTCAGGGACTTCCTGTCCGGCCTGTTCATGCTGTTCGAGAACCAGTACGGCGTCGGAGACTGGGTTGACCTCGGCGAGGCATCAGGCACCGTGGAGACTGTTGGACTGCGAGTCACCACCGTGCGCGACCTGCACGGCACCCTCTGGTATTGCCGTAACGGTGAGATCATGCGCGTCGGCAACTACAGCCAGGACTTCGGCGTCGCGTTCCTCGAATTCCCGGTCTCGTATCGGGCTGACGTCGACCGTGCCTGCGCCATCGCGCTCGATACCGCGACCGCCGCGGCGGCCGAGGAACCGATGAAGTCCGACCTTCTCTCCGCTCCGGAACTGCAGGGCGTCAACCAACTCGGTCCCGACTCCTGGACCATGCGGATGACCGTCGTGACGCGCGCCAACGCTCAGTGGGCCACCGAGAGGGAACTGCGCCGTCGAATCCGCAAGGCCTTCGACGACGCGGGCATCGATGCGCCTTACCCCGGCGGCGCCCCGACGTGGATGTCCGACGCGACGCTGGCGCAGTAGCGGAAGTGCAGCAGCACGGCGCGAACGGTCGCGCCGACTATTCGCAGATGGCTCCTCGGGAAGCGGAGGTCACGAGCTTGGCGTACTTGGCCAGGACGCCGCGCGTGTACCGCGGAGGAAGCGGCTCGAAGTCCGCCAGGCGTGCGGTGAGTTCGTCGGGATCGACGAGGATGTCGAGCGTTCCGCTGCCGACGTCGAGGCGGATGCGGTCGCCGTCGCGAACAGCGGCGACAGGCCCGCCGTCGACCGCTTCCGGCGCCACGTGGCCAACACACAGGCCGGTGGTGCCGCCGGAGAAGCGTCCGTCGGTGAGGAGCAGGACGTCTTTGCCGAGGCCCGCGCCCTTGATGGCGCCGGTGATGGCCAGCATCTCGCGCATGCCCGGGCCGCCCTTGGGGCCCTCGTAGCGGATCACCACCACGTCGCCCGCGGTGATGGTGCCGTCTTCGAGCGCATCCATGGCGGCGCGCTCGCGATCGAAGACGCGCGCCGTGCCCTCGAAGACGTCGGTGTCGAATCCCGCGGACTTCACCACCGCGCCTTCGGGTGCGAGGCTGCCGTGCAGGATGGTGATTCCGCCGGTGGGGTGGATCGGTGCGTCCATGGCGCGAAGGACCAGACCGTCGGGATCGGGCGGTGCGACGTCTGCCAGGTTCTCGGCCACGGTGCGGCCGGTGACGGTGAGACAGTCGCCGTGGAGCAGGCCTGCATCGAGCAGCGCCTTCATCACCACCGGCACGCCGCCGATGCGATCGACGTCGGTCATCACGTGCGCGCCGAAGGGCTTCACATCGGCGAGGTGGGGGACTCGGGAACCCACCCGGGCGAAGTCGTCGAGGGACAGCGGCACGCCCGCTTCGTGGGCGATCGCCAACAGATGCAGGACGGCGTTGGTCGACCCGCCGAACGCCATCACCACCGCGATCGCGTTCTCGAACGCCTCCCTGGTCATGATGTCGCGCGCGGTGATCCCCCGGCGCAAGAGTTCCACGACGGCCGCGCCCGATTCGCGGGCGAAACGGTCCCGGCGACGGTCGGGTGCAGGCGGTGCGGCGCTGCCCGGCAGCGACATGCCCATCGCCTCGGCCGCACTGGCCATGGTGTTGGCCGTGTACATGCCGCCGCAGGCACCTTCGCCGGGGCAGATCGACCGTTCGATGGTGTCGACGTCCTCGCGGCTCATCAGGCCGCGGGCACAGGCGCCGACGGCTTCGAAGGCGTCGATGATCGTCACCTGCCGTTCGGAACCGTCCGACAGTTTCGCGTAGCCGGGCAGGGTGGAGCCGGCATAGAGGAACACCGACGACAGGTCGAGCCGTGCGGCGGCCATCAGCATTCCCGGCAGTGACTTGTCGCAGCCCGCCAGGAGGACCGACCCGTCGAGGCGTTCGGCGCTCATCACCGTTTCGACGCTGTCCGCGATCACCTCCCGAGAGACCAGCGAGAAGTGCATGCCCTCGTGGCCCATCGAGATGCCGTCCGAGACCGAGATGGTGCCGAACTCGAGGGGATAGCCGCTCGCCTCGTGCACGCCCTCCTTGACGGCCTTCGCCAGGCGATCGAGCGAAAGATTGCACGGCGTGATCTCGTTCCACGACGATCCGACGCCGACCTGCGGTTTCACCCAGTCGTCGTCGCCCATGCCCACCGCCCGCAGCATGCCGCGGGCCGCGGTGCGCTCGAGGCCGTCGGTGACGTCCCGACTGCGAGGTTTGATGTCGGGCGTGGTGTTCTCGTCGCTGGCCATACTCCGACGATAGGAGCCTTGCCGTCGACGCGTGCTGTCTTGGCAGTAGAGCCTGCGGCAGACCGCTCCCGCTGGTCGAGTCGGCGAGGGTGCCTTCTCATGTTGGTCGAGTCGGCGAGTGAGCGCAGCGAACCCGCCCAAAATCGAGACCGGAGCGACTGCGTGCAGGGGCGATCTCGATAAACCGTTGCGTGCTTCGCTCGCAGCGGCACTCGATCAGCGTGGGGCAGGTGAGCGCAGCCGAAGGTGCCTTCTCATGTTGGTCGAGTCGGCGAGTGAGCGCAGCGAACCCGCCCAAAATCGAGACCGGTGCGACGGCGCGTGGGGGCGATCTCGATTTGCCGTTGCGTGCTTCGCTCGCAGCGGCACTCGATCGGCGTGGGGTCGGGTTGGCGTGTGAGCGGAGCTGAGGGTGCCTTCGCTTGTTGGTCGAGTCGGCGAGTGAGCGTAGCGAACTCGCTCATGATCGAGACCGGTGCGACGGCGTGTGGGGGTGATCTCGACATACCGTTGCGTGCTTCGCTCGCAGCGGCACTCGATCAGCAAGGGGGTCGAGTCGGCGTGTGAGCGGAGCGAACCCGCTCATGATCGAGGCCGGAGCGAGTGCGTGCGGGGGTGATCTCAATATGCCGCTGCGGCACTCGATCAGCTCGGGGTCGTCAACCCCGCGAGCAGGTGAACGTGACGGCCACGTCGGCCTGCTTGGTGGAATCGTCGTCGTCGGTGACACGGGAGATCACGCGGTAGGTGTCGCCGTCGACGGTCACCTTTGCTCCGGCGCGGTCCTCAGCGGTGGTCTCCCACTCCGTGTTGCCGATCTCTAGGGACAGGTCGTCGAGGGTCGGGGGCGCAGTGAGGTTGATCTCGACGTCCAGATCGCCCGCTGAATCGTCGTGCCCGGCGTCGAAGTCGAGTTGCGGGCGCCCGTCGTCCTCGCCCCACTCGCAGTGGCTGGGCGCGAACTGCGCCTGGACGGGAGTGCCGTCGAGCAGGACCTTCGGTGCCGGGCCTTGGGTGGCCGTCGACGCGGGCGCACCGGTCTTCGGCACGGTCTCGGTCGCGGCGGCGGGTGCCGACTGGGTGACGGTCACGGTCTCGCCGGTGTGATTGTCGTCGGACGAGCAGGCGGCGACGCTGAACGCCAGCGCAGGCACCGCGATTCCGACTGCGAGGCGGACGCGGTTCGAGGTGTGAGTCGGCATGAGCCTCACGTTAACCGCTGTCGGGGGATACTGCGCGGCAACCGTCCCGTCGCTGCGTGCGTCGCGGCAGCATCAGAAATGGCCGTGCCCCGTCGCCCTTGGAAACAGGGGGACGGGGCACGGCAGGTCGAGACTGATTCCGGATCAGGCCGGAGCGAGCTCCTTGGTCGCCGAATCGTCCGGGGACGGTCCGTCGGAGGTCGCGTCCTCGTAGCGCTTCTGCTGGAACCGCACGGCGGCGAAGGTTGCGGCACCGCCGATGACGGCGATCAGCAGCAGGCTGACGAAGCTGGCGGCGAATCCGGAGACACCGTTGAACGCGGCGATGTATCCGTGTCGCACCAGTGTCATCGGGGAGATCCAATGCAGCCACTGGAACGGCGCCGGGACGGTCTGGATCATCCAGATGCCGCCGTACGAGAACAGCTGCAACATCAGCCACGACAGCGAGCTGAGGGCGCCGACCACGTAGCCGAACAGGGTGAACAGCACGGAGATCAACGCCACGTTCATTACCGTGGCCGCGGCGGATATCAGGATCACTTGCCACAGGTGCGACGGGTCGGGCGCCGGGCTGAGGGCCAGCCAGGTGGCGATGCCGACGACCAGAACACCGAGGAGGCTGATCGCGCTGATGATGGCGCCGCGACGTGCGGTCGCTCCAAGGCTTCGCGGGGTCTCGTCTTCGGTGACGAAGCGGTGGCCGCGGAACGACATGAAGACGACGATCGGGATCAGCATGGTGGCGATGATCAGGATGGTCACCGCGCCGCCCGGACCGAAGAACTGCGCCTGCGCGATGTGCACGGTGTCCTTGGCGACCGGCGTGGAGATCAGCGAGGCCAGCGAGACGCGGGCTTCCTTGTCGCCGAAATCAGGTGCCCGCTCGGAACCGTCGACCAGACCCTTCTTGAGCTTGCCCGCGCCTGCGTCGAGCTGCTGCGCACCGTCGTTGAGGCGGTTGACGCCGTCGGCGACCTTGCCGACACCGGCGTCGAGCTTGACCAGGCCGGCCGACAGTTCTGCCGAGCCCTCCTTGAGCTGGATGCCGCCGTCGGTGAGGCGGTTGACGCCGCTGCGGTACTGCGCGTTCGGGTCGGTGAGCTCGTTGGCGATGCGACGGCTGCCCGACTGCAGTGCCTTCAGGCCTTCGATCAGTTCCGTGACGGTCGACAGCTGCGACGAATTCGGGACGGCGGCCTGCGCCTGCTTGAGCAGCTTCTCGACCTCGGCGAGCGGGATGCGCCCGGTGAGGCGCTCGATGCCGTCGGCCAGTTGCGTGGCACCGGCGCCGAGCGTGTCGGTGCCCTCCTGCAGGGTCACCAGACCGTCGGACAGGGTAGCGGCGCCGGTGGCGAGCTTGGCTCCACCCTCGCTGGCGGCCGACGCTCCGGGCTGGAGCTCGTTGTTGATGCCGTCGGCCAGGGTCTGGGTGCCTTCGGACAGCGTCTTGGTGCCGTCGGAGAGCTGGACCGAGCCGTCGGCGGCAGCCCGCAGGCCGTCACCCAGCGTCTGCACGCCGTCGACGAGGCCGCCGACGGTCGTGGTGGCGACGCCCTTGAGAACCGACTGCTGGATCTTCTCCATCGCCGATCCGCCGATCTGCGAGGCCTTCAACGTGTTGTAGTCGTTGAAGGTCACCGTGATCAGCGCGGGAGCGTCAGCGACGGTGGCGATGGTGCCCAACGTCTCACTGAAGTTCTCCGGGATCTGGATGATGAAGTAGAAGTGGCCGTCACGCAGGCCCTGGTAGGCCTTCTGCTTGTCGACCAACTCGAAGCCCAGCGACTGCGACTCGACGAGGTTGTCGGCCACGCTCTTGCCGGCCTCGATCTTGTCGCCGTCCTTGACGAAACCGGCGTCGCTGTTGACGATCGCGACGGGCATCTGGTTGACCTTCTTGGTCGGGTCCCAGAGCACCCACATGTACACGGCTGCCAGCACCAACGGGATGGTCACCAATAGCGCGATTATCAGACGGACGAGCCGAGATCTTTGCATCTTCGGCTGCGGTTGCACGGTTGTCATTTGCTGCTCCGTAGCAAGGTCGGGGCAACGGGGATCGCACTAGTGTTCTCGTGACCAGGGTCGTCAAGACTGCGGCGGCCCGAAGCATCGGGATGTTCGTGGGTAAGAGTAGCGAACTTTGCACGAAAATACCCACCGGTAACTTAATCGGGCAAGGAAACGCAGTTCGCGCGACTGTCGTCCGATCCGAGGACTACGCCGCCATGCGCTCCGGTGTGGCGGGCTCGGGGACGGCGCCGGGCGTGCGGTACAGCGACATGTACTGCGCGACGCGCGCTTGGCGCTCGGTGGGGACCAGCAAGTGCGGGCTCGGGTACGCGCCGTCGGACTCCTTGCGGCGGTTCACCAACGCCTGGCTGCTGAGTGTTGCGAGGGAGACGACCAGGAGGACCGCCCAGGCGACGGCCAGGCCGATCTTCGTCGAGGCGGCCAGGTTCAGGGCCAGGCTCATCAGGAGCAGGCACATGACAATGAACTGCATGAGCATCAGTGCATAGCCCACGAACAGCGGAGTGACCTTGGCGTCGCGCTGGGTTGACGACGACTGGGCTGACGACGGCTGGGTTGACGGCATGACGGATCGACTCCTGAAGGCGAGGGGTGATGCGTTCGGAAAAGAAAACGCTACATGTAGCGTATCGATAGTCCTGAGGTAACGTCTAATCGGACTATTCAGGTGTTGACGGTGGGGAGTTCGGGTGCCGATTCCGCGTACCGAAGGCTCGGCGAAGATTGCTGCGGCCGCGCGCGAGTTGCTGCGTACCAAGGGACCCTCGGCGGTCACGATCGAGCGGGTGGCGGCGCATGCGGGCGTGGCGCGAACCACCGTGTACCGTCGATTCTCCGACCGCGGCGAGATGCTCGCCGATGCGCTCAAGGAACTCGCGAATCCGCCCGGCCCCGAGGATCACGACATCTCCGGCGAGGGGCGCCTGCGGTGGGTGGTCGAGCATGCTTCGGCGATGATCCTCGACGGCATCGGGTTCGGGGGCTTCGCGGCATTGCTGTCGAATTCGGATCCGTCGTTCTCTGCGGCGTTCAGGTCTGTCCTCCAGGCGCATCGTCAGGCGTTGGCGGAGGAACTGCAAGCCGGCATCGACGACGGATCGCTTGCGTTGCACGGCGACATCGAGACGTTGGTCGACTCCATCGTCGGCGCTCTGCTCGCCGAGTACGGCCGTACCGGCGAGATCGCCGAGGACTGGGTCGACCGACTGGTCGAACTGCACTACTGCCTCGTGGTCGACGGCCGCTGAGCCGAGGTGGGCAGACGGAATTCGCCCCGGCCGCACGGTGCGGACGGGGCGAGTTAGCGGATTCGCTAAAGCCTGTTCAGCCGACTCACATGGCCGGAACAACCTTGCCGTTGACGGTGACCTCGAGCTTGTCGCCCTGCGGGGTCCAGGTGATCTTGCCGTGCTCGAAAGTCGACACCTTCATGTCGCCCTCGTCGGTCTCGTCGCTGGTTGCGACACCCAGGGGTCCTTGCGAGCCGCCCTTGCCGTCCGCTGCGGGCTTGCCTTCGGCGTCGCGCTTGACGTTCCACGCGTCGCGGATCTTGCCCCAGGTGATGTAGGC
>NZ_JAAYXO010000167.1 GCF_012515855.1 Gordonia sp. (in: high G+C Gram-positive bacteria)
CCGGGGCGCCGGGTTCTCACTCGAGGCTCCCGAGGGCGTCCGATTCCTCTCCCGCTCGCGGGTGTTCACCGACGACGAGGCCGCGATACTGGATGCCTCGCCACCCAAGGTCGGCGCCGACTTCGACGGCTGAGCCGAACCGACCGATGAAATACTGATGGATCTGCGCCCTCCCAGGGCTCAGATCCATCAGTATTTTGCTGCCGGCACGGCCGTGCGTGGATGACCTAACCGAAGAGCAATACGCCGCCGAGTGCGATTCCCGCAACCACGACCGTGGTGAGTGCAGCCTGAACGAACGGGCGCCAGCCGACCGCACGCATCACCTGCACGCGCACGCCGAGTCCCAGGGCCGCCATCGCGATGGTCAGCAGCGCCACCTGCGCGAACTTGCCGACCTCGATGGCCGCGTCGGGCAGGATGCCGAGCGAGCGGATCACGGCGAAGGCGACGAAGCCGATGATGAACATCGGGACGATCGGAGGACGCTTGCCCGCGTTGCCGGTGATACGCCGCTGCCGGATGCTGAGGACCGTGACAATCGGAGCCAGCATCATCACGCGGGCCAGCTTGACCACCACGGCGAGGGTCAGCGCGCCGCCGCCGATCATGCCGCCTGCCGCGACCACCTGGGCGACCTCGTGGATCGCACCGCCGGCCCACAGACCCGCCACTTCGTCCGACAAACCCATGCCGTAGGCGGCAAGCGGAACCAGCGGGATCATCAGGGTGCCGAAGATGACGACCGTGCCGATCGCCGTCGCGGTGTCCTCCTCGTCGGCGTCGATCACGCCTTCGACAGCGGCCACTGCCGCAGCGCCGCAGATCGACATGCCGCAGGCGATCAGGATCCGTCGAGCGAAGGGAATTCCGAGCGCCTGCCCGATCAGCAGACCGGCGGCAATACCGCCGACCACGATCGCGACGACCACCAGCAGCATGCCGAAGCCGAGTCCGAGGACGTCGCCGAGAACCAGCTGCAGGCCGAGGAGTGCGACGCCGATGCGCAGCAGGACCTTCGACGACAGCTTGATGCCCGGGCCGCACGATTCGGGGACGCGCACCACGTTCGCGACGACCGCCGCGATGATGATGGCGAGAAGCAGCGGACTCGCGGCGGGTACCAGGAGATTGATGCCGACAGCCACCACAGCGATTCCGCCGCATACGGCGAGTCCGGGGAGGACGCCACCGAGCCTCTTCTGGTCCATCGGCTCCGTCTCCTGAGTTTCGTTGCGATTCAGCATCTCGGTCATAGGACTACCTTCGCGGGAATCCGACCAGCACAGAACCCGGATATCCAACATGGGGATATATCAGTTCGATATGGGGTAATGTCGCGCCGTGGACATCCGCTCGCTCGATCTGCGAGCACTGCAGTTGCTGGTCGGGGTCGACGATCACGGCAGCCTCAGCGCCGCCGCGCGAGCCCTCGACACCGCACAGCCCAACGCCTCGCGGGCCATCAGCCGTCTGGAGCGCCAACTCGGCGTCCGCCTCCTCGAGCGCGTCACCACCGGTTCGCGGCTGACCCCCGACGGCACCGTGCTGGTGCATTGGGCACGACAGATCGTCGAGGGCGGGCAGGCGATGCTCGACGTCGCCGCGGGTCTCAACGGCGACACCGCCGCCGAGATCACCGTCGACGCGTCGATGACCGTCGCCGAGCACCTGATGCCCCTGTGGCTTGGCACCTTCCGCGCCGAGCACGCCGACACCACCGTCCATCTGCGGATGCGCAACTCCACCGAGGTCTTCGAGACCGTCACGGCGGGCACCTGCGACGTCGGCTTCGTGGAGACACCGCTGATCCCGCGAGGTCTGCACAGCGCGGTGGTCGCACGCGATCGGCTTGTGGTGGTGGTCCCGCCCGACCACAAGTGGGTGCGCAGACACGGCCCCATCGACATCGCCGAACTCGCCGCCACCCCGCTGTTGGAGCGGGAGCCGGGGTCGGGCACGCGCACCACTCTCGAGCATGCCCTGGGCGATCACGTCCGCGCCGAGCCGCTGCTGGAACTCGGGAGCAGCGCCGCCATCCGCACCGCGGCCGCGGGCGGCGTGGGACCCGCCGTGCTCAGCACCCTGGCCGTCGCCGAATCCGCGCGCAGCGGCGACCTGCGCATCGTCGACGTCGCAGGCCTCGACCTGAGCCGCGAACTCCGCGCCGTCTGGCGTCCGCCGCGCACTCTGCAGGGGCCGGCGGCCGACCTCGTCCGGATCGCCCGCCGGTCAGCACAATAGTCATCGTGGCTCCGCAACCCGGTTACGACGCCCTCGCCGACCTGTACCACCGCACGTTTCCCGAACCGTTCCAGACAGCATTGGAACGGCGGGCGGTCGACGCGTTCGCGGACCTGGCGATCGCCGCCCGCGACGCCGGGCCGACTACCGCGGTCTCGATCGTCGACGTCGGCTGCGGGACCGGCGGCGTGTCCGCGCATCTGGGTGCGCGCGGCCTGTCGGTCCGCGGCGTCGACCCGAGCCGCGCGATGCTCGCCATCGCGCGAGCGCAGCATCCGGACCTGACGTGGAGCAACGGCGACGCCGACCTGACGGACGTCGACCTGTCTGACGTCGCCGGGGTGATCGCGCGATTCAGCCTGATTCACCTGCCGCCCGACCGCGTCCGGAGCACCCTGGCCGATTGGGCCGAGCGACTCCCCGCAGGCGCGGTGCTCCTGGTCGCGACGCAGTCGTCCGACGCTCCAGGCGTCCACGAGTTCGACCACGCGGTGGCCCGAGCCTGGCGGTGGCACGCCGATGCGCTGGCGGACGCGGTCACCACCGCAGGCTTCGACGAGCTGTGGCGGACCGTCAGTCGGCCCGACGACGACCACCGCTTCCCCGAGGTGCACCTGACGGCGGTGCGCCGATGAACGACCACCCGCTTCCGCCTGCTCGGCCGGGGTTCACCGAGCTCTTCTGGGTGCGACCGTCCACTCGCGGCCGGTGGGCGCCTGCCCTCCGCGCGGGGCCGGCCTTCCTCCTGCCCGCGCTCGTGCTGTTGGCGTCCGGTGCGGGGGCCGATGCGGTCCTCGCTGCGCTGGGATCGTTCGCGGTGTTGTTCGGCGAACGTCGTCCGTACCGGATCCGCTGGAAGTCCATCCTCATGGCCGGCCTGTTGCTGGTGGTGGTCGCGGCGCTCTTCACGATTCTGGGCGCCTGGGTGGGACCGAGCTCGTCGATCACACGCGAACTGGTGATCGTCACAGCGCTCGGCGCGCTCACCGCGGCCGGGGTCTTCGGGGTCAACGCGCTGCGCCTCGGGCCGCCCGGCCCCTTCTTCCTGGTCCTGGTCGGTGGCGTCGCCGCACTGGTCGGCCGCGCGGGTGTGCCCACCGCGTCGGTGGTGCTCTACACCGCGGCCGGTGCCGTCGCCGCGCTCGCGGTCAGCATGGCGCCCGCCCTCTGGCGTCCGCACGGCCCGGAGACCGCCGCCACCGAAACCGCCCTCGCCGAGATCGAGCAGTTCGTCGCCGACAACCGCGAACCGTCGCGGCGGCACAGCGTGGCGTCGTCGACCCTGAACGCGTGGTCGGTGCTGCACGATGCCGCACAGACCGACGGCGACCTGGCTCTGCGCCTGCGGGAATCCCATCATCGGGTACACGCCGCCGACACCGCGGCTCTGATCGCGCCGCTGCCCCGACCGAGCATCCGCCAGCGACTGCGCTCCGCCGCGCATCCGAGCAGCCATGCCTCCGTGACCGCCCTGCGCACCACCACCGCGGCCCTCCTCGCGGGCGGGATCTCGGTGGTCGCGGGCCTCGGTCGACCCGACTGGGCGGTCATGGGCGCGGTACTGGTCTTGCAAATGGGCCCCGATCGGGTGCGTGTCGGGGTCCGCGGCCTGCACCGGGTCCTCGGGACGGTCGCGGGCCTGGCGATCTTCGCCGCCCTGCACCTCCTCGACCTGCACACCGGGGCGCTGATCGCGGTGCTGGCCGTGCTCAACGTCCTCATCGAGTTGACCATGACCACCAACTACGCGTTGGCCGTCACGTTCATCACGCCCCTCGCCCTGCTGATGGGCGCAGCCGACCTGCCGCTGGGCCAGCAGATGGGTTCGCGGATCGTCGAGACCGTCCTCGGTGTGGCCCTCGCCGTCGCGATGACCTGGTTGCTGTTTCCTCGAGCGCACCGGTCCACGCTGCGGGCTGCCGATCAATCGGTCCGCGGGGCCTGCGTCTCGGTGCTCGACGTCGCCGCCGATCAGACGCCCGCGTCACCTGCGATGCGGACTCGGCGCCGCGATCTGCAGTGGCAGCTGTTGGAGGCCGAGCTGGCCGCCACCGACAGCGCCCACGACGACCCGTCGTGGGCCCGCAAGTACTGGCCGCAGCACCACGCCGTCCGGTCCGTCGGCTACGACCTCCTGTCCGCGTGCTGGCAGGCAGGCCCCGACACGCCGGTCGCCCCGGCGAGGGTCGCCGAGTTGCGCGCTCGGGTCGGCGCGAGCGCGCCGGGATCAGTACCCGGCGCCGGGAGCGACCACGGATAGCAGTTCCTCGCCCGCCTCGAAGCGGCGGATGTTCTCCGCCAGGTAGGGCGCCATCTCCCGCGTCAGGCCGGACGCCGGGTTCGCCACGTGCGGGGTGATGATGACGTTCGGGAGCGACCACAGCGGGTCGTCGAGCGACGGCGGTTCCGGATCGGTGACGTCGAGGGCCGCACCGGCGATCGTGCCGCCGAGCAGCGCGCGGTGCAGTGCGGACTGGTCGATCAGCGGGCCGCGGGCGATGTTGACTATCCAGCTGTGCGGATGCAGCTTGCCCAGGCTTTCGTCATTGATCAGATGGTGTGTCTCGGGAGTGTCGGGCGCGGCGAGGACGACATGATCGGTGAGCGCCCAGACCTCGTCTATCCGGTCCGTGGGCAACGTCTGGTGCGCGCCGGGAATCGCCCGACCGCTGCGGTTCACCGCGATCACGCGTGCGCCGCAGGCCTTGAGCAGCGGCGTCAGCTCGCGTCCGATGCCGCCCGCGCCGATGATCGCGACGGTGGCGCCGCGCAGGGTGCGGACGGCCGGATCGATCCGCTCCTTGGCCCAGTGGTCGAGCACCGCGGTGTTGATCTGCCGCAGCCCCGCCAGCAGCAGCGTCAACGCGTGCTCGGCGACGCCGGCGGCGTAGAAGCCCGAGGCGTTGGTCCACAGGCGACGGTCGTCGAGCACCTCGGCGGCGACGAACTTCTCGATGCCCGCGGTGGCGAGCGCAACCCACCGGACCGTGTCGGCGAGCTGCGGGAACCCGTCGGGCCCACCTATCCACACGAGCGCGTCGGCCTCATCGAGCGCCACCACGGCACTGCCCGACGACGTCACCGCCTCGGCCAGATGCTCATCTCGTCCCGGTTCGATCGCGATCTTCACTGCGTCTGCTCCCTTCCCCGCACTCAGGGTAGTCGGCGAGTCGTCGGGCCGTGACACACTTGCAACGACGCCGATTTGACCGAAAGAGCACATTCATGGAAATCACCGAGATCGCCGGCTACCGGGTCCTGCGACAGCTCGGCGCCGGCGGGATGGGGCAGGTGTACCTCGTCGAGCATCCCCGCCTGCCGCGACGCGACGCCCTCAAGCTGCTGGATGCGGGCGTCTCCCGAAACGACGACTTCCAGGCCCGGTTCCAGCGGGAGGCCGACCTGCTGGCACAGTTGTCGCACCCGAACATCGTCACTCTGCACGACCGTGGCGAGCACCAGGGACGGCTCTGGATCACCATGGAATACGTCGAGGGAATCGACGCAGACCATCTCCTCTCATCTCGCGGCCCGATGCCGTTCCCGCTGGCGCACTCGCTGATCTCCGGAGCCGGAGCCGCCCTCGACTACGCGTGGCGCAAGCACCGGATCACCCATCGCGACGTGAAGCCCGCGAACATCCTCCTCGCACTGGACGACAGCACTGCGCTGAACGACGCCAGTTCCGAGTTCACCGTCGAGGCGGTCAAGCTCGCCGACTTCGGCATCGCCAAGGCCGCGGAGGAGGCGACGTCGTTGACCTCCACCGGCATCACGATCGGCACGCTGGCGTACATCAGCCCGGAAGCCATCGAGGGAGATCGCGTCGACAACCGCTCCGACATCTACTCCCTGGGCTGCACGGCATTCCACCTTCTCACCGGACAGCCGCCCTTCACCGCGGGTTCCGTGACGGCCCTGATGTCCGCTCATCTGCACCTGCAGCCTCCCCCGGTCACCGATCTTGCCCCGCACGTTCCGGTGGCGGTCGACTCGGTCCTCGCCCGCGTGCTCGCGAAGAACCCCGACCAGCGGTACCAGTCGTGCGCCGACTTCGTCGCGGCACTGTCGGATGCCATGAGCGGCCGGTTCATCGCCGCTGCTCACGAGCCCTACTCGGTGACCGCGACTGCGCCAACGCCGGCCGCCGCGCCGATCGCCGCCGACACCGGCGCGAGCTCCCTTCGCGGACGGCGGTGGCCGACGATTCTCGCCGCCGCGGCGGCGGTGGCGGTGCTCGCAGCGGGCGGAACCGCGGCGTACTTGTTCGGGCAGGACGATCGTCCGGCCGCGCCTGCGGCAGCACCGTCGTCCATCACGTCGACGACTGTGGACCGCCCGACCACCACGCGAACCACGACCACCACACCCACCGTCACCGAGACGCTGGCCGTGCCGACGGTCCCGACCACGGTGGCCGCGGTTCCCGCGGAGCCCGAGCCCCTGGAAGGTCAGCCGTGCGGCCCGGATGAGTTCAACGACTACTCCGCCGACGGAACGCTGTACTGCAGCGCGATGAACGGCGCCTGGACAGATCGGACGCACCAGTCGCGCGCTGCCGTCGAAGGTGGGTCGAGCTGCAGCGAACCGGGTGCCCGCGCGCGGATCTCGCAAACCGACGCGATCGCGACGTGCAAGTACGGTCCCGACGGGACGCTGGGCTGGAACCTGTAGCGCAGCGAACCAGAAGCCGACCCGGTGCGGTCACCGTCTACCGCGCCGCGCGGCCTTGCCGAAGTTGCGGCCGGGAACCTTACCGGCCGCTTCGCGGTTGGCGCGCTTGGCGGCGGCCTTCTCCTTGGCCGTTCGCTTCGGCTGCTGCTGATCGCCGCCGCGGGAAGAGTTGGGACGACGACCGCGAACCACGCCGACGAACTCGTCGGCGAGATCGGTGGTCGGCGCAGGCCACAGCAGCACCACGCGACTGACCGGCGCACCGACCAGCGGCCGGTAGACCAGGTCGCGACGATTGTGCAGGCGGGCCAGCGATTGCGGCACCGCAAGCACACCCATTCCGGCGGCGACCAGCTCGATGGCGTCGTCGACGGTCTGCGGCCGATGGTCGAGGATGGTGCCGGGCGGCGTCGACCAGTCGAGGACGTCGTCGAGCGGCACCAGGAAACTCTCGTCGGCGACGTCGGCGGCGGTGAGCTCGTCCGCGGCGGACAGGTAGTGGTCCTTGGGCACCACGACCACGGTGGTCTCCTGGTACAGCTCGATCACATGGTGCGGGCCGGGATCGTGCACGTCGAGAGCACGCGGCAGTCGGGTGACGACGGCGTCGGCCTCAGCCCGGGATAGCACAGCGGTGCTGTTGACCACGGTGCACGAGGAGAGTTCGAGGGGCACGTCGGCGAACCGTTCACTCCACTTGCGAACCCACTTGGCCGGCATGACGCCGGGCACGTAGGCCAGCCGAAACCGTCGCGGCTCGTCGAGCCTTGCCGGGTCGTCTGAAGTCCCAGCGTCGCCTGAAGTCCCAGCGTCGCCTGAAGTCCCAGCGTCGCCTGAGGTCCCAGGGTCGTCTGAGGTTTCAGCGTCGTGCGGCATCGCATCAGAATAGTGGACCGCCGCACAGTAGACCGCCGCAGTCAGATCCGTCCGGCGAAGGCGAGGAGGCGATCGGTGGGGGCCTGCGACGCGGGGGTGCGTTCCTCACCGATGTGCCCGAGCGCGCGCATCCTGTCGATGACGTCGGCGCAGTCGCGGAGCACCTGCTCGGCGAGCTCGACGGGCGGCTCCCACGCGGCGCCGAGAGCGTCGGCGAGATCCTTGCTGTGCAGCGTGAGTTCCATGACCCGCAGGTTCATCAGTTCCCAGCCGCTGAGCTCGCCCGCCCGATGGTCGACGGGCTCCGCGAGGTCGGCCCGTTCCGCCGACTCGCGCAGCTGATGCTCGTGCTCCCAGAAGGCGCCGATCGCGTCGCCGCCGATGAAGTCGAGGTCACGGGTGGCGGCGGTGTCGGCGGAGGTGCCGCCGTCGAGCAGAATCCGATAGCGCGACGCCCCGCCCGCCACGTGATTGACCAGGTCGCGGACCGTCCAGTCGCCGCAGCCACTCGGGACGTCGAGGTCGTCGGCCAATTGTGTCAGGCCCGACACCCACAGTGATTCCGCGCTCCCGAGCAGATCGTCGCGCGCCACCGCGCCGATCACCTGGTCCGCGGTTCGCAGCTGCACGCCGATCCGTTCCAGGTCCGAGAGCCGCTCCGGCGTGGTCTGCGACGTCGCGTCACTCACCAGCACCGTGCGGTAGTCCAGCTCCGATGCGTCGAACAGCGTTGCCCGAGGGCAGTTCGGGAGGTTGCAGCCGGCCACCACGACGGTCGTGACATCGTGGTCGCCCAGTAGGGAGTCGAGCGGGGTGCGGAAGAACGCCGACCACCGCGGCTTGAACACGACGAACTCGGCCGCACCGATCTCCTGGACCGCACCGAACCGCAACGAGTCCCAATCCAGGTCGACGGGTCCGGGAAGGAGCTCCCTCGGAATCGCGGCGCCCGCTGTCCCCGGCGCGACGAGAACGTCCCCGGCTTCGACGGCGACCCGGCGAAGCAGGTCGACGTCACTGTCGCCGGGCCGGTACGACCGCACCACGTGGACGATCGGCCGTCCCAGCCTGCGGAACTCGGCGACGGTCGCGGCGATGGCCGGAATCACCTCGAGGGTCCCGGACACTGCCGCCGGGCCGTCGACGAAATCGCGTTGGACGTCGATCACCGCGAGAGCTGCGTTAGCCCAGTCCGGCACCAGGTAGTCGACCACGACTCCGATCCTCGCACAGGTCGGGGGCGGCGTCAGCCCCGTTTCGGCAGGGTGTGGCCCCAAGCGTGAGATCCTCAGCCGGTACCCGGCCTCAGCTCAGATCGGGCGGCGCGGTCCGGTACGTCGGAGGCGTCGCAGACAGTCGGATCGGATTCGCGACCGTCGGCATCGTCGTCGTGCGGACCGAGTCGTCGATCTGTGCGACCGGGTCGAGACCGAGCTTCTCCGCCAGCGCGAATGCGTCGCCGAGGTCGTTGACCGGTCCGCACGGCACACCGACCGCGGTGAACCGCGGAAACCAGCCGTCGGCGGTGTCGGCGCTGAGCAATCGCGTCAGCTCCGCGATCAGCACGTCTCGATGTGCCACGCGCGATGCGTTGTCCGCGAAGCGCGGATCGTCGGCCAGCTCGGGCGCACCGAGCTCGCGGACCAGTGCCCCGAACTGACGGTCGTTGCCGACCGCCAGGATCAGGGGGCGATCGGCCGTCGGGAACGGCTGGTACGGGACCACGCTCGGGTGCGCGTTGCCCATCGCGTGCGGCACCACCCCGGCGCCGACGTAACCAGCGCTCTGGTTGGTGAGCGCCGACAGCAACGACGACAGCAGGTTGACCTCGACTCGCTGTCCCTGCCCCGTCTGATCGCGGTGCCGCAGCGCGGCGAGGATGCCGATCGCGGCATGCATGCCGGTGATGACGTCCACCAGCGCCACGCCGACCTTCGTCGGCTCGTCCGGCGAAGGTCCGGTGATGCTCATCAGACCGCCGACGGCCTGCACCAGCAGGTCGTACCCGGGCAGTTGGTTGTGACCGCCGAATCCGGTGATCGAACAGTAGACGACCCCGGGATTCTCGGCGGCGACGGCGTCGTACCCGACGCCCAGTCGATCCATGGCGCCCGGCAGAAAGTTCTCGACCACCACGTCTGCCCGGACCGCGAGATCGCGCGCGACAGCGAGATCGTCGGCGTCGCGCAGGTCGAGCGCCAACGACGATTTGTTGCGATTGACCGCCTGGAAATAGGTAGCCTGACCACCCGCATAGGGTGGCCCCCACGCTCGAGTGTCGTCGCCGGAGCCCGGCCGTTCGATCTTGACGACCTCCGCGCCGAGGTCGGCCAGCAGCATGGTGGCATACGGTCCGGCCAGCACCCGGCCGAAGTCGGCGATCACCAGTCCGTCGAGCGCCCCCGCGGTATCACTCACCGGAAGGCCGCTTCGCCGGTCAACGCCCGGCCGATCGTCAGCTGGTGCACCTCGGAGGTGCCCTCGTAGGTCAGCACCGACTCCAGGTTGTTCGCATGACGGATCACCGGGTACTCCAGGGTGATGCCGTTGGCCGCCAGAATGGTGCGGCACTCGCGGGCCACCTTGATGGCCTCGCGACAGTTGTTGAGCTTGCCGAGGCTGATCTGCGCGGGCTCCACCTCACCGGCGTCCTTGAGACGCCCGAGCTGGTACGCCAGCAGATGCCCCTTGCCGACCTCGAGCGCCATATCGGCCAGCTTGGCCTGGGTGAGCTGGTAGCCGGCGAGCGGCTTGTCGAAGATGATCCGCGACGACGCATACTCGACCGCCGTCTCCAGGCAGTCGCGGGCGGCACCGATCGCGCCGAAAATGATCCCGAAACGCGCCTCGTTGAGGCAACTGAGCGGTCCGCGCAGGCCGGCGGCCTTGGGCAGCATCGCCGACTCCGGCAGCCGGACGTCCTGCAAGACCAACTCCGAGGTCACCGACGCCCGCAGCGACATCTTGGCGCGGATCTCCGGCGCCGAGAACCCGGGGGTGTCGGTCGGGACCACGAAACCGCGGATGCCGCGCGAGCCCTCCTCCAGGTCGGTATTGGCCCAGACGACCGCGACATCGGCCACCGAACCGTTGGTGATCCACATCTTGGCGCCGTTGAGAATCCAGTCGGAGCCATCGCGCACCGCACGGGTCCGCATCCCGCCCGGGTCCGAACCGAAGTCCGGCTCGGTGAGACCGAAGCAACCGATGGCGTCGCCCGCCGCCATCTGCGGCAGCCACTCGTTCTTCTGCTCCTCGCTACCCCAGTGATGGATCGCGAACATCGCCAGCGAACCCTGCACCGATACCAGCGAGCGGATGCCCGAATCGATGGCTTCCAGTTCCAGGCAGGCCAGGCCGTAGTCCACCGCGCTCATGCCCGCGCAGCCGTAGCCGTCCAGGTGCATGCCGAGCACGCCGACGTTGCCGAGCTCCTTGGCGAGATCCTTCACCGGGATGGACGCCTCGTCGAACCAGCCCGCGACGTGCGGTCGGATCCGCTCGTTGCCGAACTCGCGGACGGTGTCGCGGATCTGGCGTTCCTCGTCGGAGAGGAGGGAGTCGAGGGCGAACAACTCGGTGACGGTGCGGGTGCTGGTCATGCTGCTTCTCCTGCTTCGATGACGGGGCCAATCTCGATGCAATGCTTTGTGCAATCGATTGCATTGTGATGGGGTGAGGGTAACCACAACGTTGACGAACCGTCAACGCCCTACCCGGACCGCTCTCACCGACTGCGAGGAACCCATGCCCGATTCGTCGCACCGGCGACCATCGCGACCGCCGACGATGAAGGAGATCGCCGAGCGAGCGGGTGTCCACGTCTCGACGGTCTCGCGCGTACTGCGACAGTCGGAGCCGGTCGACGGCTGGTCAGCGGCCGCGCAGCGGGTCCGGGAGGTGGCCGGCGAACTCGGCTACCGCCCGAACCTATGGGCGGCCAGCCTGCGGACCCGGCGCACCACCACCATCGGCGCCGTGATGCCGCGCCTCACGGACGGCGTGGTCGCCACGATCTACCAGGGCCTGGAAGAGGCGGCCCGCGCCGTCGGGTACTCGGTCCTGCTGTCGAGCCCGCCCGACGACCTCGCCGAACAGCGCGCCGCCATCGAACTGCTCGCCGGACGGCAGGTGGACGGACTCCTGCTCAGCAGCCTGCACAGCCCCGCGACGGACTTCGTCGACCACCTGGCCCTCGGCGTCCCGGCGGTCGCGCTGAACCGCCATGCGGACTCGGGGCTACCGTTCGCCGGCGGCGACGACTACGCGGGCGGTCGACTGGCCGGTCAGCATCTGCTCGACCGCGGCTATCAGCGGATCGCGGCGGTCGGCGGTCCGCTGTTCGCGACCACCGGTAGCGATCGATTGGCGGGCTTCCTCGACGCGCTCAGCAGCGCGGGCATCGAGGTCCCGACGGACCGCATCGCCCATGCCCGGATGGATGTGCAGGGCGGCATCGACGCGGCGCGGACCCTGTTGGCCCGCGACGACCGTCCGGACGCCGTCTTCTGCGTCAGCGACACGATGGCCATCGGCCTGCTCGGCGTCGCCCGCGACCTCGGGCTGTCGATCCCCGACGATCTCGGGCTGATCGGTTACAACGACATTCCCGTCGCAGGCCAGTTGCCCGTTCCGCTGACGACGGTCATCACTCCCGCTCACGAGATCGGCGAAGCGGGCGTCCGCCTGCTGCTCGGAATGATCAGCGGAACCGACCCCGAACCCGACGACGTCCGACTCCCGGTCGAACTCGCCGTCCGCGGCTCGACGCGGCGCTCACCTCAATAGCAGAAGCCGCAGACCCCGGAAGTCGAGAGCACGGTGTAGCAGGTGGGGCAAAGCTTCGGCTTCTCCTCCGGCACCGGTTCCGCCTTGGGCTTGGCCGCGGCCTTCGGCTTGGCGGCCTTCGCCGGCTTGCTCGCCGAGCCAGTGTTCGAGGCGGCCTTCGGAGTCTTCGGCTTCGCGGACTTCGGCGTCTTGGCCGCCTTGGCGGGACGGATCGCGGCACGCTTCTCAGCCACGCGCGGGGTCAGCATCGCGCGCGCACCGGCGGGCACCTTGGCACCGAAGTACTGGTAGCAGGCGAACCGGCGATGGGCGGCATCGGCGTCCGCATCGTCGGGCTTGGCGAAACCTGCCACTTCCAGGACCTTCGGATAGGCATCGCCCACCGACTGGTCCAGACGCACGCACAGGGCGGCCAGCAGCGGTTCGTCCTCGGCGCGTTGCCGAGTGACCGCAGCGAGCAGGTCGTCGATCCACAGACGCACCGGTCCGCCCGCGCGGATACCGGTGTCGGTCTGCACCTTGGAGGCCAGTTCGGCCTGCGTGATGAAGGCTCCGTACGCGCGAGCGGTCTCGATCAAGACCTCGCGGGCTGCGGTCGCCCACTCGTCGAGAGCATCGGAGAAGGGAACCGGAGTTTCGCCCACCGCACGAAAGGCGGTGATGCTCGAGTCGTCAGAGTGCACCCAAAAACGCTACGTCGAGGTACGCGGATAGTCGAATCGGATCTGGCTATGGATCCGGGGCCGCGACCCCGGTCGCAAGGTCGCGGCCCCGGACTCACCCCGGCCAGTGGCCAACGGCACAGCCGCCTCGACGCCGACCGATCAGCGCAGCCGCGCCAACGCCAGATTCGACGTGAGGTGCGCGCCGTACAACCCGAGGCCGATGAGTCCGGCCTTCCGCGTCTTCGGCACCGCAATCAACGTGCCGACCACCGTCTCGAAGGCCCCATTGATCATCAGGAAGCGATCGGTATTCTTCGGGAACGCCTGCTCGGTGATGCCGCGGAACGCGTCGGGTGCGACGAAGTGCGCCAGGCCGGTGGCGGCGAGGCCCACCCCGCCGATGGTCGCGAGCAGATTCGGGGAATTGGATTCAGTCACAGTCGTTCTCGCCTTCGTCGGGCCGTCGCACACGGCAGTTGAAATCATGTCTACCCGACCGGCTCCGACTCGGAGCAGACTTCGCGCTGAAACTTTGGCGTTCGAAGTGGTGCTCACAGCCCATGGGCTCCCTGCCCACTTCAAACGCCAAAATTTTCGGCGCGCTACGCCCTCGGGCCAACCACCGGTTCCGGGGCCTCGTCGCGCACCGTCTCCGGGTCCGTGCCGTCCCAGCACTCCACGCCGGTGAGGCCGGGGATGTCGTCGCGGTGGAACACCGGATCCAGACCGCGTGCGCGCTGGGCCGTGAAGTTGCGGAGCAACAGCACCGCGACGCCGCCGATCAGGAAGAGACCCACGATGTTCACCGTCGCCATCAGCGACGAGAAGACGTCGGCGAGGTTCCAGACCAGCGAGACCTTGGTGATCGCCCCGAAGAAGACGAAGCCGATCACCGCCACGCGGAACACGTTCAACACCCAGCGGCGCCGCGTGAAGAACGCGATGTTGGTCTCGCCGTAGTAGTAGTTGCCGATCACCGAGCTGAACGCCAGGAAGAACAGGATCACCGCGAGCAGCGGACCGGCCCACGAGCCGATGTGGTGAGCCAACGCGGTCTGGGTCAGTTGAACGCCCTCGATGTCGCTGCCGTAGTCGGGATTCGACAGCAGGATGATGAAGGCCGTGGCCGAGCAGACGATCAAGGTGTCGAAGTAGACGCCCAGGGTCTGGACCAGTCCCTGCTTGGCCGGGTGCGAGACCGCGGCGGTCGCCGCGGCGTTTGGGGTCGAGCCCATGCCCGCCTCGTTGGAGAACAGGCCGCGGCGCATGCCCTGCATGATGACGGCCCACAGCCCGCCGCCGACGAACTCCCGGACACCGAACGCGGAATTGACGATGTCGCCGATCACGCCGGGCAACGCCCCCAGGTTGGTCGCCACGATGAAGAAGGCCAGCCCGACGTAAGTGATCGCCATGATGGGCACCAACACCTGCGAGACGCCGGAGATACGATGCACGCCGCCGAAGATCACCAGCGCGGTGAGCGTGGCGAGCGTCGCCCCGATCACGTACGGCACCCACGCCGCGTCGGATCCGACAGCGAGGTCGACCGCCGCGGTGATGGAGTTCGACTGCACGGAGTTGAACACGAAGCCGTAGGTGAAGGTGATCGCGACGGCGAAGAGCAGCGACATCACGAACGCGAGTCGGCGGTTCTTGATGCCCCGACTCAGGTAATAGGCGGGTCCGCCGCGGTAGTCGGCGCCGTCGCGCACCTTGTACAACTGGCCCAGTGTCGACTCGACGAACGCCGTCGCGCCGCCGATGATCGCCAGCACCCACATCCAGAACACCGCGCCGGGACCGCCGATCGTGATGGCGACCGCGACGCCCGCGACGTTGCCGGTGCCCACACGGGAGGCCGCAGAGATGCAGAAGGCCCGGAAGGCCGAGATCTGGGTGCCGCCGGCCTTGCTCTTGGGCGGCTGCTCGCGGATCGCGCGGACCATGTCGGGCAGCAGCCGCAGCTGAACTACCCGGGTGCGCACGCCCCACCAGAGTCCCGCGCCCACCAGGAGCACGATCAGCACGTACCCGTAGCGTTCGTTGAACCAGACGACGGCGTTGTCGATGACGTCCATTCGGGAAAGTGTAGAGGCCTACGACCGACTCACCGCTCAGGCACCGCACCCTGTCGCGGCTCGGGGCCGCTCAGCGGCGAATGTGTCCGGCGAGTGCCGTCCAGGCGTCAAAACCAGACTTTTCGTCCCGCGATCGGCCGACCGACGGCCCCGAGTATCCAGAGAACCGCACCGATGACGACAAGCGCGACACCGATGTAGGTCAAGATCGCGAGCGAGAACACGAAGCCCAGGATCAGAAGTAATACTCCAACAAGGATCATTTCCGTTTCCTTCCACCCGCCGCCGTGGCCGGTTGCCGTTGTCGCAGGGTTGTTTCTATTCGCTAGGTTCCGGAATCCGGACGTCGCAGTCCTCGACCTTGGGGTTGACGCCCGCGTAGTTCAGCGGCCCCGCGACAATCGTCAGAGCGATCGTTCCCGCGGTCGCACAGTTCGCGTCCGAATCCTTGAAGTAGTCGCGCTGCACCGCCGCGACCAGTCCAATCACCAGCCAGATGAGGACGATCACGCTTAAGATTCCGCCACTGCGTCGCAAGGTCATCGCCACCCTTCGGTTCATCACACGGTGTGATGAAACAGGGGTATCCCGTCGCGCGAGACCTTAAACGTGACGCACCCTGACCTGCATCAACAGGCCAGGGTGTCCAGCGGAAGCGGAGGGATTTGAACCCCCGGTCCTGTTACAGACGCTCGCTTTCAAGGCGAGTGCATTCGGCCGCTCTGCCACGCTTCCTCAGCGACCCAGGTTAGCGCATCACGGCAAGGCGCTCGCTCCCCTGCCCCCGCGCTCCGATTGCTGGAACACTGTGGGCATGCGCGCCGTCTATGGATCCGAGCCGATCGTCGTGTCCGATGCCCCCAACCCCCGACCGCAGGCGGGCGAGGTGATCATCGACGTGGTGGCCGCGGGCGTGAACCGGGCCGATCTGCTGCAGCGGGCAGGCAACTATCCGCCGCCGCCGGGTGCGTCGAACATCCTGGGCCTGGAGGTCTCCGGAACCGTCAGCGACCTCGGCGAGGGCGTCACCGGCTGGAAGATCGGCGACGAGGTCTGCGCACTGCTGGCGGGCGGCGGATACGCCGAGAAGGTCGCGGTGCCGTCGGAGCAGGTGATGCCCGTCCCGCGCGGCATCGACCTCGTCTCGGCCGCCGCGCTGCCCGAGGTGGCGTGCACGGTGATGTCGAACGTGGTGATTACCGGCCGACTCGCGCCCGGCGAGCTGTTCCTGGCGCACGGCGGCAGCAGTGGCATCGGCACCCACGCGATCCAGTTGGCCCACGCGATGGGCTGCCGCGTCGCGACCACCGCGCGCACCGAGGCCAAGCTGGCTCGCGCCGCGGAACTGGGCGCCGACATCCTGATCAACTACCGCGACGACGACTTCACCGAACGCGTGAGGGCCGAGGGCGGAGCGGACGTCATCCTCGACATCATGGGCGCCAAGTACCTGGCCGGCAACATCGCCGCGCTGGCCACCAACGGCAGGCTGGTGATCATCGGCATGCAGGGCGGGGTGAAGGCCGAACTCAACATCGGTGCCTTGATGGCCAAGCGTGCGTCGGTCATCGGAACCACCCTGCGCTCCCGTCCGACCACCGGCGGTCCGGACTCCAAGGCCGCGGTGATCACCGAGACGGTGGCCCGCACCTGGCCGTTGATCGAGTCCGGTCACATCGTCCCGGTCATCGACTTCACCTACCCGCTGGACGAGGTGAACGCCGCCCACGCTCGCCTGCAGTCCGGCGACGCCGTCGGCAAAGTGCTGCTGACTATGTAAGCAGGGGCAGGGCGATGGGGAGAGTCAAGCGTGGTCTTCGGAGATCCTCGCGCCCAGGGTTCCGAAGAGTCCGCACAACTGCTCGAACTCGTCTTCGCTGAGCCGGTCGACGATCAGTCGTCGGACGGCGCGATCACGCGCTTCGAGAATGGGCGCCACTTCGGCCATCCCCTTGTCGGTGATCTTGACCCACTTCTGGCGGGCGTCTTCTTCGACGGAGGCGACGCGTTCGACGTATCCGCAGTCCATGAACCGACTGACCTGCCGGGACACCGTACTCAGGCCGATCTGGGTGGCCTCCGCCAAATCGCTGATCCGCATCTGCGGCGCGTACGACAGCACCTCGAGCAGGCGCCAGTCGGCGGACGTCTGGTCGATCTCCCGGAACACCGCGCGATACAGCACCCATCCGCCGCCGACGAACTGCTGCCACAGCTCACGCTGGCGTGCGCTGAGCGCCCCCTCGGCGTCGTCGGGCCCGTCTTCCGCCCCGGTACGCAAGATCGCGCCCCCTCACCTCTGTATTTCGATCTAGACGCTCAGACACTACAGTCGACGGCCGCCGCACCAGAATCAGCGGTCCACCGGTCGACCGACCGCTATTTCCGATATCACCCGAATGAGCCCAGTACCCTGATCAGCTGATCCACCTCGTATGGCGTGGAGTACGGCGACAGCCCCACCGTCACCGCACCGCCGATCTCGTCGACCCCGATCGCCTCGAGTGCTCGGCTCGGAACCTTCGCCAGCGCCGCGATCCCGTTGTCGCTCAACCGAGTACAGACATTCTCCGCCGTCACGCCGCCGACCACGAAGCTCACCACCGGCACCCGGTGGGCCTCCGCTCCCACCACGCTGACATTGGACAGATGCGACAGCGAGTTGACCAGATAGAACAGCAACCGATGCACGTACTCGTAGGTGGCGTCCATCGATGCTGTGATCTTGTCGCGGCGCGTGCCCGTGGCCTCTGGATCGAGTCGGGCGAGGTAGTCGATCGATGCGACGAGGCCGGCCAGCAGCGCCGGCGGCACCGGGTCGGGCTCCAGCCGCGCCGGACCCACCGCAGCAGGATCCATCGAGACCCGCGTCAGGGTGTGCACCTGCCCCGGTTCGGCGAAGACCATCGCGGCCACGCGGGGCCCACCCCAGCGCTCCGCGCTCACCATCACCACGTCGGCGCCGAGTTCCGCCATCGACAGCGGCACATACGGCGCGGCGGTGGAGGCGTCCACCAGCAGTCGCGCCCCGGCGGCGCGCGCGTGTCCCGCAATGGGACCGATGTCGGTGATGGCGCCGGTGACCGACGACGCCAGCGTCACCGCGAGCAACGAGGTCCGGTCGTCGACGATCTCGGCGAACTGCCAAGTGGGCAGGGTGCCGTCCTCGATGTCGATCTCCGCCCACCGCACCGGCGTGCCGTGGCGCGCCGCACCGTCGACCGCGGGCCGGAGGACGGCTTCGTCGTCGGACCGGGACAGCACGATGTTCCGATCCATCCAGGAGGCCAACGGCAGCGCATCCACCAACGCCGACATCAACGCGGCGCGCGACGACCCGAAGACCACCCCTGCGGGATCGGCGCCCAGCAGGTCGACAATGGCCTGCCGCGCGTCACGGACCGTGTCGGCGGCGGCCCGCGCCTGTGGACTGTGCGTGCCCGCGATCACCGGAAGCGACCGGAATCCGATCGACACCGCGGAGGCGACCGAATCCGGAATCTGCATCCCGGCCTGCGGATCGAGATAGATCCAACCGTCCCCGAACACGGGGAAGAGGCCTCTCACCGAGGCGACGTCGAACGGCATGCGCACAACGATACTGTCCGCACTCGGTGCACAATGGGGACATGCACCCAGCGATGTTCGGCTCGGCCACCCCGGACGACCCCGGCGCCCCGTCTGACGCCTCATTCGGCCAGGCAGGCGACGATTCGCTCATCATCCCCGGCTCGATGCCCGCGGTGGAGCACGACGGCGACGACTCCCCCGACGTGGCCGCGATGGTGGAGCAGCCCGCCAAGGTGATGCGGATCGGCACCATGATCAAGCAGTTGTTGGAGGAGGTGCGCGCCGCGCCACTCGACGACGCCAGCCGCAACCGACTCGCGGAGATCCACCGCACGTCGATCTCCGAACTCGCCGACGGCCTGGCTCCGGAATTGCGCGACGAGCTCGGCCGTCTGGCGCTGCCGTTCTCCGACGACGTGACGCCGTCCGATGCCGAGCTCCGTATCGCCCAGGCTCAGCTCGTCGGCTGGTTGGAAGGCCTTTTCCACGGCATCCAGACCGCACTGTTCGCCCAGCAGATGGCGGCGCGCAGCCAGCTGGAGCAGATGCGTCAGGGGGCCCTCCCGCCAGGAGCTTCGCCACACGACGGGCACAGCACGGGCCAGTACCTCTGATCCGCTTGTATGCTGTGGCGTTGTGTCAGCCGTAGTCAATGACGGCGGAATCCCGCCTGCACCCCCGGTCTCGGACTCGAAGACCTTCGCCCGAGGCTTCAAGGATCTCTCCGACGGGTTCCGCAATCGTGAGCTGTGGGTGCACCTCGGGTGGACCGACATCAAGCAGCGCTACAAGCGCTCGGTGCTCGGCCCACTGTGGATCACCATCGCCACCGGCGTCACCGCCGTCGCCATGGGCATCCTGTACGGCGCTCTCTTCGACATGGAGCTCAAGTACTTCCTGCCGTATGTGACGCTCGGCTTCATCTTCTGGGGCTTCATCGAGACGACGATCCTCGACGGCTCGGTGGTCTTCTCCACCAACGAGGGGCTGATCAAACAGCTGCCCGCGCCGGTGAGCATCCACGTGTACCGGATCGTCTGGCGCAGCCTCATCATCTTCGCCCACAACGTGGTGATCTACGCGATCATCCTCGTGGTCTTCCCACAGCCGCTCAATTGGACGGCGCTGCTCGTGATACCGGCGATGCTGCTCTACATCCTCAACGCGGTCTGGGTGACGATCGTGTTCGGCATCATGTCGACCCGTTTCCGCGACATCGGACAGCTGCTCAGCACCATGATCCGCCTGGTCTTCTTCATGACCCCGATCATCTGGTCGGCCAAATCGCTCGAGAACGCGTCGGCGCAGATGTCCGACCGCGCCAAGTTGGCCCAGCTCAACCCGATGTACCACTACCTCGAGATCGCCCGGGCGCCGCTGATGGGACAGTCGGTCGCGCTGTACCACTGGCTGATCGTCATCGGTTGCACGGCCGTCGGTTGGGTCGCCGCGATGCTGGTGATGCGCAACTTCCGCTCGCGCGTGCCGTACTGGGTCTAAGGGGAACTGACATGGCTAAATCAACCAACACGGCTAAATCAACTGACATCCGGGTCGACACCTGGGACGCGGGCATCGACTTCCCGATCTTCGACGCCAAGACCCGCTCGCTGAAGAAGGCCGTCCTCGGCGCGGCGGGCGGCGTCATCGGCGCCAACAACTCCAAGACCGTCGTCGTCGAAGCCCTCCGCGACATCAACCTGCACCTGGAGCACGGCGCCCGTGTCGGCCTCGTCGGCCACAACGGTGCGGGCAAGTCGACGCTGCTCCGCCTGCTGTCGGGCATCTACGAGCCCACGCACGGCGCCTGCCGCGTGCAGGGCCGCGTGGCGCCGGTCTTCGACCTCGGTGTCGGAATGGACCCGGAGATCTCCGGATACGAGAACATCATCATCCGCGGCATGTTCCTGGGTATGAGCCGCCGCGAGATGCTCCGCAAGACCGACGAGATCGCCGAGTTCTCCGAGCTGGGCGACTACCTCAACATGCCGCTGCGCACCTACTCGACGGGCATGCGAGTCCGCCTGGCGCTGGGTGTGGTGACCTCGATCGACCCGGAGATCCTGATCCTCGACGAGGGCATCGGCGCGGTGGACGCCGAGTTCATGAAGAAGGCCCGCGTACGCCTGCAGGCCCTGGTGGAACGCTCAGGAATCCTGGTCTTCGCCAGCCACTCCAACGAGTTCCTGGCGCAACTGTGCGACCGCGCACTGTGGATCGACCACGGCCGGATCCGGATGGACGGCGGCATCGAAGAGGTGGTCGGCGCCTACGAGGGCCCGGAGGCCGCGAAGAGCGTCCGCAAGGTGCTGGCGAGCCTCGACGAGGGCAAGGCGTGAGCGCGCCGACCGGCCAGACGGTCGTCGGCGTCGTCGTCACGCACAAGCGTCGAGAACTGCTCGCCGAGTCGCTGAAGGTCCTGTCCGCCCAGGATCGCCCGCTCGACCACCTGGTGGTGGTCGACAACGCCGCCGAGCCCGAGGTCGGCGAGTTGGTCGCGAGCCAACCGATCCCCACCACGTACCTGCCGTCGCAGCACAACCTGGGCGGTGCCGGCGGCTTCGCGCTCGGCATGCTGCATGCGCTGGCACTGGGCGCCGACTGGGTGTGGTGCGCCGACGACGACGGTCGTCCCGAGGGCCCGCAGGTGCTCTCGACATTGCTGAGCTGCGCCGACCGACACGACCTCGGCCAGGTGTCACCGGTGGTGGTCAACATCGACTCCCCCGACGACCTCGCCTTCCCGCTGCGTCGCGGCCTCGTCTGGCGACGCAAGCGGTCGGAGCTCTTCGCCCCGGGCGAGTCCGACGATCTCCTTCCCGGCATCGCGTCGCTGATGAACGGCGCGCTCTTCTCGTCGTCGACGATCGACGCGATCGGGGTGCCCGACCTCCGGCTGTTCTTCCGGGGCGACGAGGTGGAGATGCATCGACGCCTGGCCCGTTCCGGCATCGCCTTCGGCACCTGCCTCACGACGGCGTACGTGCACCCCGACGGAAGCGACGAGTTCCGGCCGATTCTCGGCGGGCGCATGCACACGCAGTACCCGGACAACGAGGTCAAGCGCTTCTTCACCTACCGCAACCGCGGTTACCTGATGAGTCAGCCCGGTATGCGCAAGCTCCTGCCCCAGGAGTACGCGCGGTTCGGCTGGTACTTCCTGGTGCAGCAGCGCGACGTGGCCGGCTTTCGCGAGTGGATGCGGCTGCGCAAGCTGGGGCGGTCGGAGCGCTTCGAGCGGCCGTAGGGCCACTCGACCGCCGCAATTCTGTACCAACCCTGAGCACCTTTCTAGAACGTGTTCTAGTGTGTGACCCATGCGATTCACCTTCGCCGAAGCGATGACCGACTTCACTTACTACCCCGCGCTGGCTCAGGCAGCCGAGGCCTCCGGCTTCGCAGGCATGACCATCCCCGACTCGTTGGCATACCCCGAAGAGTCCGACTCGACGTATCCGTACACCCCGGACGGTCGTCGCGAGTTCCTCGAGGACAAAGACTTCATCGAGACCTTCATTCAGATCGCGGCGCTCGGGGCGGTCACCACCACTCTGCGATTTCTGCCGTTCGTCCTCAAGCTGCCCGTCCGACCGCCGGCCCTGGTCGCGAAGCAGGCGGCGTCGGTGGCCTGCCTCACCGGCAATCGCCTGGGACTCGGCGTCGGCACCAGCCCGTGGCGCGAGGACTACGAACTCATGGGCGTCGACTACGCCCGGCGCGGCCGCCGGATGAACGAGTGCATGGACATCGTCCGCGGCCTCACCTCGCCCGGTTACTTCGAGTACCACGGCGAGTTCTACGACATCGACCGAACCAAGATGAGCCCCACACCGACCGAACCGATCCCGCTGCTGGTCGGCGGCCACGCCGACGCCGCACTCAAACGTGCGGTGACCCGCGGCGACGGCTGGATGCACGGCGGCGGCGATCCCGCGGAGCTCGACGCGCTCCTCGACAAGCTCGCCGCCATCCGCAAGGCGGAGGGCAAGGAGAACGACCCGTTCGAGATCCACGTCATCTCGATGGACGCCTACACCGTCGACGGCTGCAAGCGCCTCGAAGACAAGGGCATCACCGACGCGATCGTCGGGTTCCGCCTGCCGTACATCATGGGCACCGACACCGAGCCGCTCGAGAAGAAGGTCGCCCACATCGAGTGGTTCGGTGAGAATGTCATCTCGAAGGTCAACCGATGACGTCCCCCACTTCCGGAACGCACCCGTTTCTCCACTTCTTCGCCCCTCGGGTACGTTGACTGAATGACCAGCGGTGAGATGACGCGCGCGGAGCAGATCGCGCAAGTGGTCGGCAACGTCTACACGACGGCCGACTACTACGAAGTGGGACGCGAGAAAGTCCGCGAGTTCGCTCGCGCGCTGCACGACGACAACCCGCTGCACTGGGACGAGACCGCGGCGGCCGACGCCGGGCACGACACCCTGCTCGCACCGCTCACCATGGTCGCGATCATGGGCACCAAGTCCCAGGCGCAACTGCTCGAGGAACACGTCCCGGGCAGCCTGTTGAAGTCGGGCGTCCTGCAGGTGGATCAGCGCTTCACGTTCCACAAGCCGATCAAGGCCGGGGACAAGCTGTATTGCGATGTCTCGCTCGAGACCTACCGCACCGTCGCCGGCGCCGACCTGTTCACGGTCAAGACGCTGGTCCGCGAGGTGGATCGCGGCGTGCTGCAGGAATCGTGGACCTCGCTGGCCGGCCCGGGCGAGTCCGGCGGCCTGCCCGACGACTTCGACGACGTCGTCGACCGGGTGATCTTCACCGGCGGCGACAGCCACGTGCTGCCGCTGCAGGCGTCGTCGCCCGCCGAGATCCCGGAGCCCGAGGGCGGCCCCTGGAACACCATCGCCTTCGACGACCTCACCGTGGGCATGGACCTGCCCGCCCGCAAGCAGCACTTCACCCGCGGCGACGTCATCAACTACATCGGCGTCTCGGGCGACCCGAACCCGATCCACCACAGCGACGACGTCGCCAAGGCGGCCGGGCTCGACACCGTCGTCGCCCAGGCCATGCTGACGCTCGGCACCGCCGCGGGTTACCTGACCTCGTTCGTCGGCGACCCCTGCGCCTTCCGCGACATGAGCGCCCGCTTCACCAGCCCGGTGTACGTGCCCGCCGACGAGCCCGCGATCGTCGAGTACACCGCGAAGGTCAAGTCGCTGGATCCGGAGACCAAGACCGGTCTGATCGTCTTCGGCGCCTCGCTGAACGGCAAGCGCGTCTTCGGCCGCTGCACCGCGACCGTCCAGTTCCAGTAGCGCCGCCGAACCAAGACCGCCACACGCTTCCACCGTTGATCGTTACCCGGAGCGGGTAACGATCAACGGTGGAAACGTTTGTGGGCTTGTTCAGCGAATCTTGAAGATCACCACGCGCTGCACGACGAAGTTGATGACAGTCGCGACGCCCTGCGCCACGCAGAAGGCGAGGAGCACCAGCACGAACGCGGTTCCCCACTGGTGCACCAGCCAGTTGTAGAGACCGATGTTGACGAAGAAGGTCACCAGGTACAGCACCAGCACCGCGGCGAAGCGGGCCGTGCTCGGCTCGGCTCGGAACGTCCAGCGCCGGTTGATCAGGTAGGCGATGGTGGTGCCGAGGATGAAGCCGCCCGCCTTGGCCAGCCAGAACGGCGCGCCGAAGACCTCTTGCAGGAGCAGGGTGAGCCCGAAGTCGAAGAGCGCAGAGAACCCACCGGTGAGGATGAAGCGGACCACCTGGGTCTTGAGGTCTACGTCGGTCGACGCCTCTTCGTCGTCGAGCGGGAGCTCCAACGGCATCGGCGCGTGACGGGTCCGAAAGTCCTCGTGCTCCGGATGATGGCCGGGCTGGAGATGATCGGGGGTCTCGGGCATGTCTGGCACCGTGCCAGCGTAACCGTTGACGACGGGACGTCGTCCGCACAGATCAGTGCATCGGGTACCGAACCGTCATCCGATTGACCTAATGTTCCTCGGATGAGCCGTATCCTCCTCCCCCGCGTCGCCCGCTCGTGCGCGACTGTCGCCATCGCCGTGCTCGCGGCGACCGGGCTCACCGCCCCGACCGCCCCGACGGCCCGCGCCGACGAGCCCGCCGCGAGCGTCGCACCGGTGTGGTCCGGCCTCGACGCGCGCGACTACCGCGGCCCCGTCGGCGCCCCGGGCACGCTGCTGCAGAAGACTCCGCTCGATCCGACCGTCTCCCTGCCGCAGGCGGACAGCGCGTACCGGGTCCTGTACGCGACCACCGACGTCCACGGGAAGCCCGCGGTCAGCACCGGTGCGATCTTCCTGCCGAAGCGACCCGCACCGAAGGGCGGCCACCCGGTCATCGCCTGGGCGCACGGCACGACCGGGCTCGGCGACGACTGCACCCCGTCGGCTCTGCCGCGCAGCGATCGCGATCAGGCCTACCTCGACCACTGGCTCAGCCGGGGCTACGCGATCGTCGCGACCGACTACGCGGGTCTCGGCACGCCCGGCCTGATGAGCTACCTCAGCAGCAAGGTGGCGGCGCACTCGATCGTCGACTCGGTGAAGGCGGCGACGCACGCGGGTCTGCCCCTGTCGAAGCGGTGGGCGATAGTCGGACAGTCGCAGGGCGCGGGCGCCGCCTTGAACGGAGCCCGCTGGGCCACCGCCCTCTCGAAGGGCTCCGGCCTGGACTACCGCGGCGTGGTCGCGACCGGCACGCCGGCCAACATCGAGCACATCGTCTGGCAGGCCGGACCGGGCTTCCCGCCCGTCGCGCTGCCGACCGGACTCAACGTGTACGCCTCGTACATCTGGGCCGGGTTCGCCGATGCGCGTCCGGACCTCAAGCCGATGTCGATCCTGACCGCCGAGGGACGTCGCATCGTGAAACAGGCCCAGGTCCGCTGCTACCCCGAGATGCGCATCGCGGTCGACGGCGCCAAGGTCCGCGATTGGTTCGCCGAGCCCGTCACGTCGATCCCCGGCGTCCAGCGCGCGCTGGTGGAGTACATGAGCACCCCGTACAGCGGCTACGACCGCCCGATCTTCCTCGGCCAGGGCCTCAAGGACATGGACGTCCCCGCACCGTCGGCGCTGTCGCTGTACGCGCAGATGCGCGCGGCGGGCCAGCCGGTCGATCTCCACGTGTATCCGACGCAGGACCATTCGGGCACGGTGCTCGCCTCCATGAAGGACTCGACGCCGTTCCTGGCGCGGATCATGCGGTGAGGGCGGTCGCGCTCACTCCGCGACCGACTCCGACTCCTCGCGCCGATGCGCGTCGGTCGGTTTCACCACCAGCACCGGCTTGCGGCATTCGAGCAGCAGGTACTGGGAGGTGCTGCCGAGCAGCAGCTTGCCGACCTGGCTGCGGCGGCGCATCCCGATGATCAGCATCTCGGCGTCCGGAGCGTCCATCGCCGTCAGCAGCTCTTCGGCGGGGGTGACGCCGATCGGCTGCGAGATCCGGAAGCTGACACCCGCCGACGCCAGCCGCTGCTCGGCCTCGACGATCTCCTCGGGTTCGGCCACCCGCTGTCCCCGGGACTCGGAGACGGCGTTGATCACCAGCAGGTCGGTGTCGCGAACGCGAGCCTCGACGATCGCCTGTTCCAGGCACGCGCGGCCGAACGCACCGGACGAATAGCCGACGACGATCATGGTCTTCCCTTCCTGTCCCCAGTTATGAAATGTAGTGCACACACGCAGGCTCCGGGTGGTCTGCCGCTCGCGGCACGCGCCTGTTTCCCTCGCGGCACGCGCCTGTTCGGCAGTGCCGCCCACCACAGCGCGGCGACAAGCACTCCTGAACGAGCTGACTGACGAGTAGTCTCTACTCCGATGACGAACAATGCTGTACTCCCGATCGAGACCCGCAAGCTGATGGGCTGGGGCCGGACCATGCCGATCGAAGGCCATGTCCTGTCGACCCCGTACCCCGAGCTGATCGCCGAGGCCGTCGCTCGCGTCGCCGACGACAACGCGGACAAGCCCACCTATCTGCGCCGCGGAGTCATCGCGCGCGGACTGGGTCGGTCTTACGGTGAGAACGCCCAGAACAGCGGCGGCCTCACCATCGATATGACCCAGTTGACGCGGATCCACGAGATCAACGACGAGACCGGGATCATCGACCTCGATGCGGGCGTCGACCTCGACACTCTGATGCGCGTCGCCTTGCCGCACGGCCTGTGGGTTCCGGTGCTGCCGGGCACCCGCCAGGTGACGATCGGCGGCGCGATCGGCTGCGACATCCACGGCAAGAACCACCACAGCGCCGGCAGCTTCGGCAATCACGTCCGGGAGATCCAGCTGCTGGTGGCCTCGGGCGAGATCCTCACCCTGACGCCCACCGGGACCCCCGACGACCCCGACGCGTCGATCTTCTGGGCGACCATCGGCGGCATCGGCCTCACCGGCATCATCCTGCGCGCCAAGGTCCAGATGACGCGCACCGAGACCGCCTACTTCATCGCCGACGGCAACGTCACCCAGAGCCTCGACGAGACCATCGCGCTCCACATGGACGGCTCGGAGGAGAACTACACCTACAGCTCGGGCTGGTTCGACGCGATCAGCAAGCCACCGCGCCTCGGCCGCGGCACCTTCTCGCGCGGCAGCCTGGCGACGCTCGACCAGTTGCCGGACAAGCTCGCCGCCGACCCGCTGAAGTTCGACGCGCCGACCCTGGTGAACTTCCCGGACGTCTTCCCCAACGGCCTGGCCAACAAGCTCAACTTCTCGATGGTCGGCGAGGCGTACTACCGCATGGGCGGCAACTACCAGGGCAAGATCCAGAACCTGACGCAGTTCTACCACCCGCTCGATCTGTTCGGGAACTGGAATCGCGCCTACGGTTCGAAGGGCTTCCTGCAGTACCAATTCATCGTTCCGCCGGAGGCCGTCGAAGACTTCAAGGGCATCATCTACGACATTCAGGCATCCGGGCACGTCAGCTTCCTCAATGTTTTCAAGCTGTTCGGCGAAGGCAACCA
>NZ_JAAYXO010000168.1 GCF_012515855.1 Gordonia sp. (in: high G+C Gram-positive bacteria)
ACGGTCAGCGTACTTGCGCGCGCGAACGGATCCGGCTCAGCAGACCCAGGATCGCCACGCTCACCAGCACCAGCAGCAGCGTGTTCGCGGCGGCGGAGAACAGGTCACCGCGGTCGGACTGGGTGAAGATGGTGACCGGCAGGGTGCGCCACGACGCCGGGTACACCATGATCGCCGCGCCGAGCTCGCCCATGCACAGCGCCACCGAGAGACCGGCGGCCGCGGCGATCGCCGGTGCGAGCAGCGGCAGCGTCACCGTGAACAGCGTCCGCGCCGGACTGGCGCCCAGCGAATCGGCCACCCGGTCGAGCGCGGGATCGAGCGACTTGGCCGCGGCCGAGACCATGGAGAACGCGAACGACAGCACCAGCAGCGACTGCACCAGGATCACGATGCTCGGAGTCCCGTTCAGCACCAGCGGCGGCTTGGAGAATGCGATGAGCGCGGCCAGGCCGATCACCACCGACGGCACGGCCACCGGCAGGTGATACATCGTGTCGATGACGGCCCGCAGCTTCGGTGGCGCCTTGCGCGCGGCCAACGCGGCCCAGGTTCCGATGACGACGGCGATCGCCGACGCCGTGACAGCCGTCTGGATCGAGACCGCGACACTGTCGAGGTTCTCCGGCGACAGGGTGTCGGCCAGGTGATCGGTGGTGACACCAGACGGGAGCACTGAGTTCCACGAGGTGGCGAACGCGGTCATGGCGGTCACCACGATCGGGGTCACGATCAGCACGGCCACGATCACGCCGAAGGTCAGCCAGATGGCCAGGCGCGCGGAGGTATTGCGTACCAGCATGTCTCAGTCTCCGGTCTTGGTGTCGAGTCGGCGGACGATGGTGCGGTAGCCGAGGTAGACCGACACCGAGAGCGCCAACTGGATGGTGGCCAGCACCGCTGCGGTCGCGAAGTCGGACGAGACCATCGACTTGGTGTAGATCATCATCGGCAGCGTCATCACGTCCTTGGCGCCGGTGAACAGCACGATGCCGAACTCGTTGAGGGTCAACAGGAAGGTCAGCGACGTGGCAGCGGCCAGCGCGGGCCACACCCGCGGCAGGATGACGCGCGTGGCGATTCGGACCGGGCCGGCGCCCAGGGAGGAGGCGACGTCGATCTGTGCCGCGGGGAACTGGCTGAACGCAGCCAGCAGCGGTCGGACCACGAACGGCGTGTAGAAAGCGATCTCCGCGAGCACCACGCCGTACACCGAGCTCATGATGCTGAGCTGCTGGCCGGTGGAGGAGGCGATCACGCCGACCGGGCCGAACAGGACGCCCAACGCCAGCGGAATCAAGAACGAGGGCAGCGAGACGACCGCTTCGATGAGGCGCACCACGCCCGGTGTCCCCGGGAACGGGATGAACGCGAGGACGAAGGCGATGAACGTGCCGACCACCACGCAGCCGACGGTCGAGAACGCGGCGATCTCCAGGGTGCGCCAGAAGGCGCGATGCACGGCCGGATCGCTGAGCGCCGCGGTCCAGGTGGCGAGGCCTGCGAACTGGTCGTTCCGGTCGGTGAGCGAACGCGAGACCACCCACACCAGGGGATAGCCGAGACCGAGGGCCAAGACGACCAGCGGTCCGATGAGCAGAGCGAGAGTGGGTGCGCCCGCGAAGCGCCGCGGTGCCCGCGCCGGGGTCGCAGGTGCGGTCGGCGGGGGAAGGGTGGCGGTCATGCGCTCTTCTCCGCGGGGACCAGATGCACGTCGTCGGGTGCGACGGCGGCCCACAGTCGCCGGCCGGGAACCGGCGGCGTCGCCAGCACCGGGACGTCCACGCCGATGGACTGGCCGGTGTGGACCACCTCCGCGCGGACGTGCCGGGTGGCTCCGCGCCACTGCAGGTCGATCACCTCCACTTCGACGCCGTTGATCGGTTCGGTGTCGCAGAGTTCCCACGCCCACGGACGGACGGCCAGTGACAGGTGCTTGTGCCGGGCGACGGTCTCGCGGCTGCGCGCCTGGAGTCGGAGTCCGCCGTGGTCGAGTGTGCCGATCGAGCCCGCCGAGATGGTCTCGAGCGCTTGCACCGGCAAGATGTCGGCGCCGCCGAGGAAGGTGGCAGCGAACTCGCTCGGCGGCCGGTGGAACAGTTCCTCGGCGGTGTCGATCGCTTCGAGGCGCGCATCGCGCATGATGCCGATCCGATCGGCCAGCGCCAGCGCCTCGGCCTGATCGTGGGTCACATGCACGATGGCGATGTCCGGCAGGTCGCTGCGCAACTGTTGCAGTTCGATGATCATGTCCTGGCGCAACCGGGTGTCCAGGGCCGACAGCGGCTCGTCGAGCAGCAGCAGATCGGGGCGCCCGGCCAGGGCGCGGGCGATAGCGACGCGCTGTTGTTGACCGCCGGACAGTTCGCGCGGCAGGCGGTCGGCGTAGCCGAACATGCCGACCATGCGCAGCACCTCGTTGACGCGCGGTGCGATCTCGGCGCGGGCCACGCGATGCGCCTTGAGTCCGAACGCCACGTTGGCACGGACCGTCATGTGCGGGAACAGGGCGTACTGCTGGACGACGAATCCGACGCCGCGCTGGCGGGGCGCCAGCGCGGTCACGTCGCGGCCGTCGATCAGAATGGAACCGCCGACCACGTTCTCGAAGCCGGCGATCGCCTTCAGCGCGGTCGACTTCCCCGAGCCCGACGGGCCGAGCAGCGCGACGGTCTCGCCGCGGGCGACGTCGAAGGAACAGTTCGAGAGGGCGATGGTGTCGCCGAACGCGACGGTCACGTCACGGACCGAGACGGCGGTCTCGGTGGCGATCTGCTTCCGCGTCTCGGCCGCGGTGCCTGCGTCGATGCTCACTGGCCGGTCGCCTTGTTGTAGGCGTCGATCAGGGCGTCGAAGTTGTTGTTGACGTCGTTCCAGTCCGGCTGCCAGATCTCGGCGCCCTTGACCGCTGCGGCGATCATCTCGGCCTTGGGGCCTGCGGCCTCGACGTCGGTGCGCGGCGACGACCCGAAGGCCTGCTCGGCCAGCGTCTGCTGCACCGGCGCGGACATCAGGAAGTCGATCAGCTTCTGCGCGTTCTCCGGCTGCGGCGCCTGCGCGGCCTTACCCATCACGTAGGGCAATGCCATCGTGATCCGCTTGCCGTCGGCGGTGGTGGGTAGGAAGGTCTCGAAGGCAGCCGAGTCGTTGGCGATCGAGGTCAGCGCCATCTGGACGTCGCTGTTGGCGACGGCGAGTTCGCCCTTCGAGACCTTGGGGCCGAGCTTGCCGGTGGACGCCGACGGACCGACGTTGTTGGCCTGCAGCTTGCCGAGGTAGTCGAGTGCCTGCTGCTCGCCCATCACGTGCCGCAGCAGGAGCAGCAGCGCGGTGCCGTCGCCGGCCTGCCCGGGAGTCGAGTACTGCAACTTCTGCCGGAAGCGCGGATCGAGGAGGTCGTCCCAACTCTGGGCCTTCGGCTCCACGGCGGTACCGCGGATCATCGTGAAGTAGTTGTTGGCGAGTGTGACGTAGTGACCGTTGGCGGCCTTGTCGGCGGCCGGAATCACCGCGTCGTCGGCGATCTTCGTGGTCCCCAGCGTGCCTTGCTTGTCAGCCTGCTGGATGAAGGGCGGCAGGGTCACGAGAACATCGACCTGCGGATTGGACTTCTCCTTCTCGGCGCGCGAGACCACCTCGCCGGAGCCGCCTTCGACGTACTCGACGGAGATGCCCGTCTGTTCCTCGAAGGCCTGGAACTGCTCCTTGTACCAATCGCCGAGCCCATCGGCGCTGTACAGGGTGACGGAGTCGGCGTTGGACGCACCGCCGGTGCCGCCGCATGCACTGAGGGCGCCGACCATGGCGACGGCGAGGGCGGCCGTCGTCAGACGGAGGTACCGACGATGTCCCGGCGGGCCGACCCGCCCCGTACCTGATCTTCCGGGCGATGGAACGCTGCGGTGTCACAGCGGTCGGCGACGTCCTCGCAGCGGGCGACACCGCTGTCGACGTGCAGGCCGCGAACAATGCCG
>NZ_JAAYXO010000024.1 GCF_012515855.1 Gordonia sp. (in: high G+C Gram-positive bacteria)
CTACTCCCCCTCCGCGCTCCACTTCTCGAGCACGACCATCCCTGGCACGTCCGAGAACGTGAGTTCCTTGAACTTGCTGGTCTTGCCCTTCTTGTTCAGCGCGATGGGGTCGGAGTCGACGATCGTCTCGTCGTACTCCTCGTCCAAATCGTCGTCGACGGCCTGACCGTTGAGCGCAGGCTCCTCACCGGTGGCATCGTCGTCAGCGACAACGTCCTCGTCCACCGCAGCCTCTTCCTCGTACGCCATCCCGAGGTACTTGCGCCAAGTGTTCTCGTCGTTCAGGGTCACACCGTCGTCGCCGGCGGCGGCCTCCGCGGCGCGGACCTCGTCCATCAGACCCATCACCCGCCGACGCAGGTCGTCCTCGACGCTCGTGGTCGCATGCTTGCGGAACGGGATGTCGACTCGGTACAGCGACGGGCTCACGGCGATGACCGGGAAACTGACACTGGCCAGTCGCTCGAACACCTTCTGGACCAGGGCCAGCGCGGGCTGTGTGGTGACGATGCCGTCGAGCACGCTGCCGCGATCGCGTTCGGCCGATTTCGCGGCCTCCCACTCGTCGATCTGCCGCGCGAGGTCGGCATGCTCGCCGCCGAGAACGCCCGGGGTGCGAGCGGAGACTTTGTCGATGAAGCTTTGCGCGACGTCGTCGATGTCGAACGAACCGGTTGCCGAGTCGGCGGCGATGCGCGCATGAAAGAGCACCTGCAGCAGCAGATCCCCCAACTCGGACTGGAGCTCTTCGGGCGTGCCGCGCTCGATCGCGTCGAGCAGTTCGTAGACCTCTTCGAGGAGGTAGCGACGCAGCGAGTCGTGGGTCTGCAACCGCTCCCACGGACCCAGCCGACGCAGCCGGTCCATCAGTTCGACGGCCCGCAGCAGATTGGCGCCGGGCATGTGGCCGCCCTCGACCAGGGTCTCGCCCCACTTGAGTCGCTCGACGACCGCCGGATGCTCACGGTTGGAGGTGACGAGCGTCTTGGACCTGTCGTCGCCGACGAACCCGACCAGAACGTACGACGGCAACTGCCACAGCAGCGAGGGATGCACTTCCTCGGTGACAGCGACGGTCTCGACCAGCAGCGCCACCGCGCCGGCCGGAATCAGGTCGGGCCGCGACCCGTCGAGCAAGACGACGGCCATGGAAACTCCTCCCCGTACGATTCGGTGTCGACCTCGACATTAACGCCTTGCACCGCTCTGACCGCGTCACACGCGCGCGAACCGAGCGTGTCGCCGGTTACTCGGGAGTAGCGGAGTGTTCTGCGTGCCAGCGGCGTGGACACGCGTCCCGAAAAGCTACGACGCGCCGCGGTCGCGGAGGATCTGAACGATCGCGGTCTGCCCCAGGCGCCGCGCGTTGTCGAGGACCGTGCGACCCTCCGCGTCGCGAATGTCCGGGTCGCCGTCGGCATCGAGCAGCGCCGTCACGGTGTTCTGATACTTCGGCGAACCGTCGCCGTAGACGACGGCCTCCTGCATCGCGGTCCACCCCGGGGTGTTGACGTGATTGACGTCGACACCGGCGTCGATCAGCATGCGCACGGTCGATACCGAGCCGTGCTCGGCCGCGGGAATCAGCGCGGTGCCGCCGTAGCGGTTGACGCTGCGCAGGTCGGCGCCGTGGTCGAGGGTCATCCGCAGGATCGCGTCGTACCCCTCGGCGCCGGCGTAGAGGTAGGCCGAATCCTGGATGGCGTCCTTGGCATTCACGTCGGCGCCGGCGTCGATGAGGACGCGGGCAGCGGCCACCGCCTGGTTCTTGGTCGCGGTCACCAGCGGCGTGCGGCCCTGGTCGTCGCGGTTCTCGAGGTCCGCGCCGCGGTCGAGGAGGTCGCGGACGCGGGCAGCGTCGTCGGCGGCAGCGGCGTCGTGGAGCCGGCTGTTCAGCGACGGGTCGATCTGAATCGAGGGGGTGGTCGTGCCACTGGAGACCTGGACCTCCGGGCCGACGACGGCGGCGGCGCAGGATCCGGCGAGGAGCACGCCGACAGTCCGACCACCGCGGCCGCGAGGGCGGCGAGCACGGTACGTCGCACCGAGTTCGTCATGCGGGGACCTCCCTCGTGGACAGCTTGCCCCTCCACTAGTACGGAGCACCCGTCCGGCGCGCTACTGCTGCAGTTCGGCCAGTACGGCGCGCAGCGCCGGGTCGGCCTCGCCGCTGGTGCGCCACACGTTGTGGACCTCGCGGCGGGGTGCGTCGTGCAGCTCGCGCAGCACCACGCCGTCCGGAACGCGTGGTCGTGCCAGGCGGGGAATCAGCGCGACCACCTGGTCCGCGGCCACCAGCGCCATCTGCGTCCCGAAGTCGTCGACGGAGTGCACGACGTCCGGCTGCTGGTCGGCGGTCGCGAAGAGCCGCTCGAACCAGCGGTGACAGACCGTTCCCGGCGGGCTGGTGACCCACTGGCACTCGCGGAGCTCCGACCGCCGGATCGGTCGGTCCGACGACGCCAGCGGATGCTCCACCGGCAGCGCGAGGTCGCCGATGTCGGTGTGCAGGTGCGACCGCTGCAGGCCCGCGGGCACCGCGACGGTGACGCCGTCGGCGTCGTGGACCATCGCGAGGTCGGCGTTCCCCGACTCCACCGCGTACACCGCGGGTACCGGATCGAGCTCCACCACTTCCACGCGGACGTCGGGGAAGCGTTGTCGCACTTTCTTGAGCGCGGGCGCGACGATCCCCCGCACGCCGGTCGAGAACGCTGCGATTCTCACCACACCGCGCGGCGATCCGGCGTCCACCGACCGTGCCGCCGCCACCGACTTCTCGAGCGCGTTGAGGACCTCCGGCGCGGTCTCGACCAACGCGTGTCCGGCCGGCGTGAGGACCACTCGACGTCCGGCCGGCGCCACCAAACGCACTCCGACCTGCGATTCCAGTCGTTTGATCTGCTGCGAGATGGCCGACGGGGTGAATCCGAGCTCGTCCGCGGCGCGGGCCATGGTGC
>NZ_JAAYXO010000169.1 GCF_012515855.1 Gordonia sp. (in: high G+C Gram-positive bacteria)
AAGCCGAAGACGCCCTGCGCGACTACCAGGGGCAACTGGAACGCGTGTTCGTCGAGGTCAAGGAACTCGAACGCCACACCCCCGAGGCCTCGCCGTCGGTGGAGGGCGACCAGACCCTGCGCACCAAGCTGGTGACCGCCGTCGACCAGAAGCGCCTCGCCGAGATCGGCGACGCCTTCGGCAACGTCCCGGAGGGCTTCACCCCGCACCCGCGCGTCAAGCCGGTCATCAAGCGCCGTCACGAGATGCCGATCAACGGCAACGTCGACTGGGCCTTCGCCGAGCTCCTCGCGTTCGGCACCCTGGTGCAGGAGGGTCGCACCGTCCGCCTGTCGGGTCAGGACTCACGTCGCGGCACGTTCACGCAGCGCCACTCGGTCCTCATCGACCGGGAGAACGGCGGCGAGTACACGCCGCTGAACCACCTGCCCGACGCCACCGGCCGCTTCCTCGTGTACGACTCGCCGCTGTCGGAGTACGGGGTGCTCGGCTTCGAGTACGGCTACGCCGTCGCCGACCCGGATGCCCTGGTCATGTGGGAGGCGCAGTTCGGCGACTTCGTCAACGGCGCGCAGTCGGTCATCGACGAGTTCATCAGCTCGGGCGAGGCCAAGTGGGGCCAGCGCAGCGACGTCGTCCTGCTTCTGCCGCACGGCCATGAGGGCCAGGGACCGGACCACACTTCGGGACGCATCGAGCGCTTCCTGCAGCTGTGCGCCGAGGGCTCGATGACCGTCGCCCTGCCGTCGACCCCGTCGAGCTACTTCCACCTGCTGCGTCGCCACGTTCACGACGGCATCAGCCGTCCGCTGGTGGTCTTCACACCGAAGTCGATGCTGCGCAACAAGGCCGCGGTCTCGCCGGTCGAGGACTTCACCGAGGGCAAGTTCCTCTCGGTGATCGACGATCCCGCGTTCGTCGCAGGCGGCGACCGCTCCAAGGTCGAGCGCGTGCTCCTCGTCAGCGGCAAGCTCTACTACGAGCTCGCCGCCCGCAAGGCGAAGGACGGCCGCGACGACATCGCGCTTGTTCGCGTGGAGCAGCTCTACCCGGTCCCCTACCGCCGCCTGGCACGCACCCTCGAGGCGTACCCGAACGCGAAGGACTTCCGCTGGGTTCAGGAAGAGCCGGCCAACCAGGGTCCGTGGCCGTTCCTCGGCCTCTGGCTGCCGGAGATGCTCCCCGAGCTGCTGAGCGACCTGCGCCGCGTCTCGCGTCGTGCGATGTCCGCGCCGTCGTCGGGTTCCACCAAGGTCCACGCCGTGGAGCAGCAGGAGATCATCGACGAGGCCTTCAGCTGAGTCATCCGGTAGTCGACTCGCCCTCGAGACGACACCGTAGAAAGACCGCCCCGTCCGGAGTTCCGGGCGGGGCGGTCTTTGCGTGGGCTGGTGTCAGGCGGGATCTTCCGCCGTCACCAGGCCGACGACGCCCGCCAACGCGGGGAGGGCGGCGACGAAGACGTCGACCAGCTGATCTCGCGTGACCACCGGGTCGTCGATCCAGCTGACCAGGAGTTCCTCGACGAAGGCGATCCAGCCGGCGACGCCGAGGGCGATGGCCGGCGTGCGCTCGATGCCGAGGAGCGAGGCTCGGGAGAGGATCCGCTCGGTCATCGCGGCGCGCGTGCGGTCGGCGACGTTCCGGATCGCCTCGTCGGCGCTCCCCGCTCCTCTGATCACACCGACGAACCCGCGGCCGTTGTCGGCGACGTAGTCCACGTAGGCCACCATTGAGGCCCGCAGCATGGCGAGCGGATCGGCCAGGTCCTCCTGCGGTTCCGTGCGGTCGAGCATCTCCTGCGCCTGCTCAGAGATCACGCACAGGTGGAAGTCGGCCTTCGACTCGAAGTAGTGGAAGATCAGGCCCTTCGACACGCCCGCGGCATCAGCCACCGCCTCCATCGTCACCGATTCCAGCGGCATCTCCCGCGCCATCTGAACTCCCAGGTCAACGAGCTGTCGCCGTCGGGCTGCCGGGCTCATTCGGGTGCGGGGGGCGGTCATGATCTCCACCGTAAGCGCTTATTGACTCAAACTCAATTACCTATTGACTCATGGTCAACACGGCTTTATCGTAGGGACCATGACAACGCATGATGTAGAGATCGCGATCATCGGAGCCGGCTTCTCCGGACTCGGCGCAGCCATCAAGCTCACCCAGGAGGGCGTCGACGACTACGTGCTCCTCGACCGCGGGCAGGACTTCGGCGGCACCTGGCGCGACAACGTGTACCCGGGCGCCGCGTGCGACGTCCCCTCGCACCTGTACTCCTACTCGTTCGCCCTGAACCCGGAGTGGTCGCGCTCGTACTCGCACCAGCCGGAGATCCACCGCTACATCAACGCCGTCGCCGACGAGCACGGCATCGGCAACAAGGCCCTCTTCGGCTCCGACGTCACGCAGGCCGCCTGGGACGAGGACCGCGGCGCCTGGACGATCCATTACGACCGCGACGGCCAGAGCCACACCGTCACCGCTCGCACCCTGGTCGGCGGCATCGGCCCGCTCTGCGAGCCCAACCTTCCCGACATCGAGGGCATCGAGGACTTCGGCGGCAAGATGGTCCACTCGGCGCAGTGGGACACCGACTACGACTTCACGGGCAAGCGCGTCGCCGTGATCGGCACCGGAGCCTCGGCCATCCAGATCGTCCCCCAGCTCGGCAAGACCGCCGGCCACATGGACGTCTACCAGCGCACCGCGCCGTGGATCATCCCGCGTAACGAGCGCCCGTACCTCGGTCTCGAGAACTGGGCGTTCAAGAACGTCCCGGGCCTGCAGGCGGCGATCCGCGGCGGCATCTACTCGTTCAACGAGGTCGTCGCCGCGGGCATGACCTACGCACCCAAGGCCCTCAAGCCGGTCGAGGCGCTCTCCCGCGCCAACATCTTCCGCGGTATCCGCGACCCGAAGCTCCGCAAGGCCGTCACCCCGACGTTCGCCGTCGGCTGCAAGCGCATCCTGAAGTCCAACGAGTGGTACCCGACGCTCGATCAGGACAACGTCGAACTCGTGACCGACGGCATCGCCCGGGTCACCGAGACCGGCATCGTCACCAACGACGGCACCGCGCGCGACGTCGACGTGATCGTCGTCGCGACCGGCTTCCATGTCACCGACTCCCCCATCTTCGGGGCCATCGTCGGCTCCGGCGGCAAGAGCCTGGCGCAGGTCTGGGAGGCCGAGGGGATGCAGGCCTACAAGGGCTCGTTCGTCCACGGCTTCCCGAACTTGATGCTGCTGGTGGGCCCGTCGACCGGACTCGGCCACACCTCGATGGTCTACATGATCGAGTCGCAGCTGAACTACCTCGTCGACTACCTCCGCAAGACGCGTTCGCGCGGGATCGTCCGCACCGACGTCACGAAGACGGCCCAGGACGAGTACAACCGGGGCCTCCAGCACAACCTGCGCAACAGCGTGTGGGTCAACGGCGGCTGCGCCTCGTGGTACAAGGATCGCAACGGCAACGTCACTGCGCTGTGGCCCGGATTCACCTTCAACTACCGCAACGTGACGCGATCGTTCGACATCGCCGCGTACGACGTCAAGACTGCCGACCAGGTCGGCGCATCGGCCGCGACGACCGCCGAGCCCGTCGGCGCCGACGCCTGATCCGCCGCACACGACAACTTCGAGGAGACAGCATGAAGGACTTCACCAACAAGGTCATCGTCATCACCGGCGCGGGCTCGGGCATGGGCCGCGATCTCGCGGTCAAGCTCGCCAAGCGCGGCGCCAAGATCGCCATCTCGGACATGAATCCCGACGGTCTCGCCGAGACCGAGCGCCTCGTCGCCGCGACCGGCGCGCAGGTGCACAGCCAGCTCCTGAACGTCGCCGAGCGCGAGGCCTTCCTCACCTACGCCGACACCGTCGCCGAGCACTTCGGCACCGTCAACGCGATCTTCAACAATGCGGGCATCGCTCACAACGGCGAGGTCGAGACGATGGAGTTCAAGGACATCGAGCGCGTGATGGACGTGGACTACTGGGGCGTCGTCAACGGCACCAAGGCGTTCCTGCCCTACCTGATCGCGTCGGGCGACGGTCACGTCGTCAACACCTCGTCGCTCTTCGGCCTGCTGTCGCAGCCCGGCCAGGCCGCGTACAACTCGGCCAAGTTCGCCGTCCGCGGATTCACCGAGGCGCTGAACCAGGAGATGATCATCGCCAAGCACCCGGTCAAGGTCACCTGTGTGCACCCGGGCGGCATCAAGACCGCCATCGCTCGCAACGCCACCACCTCGGGCGACCACGATCCGGCCAAGACCGCTGAGTTCTTCGACAAGTACCTCGCGACCATGTCGTCGGAGAAGGCCGCCGACGTCATCATCAAGGCCGTCGAACGCGACCGCGCGCGCGTGCTCGTCGGCATGGACGCCAAGGTGCTCGATCTGGCAGTCCGCCTGGTCGCCTCGGGCTACCAGGGCGTCGCCGCTCGCGTGGCCGGATGGGCGCTCGGCAAGACCAAGTAGCCGAGACAGATACGCAGACAGACAGACAGGCACGCAGACAGGGACGCCGCGACGAGATCGTCGCGGCGTCCCTGCGTTGCCCGTGCTGCCGTGTCGGCGGGCCCGTCACGTTCCGCGCGTGACCAGCCACTCGCGCGCGACGACGGCCGGATCGGCGCCCTTCTCGACCTTCGCCGCCATCTCGGCGAGGTCGGTGGTGGTGAGGTCGCCCGCCACTCGGCTGAGCGCCTTCATCTGTGACTTACCGACCTGCGCGCTGCGGTAGACCGGCACCAGGTCCTGCGCCATCGGACCCGATTCCGCCGAGCGCAGACCCGTGACCGCGTCGTTTCCAGCCAGCGCCGAAGCCGCCTCGAGACCGGTGAGCGCACCCAACTGCCGTCCCGTCGACACCCGCGCGACCACCTCGGCCGGGGTCAATCCCTCTTCGACGGCACCGAAACGGCACTGGCCGAACGCGGCGCGATCGTCGGCGGAGAGCTTGCCGGTGGTCGCCAGCGGCATCCCCGGCGGCAGCGCACCGCAGTCGGCGAGGTCCGTGACGCCCGCGGTGTCCATCGGGCTGCGCGAGAGCACCACCTGTCTGCGGTTGCTGACCGCAGCCGGATCACCGATCACCACACCTTGCGGCAGCGCCCGACTGACGGCCTGCTCGACGTCCTCGGTCGACGACGCGGTCGGGGCCGGCGTCAGCGTCACCAGGAGGTCGCCGGTGAAGGCCGGAAACAGGTCGAGATCGCCCTGCGCGGCGTCGTCGAGCAGACGACGGTCGCCGCGCGAGTCGTCGCGCACCTCGACGCGCACGCCGGTTCGCGCGATCGAGCCCGCGTAGAGTTCGGCGGCCACGCGCATCGCCGCGGTACCGTCGCTGCCGACGCTGAACGGCGCGGGTTCGTCGGACCCGCACGCGGTCAACAGGGTCACGGCGGCAGCTGCGACGAGCAGGCTGGAAGTCAATCGTCTGGGAAGCATCGGCCCCCACGGTAGTCGAGTCGTCATGCGGTGGCCGCGAACCCGATCACCGACGTCGCGATGAGTTGGACGGCGATGGCCGCCAGGAGCAGACCGGCGATCTTGGCGAGCAGGGTGATACCCGAGACCTTCAAGACCTTGATGATGCTGGTCGAGAACAGCAGAGCCAGCGCCACCACGAGGTGCGCGACGAGGATCGCCGCGGCGATGGCAGTGTACGCACCGATGTCGCCGTGGCTCTCACTCACCGCGACGATGACCGCGGCGATAGTGCCCGGCCCGGCGAGCAACGGCGTTCCCAGCGGCACCAGAGCCACGTTGACGTCCTCGTTCGCGGTCTGCGTCGGCCCCTCTCCGCCGCTCAGCAGTTGCAGCGCCACCAGCAGGAG
>NZ_JAAYXO010000170.1 GCF_012515855.1 Gordonia sp. (in: high G+C Gram-positive bacteria)
CCGGTGATCTCGGCGAGCGGCCGGTCGACGTAATCGAGGGCCGCGTGCACCAGCAGGCTGACGGGTAAGAGATCGGCCGCGGCGGCCGCAACCGAGGTCTCGTCGGTGAGGTCGCAGCGCCGGATCTCGACGTCGACGCCGAAGCGGTTCGCGACGCGTGCGGCGGTCCGCTGCGCGGGTTCGCCTCCGCCGCTGCGGCTCAGCAGGGTGATCCGCCGAGCACCGTCGCGGGCGAAGCGCTCGGCCATGACGAGGCCGATCTGGCCGGTGCCGCCGGTGATGACGACGTGCGACAGGTCGGGTGCCTCGGCGACGGGATTCTCCACCGGGGCGAGCCGTTTGACGAACACCGCGCCGTCGCGGATTGCGACGGCCGACTCCCCCGCGATGTGGACCGCGGACAGCACGTCGTCGGCCGAGCCGCCGGCGGGCAGATCGAGTTGCGCGAGGCGGACCCCCGCGTTCTCGATCGCGAGGCAACGCAGGCCGGCGACGTTGGCGGCCTGCGCTGCGTCGGGGAGGTCGTCGTCGGACACCGTTTCGGCGCCGGTGGTGACGACCCAGATGGTGGCGGGCAGCTCGGCGAGGCCCCCGCGCCAGCCGGAGTCGGCGAGCAGGCCCGCCACATCGGCCTCGACATCGCCGGTGCTCGCGGGCAGCAGCAGGAGCGCGGCATCCATCGGGCCGATGTCGGCGCCGCCGACGGGCAACTGCCAGGCGACGGCACCGTGCTGCGGCGCGGTCTCACAGATGGCGGCGGCCAGCTCGTGATCGGCTCCCTCCGGGGCCAGGACGGCGATCCGCTGGGGCGCAACGAGTTTGCGACTTGCCGGACGCTGCCAGACGGTCTCGAGAACGCGGACGTCGTGATCGGTTCGGGGTGCTGCCCAGCCGGGTCGGTTGATCCGGTCGCCGGCACCGGCGTCGTGCCGAGCCCACAGGTGCGTCCTGCGCATCACCGAGTTCGGGAAGCCTTCGAGGGGAAGGCCTTTCACCCGGCCGGGCACCGCCCAGCCGGACCAATCGAATCCGGCATCGGCCGCGGCGACGGCGAGCACGTTACGCGTGAAGAGGCCGTGATCGGTGCACTCACGGCGACGGGTGCCGAGGATAGTGGTGCCCGCGTGCTGCGCGAGCGTCTCCGACAGCGCCAGGACCAGGGTGGGATGCTCGGCGATCTCGATGAACACATCGGCGCCGTCGTCGGCTGCGGCCGTGACGGCGCGGTCGAAGCGGACACGGTTGCGGAGGTTCCAGAACCAGTAGTCGCGCACGCGCATGGTCGGCTCGATCGCCTCGCCGAGGGTCGCGCCGATGCACGGGATCTGCGGGGACGCGAAGAACTCGGTCATGCCGTGCGCGTCGAATGCGGTCTTGAGCGTATCGGAGAACTTGCTGACGATGCTGGTGTGCGCCGGATAGGCGACGCGAATCTCCTTGGCGAACTTGCCTTCAGCCTCGAGGGCTGCGATGAGCCCGAGCACCGCGCCACGCTCGCCCGAGACGCACAGAATATGCGCGGAGTTGACGACCGAGAGTTCCATCCAGCCCGAGTTGCGGGCCAGCAGTCGTTCGGCCTCGTCGAGGTCGACGCCGATCA
>NZ_JAAYXO010000171.1 GCF_012515855.1 Gordonia sp. (in: high G+C Gram-positive bacteria)
CCCGCGACCCGCGAGCCGCGAATCGCGTCCCGCGACCCGCGACCCGTGGCTACCAACGGCTCGCGCGTGGTACCCAGAAGTGGTCGCTGCGGACGAAGGAGACCACGTGCCCGACACCAGTGAGCTGAGGCGCGACCTCGAGGCGGCCATCGACCGGTTCGAGCAGTACCGCGCGTCCGTGTCGGGTGTTCTCGACGAGCGTCCGGCAGGTGAGCTGTCGCGTGCCCTCGACGCGATTCTGCCCGACCTGGTGTTCTACGAGGGGCAGGCCTGCGCCGCCGGGCTGGCGTTGGCACGACTCGATGCCGGCGGAGAGACCGAGGGCTGCGCCGTGGTCGATGCGGTCGCCCGGGTGCTGGACCGCGGGCTCGTCGAGCAGCAGGCCGCGCGGCGGGGGAGCGACTTCCTGGCCGGCTTCGCCGCGATGCTCGCACGTACGCACTCCGAGCTACCGGAATAGCGTGGGCGCTGGCGCGCGGTTGCAGGGAGCGCGAACGCGCAGGGGCGCGGGCGCACCGGAAGCCGGACGAACCCTGCGGGGCGGGGGTAACGTTCTGGGCGCCGACCACCGAGATCAGGAGTGCCAAAGTGGATGCAATCAACAGTCAGGGCGAGGACGTCCCGGCTGCCGCTCGCCGGCATCGCGTCGTCATCATCGGCTCGGGCTTCGGCGGTCTGACCGCCGCGCAGCAGCTCGAGGACGCCGACGTCGACGTGACGCTGGTTGCCATGACAGGCCATCACCTGTTCCAGCCGCTGCTCTACCAGGTGGCGACCGGGATCCTTTCCGTCGGCGAGATCGCCCCGTCGACCCGCCTGGTCCTGCGGGACCAGAAGAACGTCACGGTCACCCTCGGCGAGGTCGACCAAATCGACGTCGCCGCCCGGACCGTCCACGCCCAGGCCGGACACGTCGACTTCACACTCGAGTACGACAGCCTGATCGTCGCCGCCGGAGCCAACCAGTCGTACTTCGGCAATGACCATTTCGAGCGGTGGGCGCCCGGGATGAAGACCATCGACGACGCCCTCGAACTCCGTGGTCGGATCCTCGGCAGCTTCGAACTGGCGGAACTCACCGAGGACCCGGAGGAACGCCGCAAGCTCCTCACCTTTGTCGTGGTAGGCGGAGGACCGACCGGGGTCGAGATGGCCGGACAGATCGGTGAGCTGGCCAACCGCACCCTCAAGAACAGCTTCCGTCGCATCGATCCGGCCGAAGCCAGGATCATCCTCCTCGACGCCGCCCCCGGCCTGTTGCCGCCGTTCGGGGAGAAGCTCGGCAAGGCCGCACAGAAGCGGCTGGAGGAGCTCGGCGTGGAGGTCATGCTCAACGCCATGGTCACCGATGTCGACGCGACGGGTGTCGAGGTCAAGGAAGAGGACGGCACGACGCACCGGATCACCACGGCCTGCAAGATCTGGTCCGCTGGGGTGCAGGCCAGCCCGCTGGGGAAAATGATCGCCGACCAGACCGAGGCCGAGGTCGACCGCGCCGGTCGCGTTCAGGTCACCAAGGACCTCTCGGTTCCCGGGCATCCCGAGATCTTCGTGATCGGCGACATGATGAGCCTCGACAAGCTTCCCGGCGTGTCTCCGGTGGCGATCCAGGGCGCCAAGCACGTGGCCAAGCACATCACCCGAGAGGTCGCCGGCAAGCAGACCCCAGCTGACCGACCGCCGTTCAAGTACTTCGACAAGGGCTCCATGGCCACGGTGTCCAGGTACAGCGCCGTGGTGAAGATGGGCGGGATCGAGTTCCACGGCTTCTTCGCCTGGGTGATGTGGCTCCTGGTCCACCTCGCCTTCCTCATCGGCTTCCGCAACCGGCTGGCGACCCTGTTCTCGTGGGGGATGCACATCGTCGGAGATCACCGTTCGCACCTCAGTTCCACCGCGCGGTTCGTCTACGGGCGCCGCGCGATCGACCGGGTATACGGGGAAGAGATCCCCCGCAGCCGGATCGATCCGACGTCGTAGGCGATCCGCGGAGTGAAGGTGAGACGCTATCTCCGCAGGTGAAGCGCGGTCCTCGCATGCGAGGACCGCGCTTGTGAGGACCGCGAGGGCGTGACTGTCAGTAGGTCAGGACAATCCGCCGAGGAGGTCCGTCGGGATCAGATCGCCGAGGATGTCGGTAGGGAGCATCCCGATCAGCGAGTCGCCGCTGCCGCCGCCACTGCCGCCGCTGCTGGCGTTCTGTAGGAGCGAGCCCATGCCGAGTGAGCCGCCGAGCGAGCCGATGATGGGAAGGGCGAGAGAGCCCATTGCGATGGAGCCGAGATCCATGAGGGGTCCTTTCGAAAAAGGTCGCGACCGGTCAGGGGCGCCGGCCCGACGGTGCCGATCGTAACAGTGATTTGACTCACGCTCATGTGATGTGCGAATCGACTTCCTGACGGTTTCCTCGTGTTTTAGGCCGCGGGGCCTGAGGCACTACGCTTGGGCCTAGTAGGGGAATCGGCGAACTACGCCGCGCTGACGTGCAGGTATCACGCTCCCGCACCGTCGAGCGTCCAGAATTCTCACGGGGGAGAAGCACATGCCATCGATCTTCATCACGGGCGGCGCGGCCGGTATCGGCCTGGCCACTGCCGAGCGCTTCGCGCGCGAAGGCTGGAAGGTCGGTGTGTACGACGTCGACCAGGCCGCACTCGCCGCGGTGAAGTCCGAGCATCCGGACTGGATCGTCGGCGAACTCGACGTCCGTGAGTCCCAGCAGTGGGCGGACGCCCTGGCTGAGTTCACCTCGCACACCGGCGGCACGCTCGACGTGCTGGACAACAACGCGGGCGTGCTCGTCGCCGGGGACCTCGACGAGATCTCGACCGGCGCGATCAAGGCGCAGATCGACATCGACGTCCTGGGCGTGACGTACGGTGCGCAGGCCGCGCTTCCGTACCTCAAGGCGACCCCGGGCGCGCACCTGGTCAACATCGCCTCCGCGTCGGCGATCTACGGCCAGCCCGGCATCGCCACCTATAGCGCCGCCAAGTTCTACGTCGCCGGCCTGACCGAGGCACTCGAGCTCGAGTGGGAGAAGCACGACGTCAGGGTCGTGGGCATCTGGCCGCTCTGGGCCAAGACCTCGCTCGCCGACAACGAGGCCAAGTCCACCAAGACCCTCGGCGTGCACATCACTCCTGAGCAGGTCGCCGACAAGGTGTGGCAGTCGGTGCACCCGACGGCCCTCGACCGCCGGATCCACCGCACGTCCTACTCGGTCGGTCTGCAGACGCTCCTCCTAGGCAACTTGTCCAAGTTCTCGCCGAACTTCGCGACGCGCCTGGTGAACAAGTACCTCGCCCAGTAGTGCTGGGCCTGGACGGGGTCACTGACAGGACGGTCCCGAGCGCGGAGGGCATGACGGTCCCGCGTGCGGGAGGTCGCTGACCGTCGCCCGGAAGTGGACACAATGTCCAGTCGGAGGCGCCGTAACCGGTCCGATCGGGTACCACCTGTAGATTCCACGCATCAAGATGTGACGGACGACACATCTTCTCCTACTGTGTATTCCGCCCGCCGGACCGGGCACGCCGATCGAGCAGTTCGGCGTAGCCGGCCACGACGGGCGGCACGGCATCACCCGCTACGACCGGATGGCCGGCCCCGCGATCCGGGATCCAGCCGCCGCACACGAGGAGAAACATGAGATCGTCGGATTCGAGGACGGAATCGAGGCCGGACGACGTCGTCGTCGTCGACCCCACCGCCGCACCCCACGTCGGCGCGGCAGACGAGCGCGCTGGGGACGCTGAGCGCGTCGCGGACGCCGGAGACGCCGCGGGCGTCACGTCGACCGTCCCCCGGCGGCGGATCATCCTCGCCTCGCTCATCGGCACCACGATCGAGTTCTACGATTTCTACATCTTCGCCACCGCGGCGGTCTCGGTCTTCCCCCTCCTGTTCTTCGCCGGCGGCGACGCGGGCACCGCACTGCTGGCCTCCATGGCGACCTTCGGCACCGCGTTCATCGCCCGCCCGCTCGGCTCGGTC
>NZ_JAAYXO010000172.1 GCF_012515855.1 Gordonia sp. (in: high G+C Gram-positive bacteria)
ATCTCCGCGACGGTGATCATGCCCGCCTCGACTCCCCAATGCTTCGCGATCTGCTCGTACTGCCCGTTGTCGATCAGATACTGCACGGCCTGCTGTACGGCCGGTCCCAGCGCCGATCCCTTGACGACCGGGAACCCGTAGGGCGCCGCGTCGTAGGTGGGCCCCACGGCGGCCAATTGGCCGTCGGTCTTCTTGATCGCGTAGGCGGTCACCGGGGAGTCCGCGGAGAAGGCGTCCACCTGACCCAGGAGCACGGCGTTGACCGCCTGGTCCTGGGTGTCGAACTTGACCTTGATGATCGGATCCTTGCCCGCCTTCAAGCACGCCTCGCTCTTGGCCGGCACCTCGTCGGTGTCCTCCACCGTGGTCGCCTGCACCCCGACCCGGAGACCGCAGGCGTTGTCGGGATCGATGTCTCGCCCGGCCTTGGCCGCCCACTGCACGCCTGCGCTGAAGTAGTCGACGAAGTCGACCTCCTTCTCACGCTCGACGGAGTCGGTGAACGACGACATGCCCATGTCGAAGCTTCCGGCCTGGATAGCCGGGATGATCTTGTCGAAATCGGCCTCGTTGTACTCCGGTCGCACACCGAGCACCTGCGCGATCGCGTCGACGAGGTCGACGTCGAAACCGATGATCTCGCCTTCGCGATTCTTGAACTCGTTCGGCTGATACGGCGGGTTGGTGCCGATACGCAGTCGGCCCGACTCCCGGATCGCCGGCGGAAGCAGCGCGGCGATCTCCGGCTGCTCGGCCACGGTGATCTTGAGCGGCTTGGTGTCGAGGGCCGACTCGTCGACCACGCATCCGGCCAGTGTCCCGACCGCGATCAGCACCGCAGCCACGGCGGACAGCACGCGGACGGGCCGTGATCTGGCGCGCAGCGGTCGCACTCGCATCGACACCTCTCTGATCTGCTCGGCGGGCGGACGCCCAGAGTCCACCTTCGGGGAGACTATGAGTATGGCGGATTCGGCCGCCGCCGATGCCGCGAGGGGCGGATTCGGCTACCCGATCTGCGCGACGACGGCGTTCGCGAACGCACCGGTGGTCGCCGTGCCGCCGAGGTCCCGGGTGGCGATTCCGTCGGCGAGGACGTGCGCCACGGCGCCGTCGACGGCGTCGGCCGCGGCCTCCACCCTGGAGTCGCCGGTCCGGCGTCCGTGCCAACGCAGCAGCATGGCGACCGAACCGATCATCGCCACCGGATTCGCGACGCCGGTTCCGGCGATGTCCGGTGCCGCGCCGTGGACCGCCTGGGCCATCGCGGTGGTCGCCGACGCGTTGATCGACGGCGCCAGTCCGAGCGAGCCGGACAGCTCGCCCGCGAGGTCCGACAGGATGTCGCCGAAGAGGTTCTCGGTGACGATCACGTCGAAGTCGGCCGGCCGTCGCACCAGCAGCGCCGCCATCGCGTCCACGTGCTGCTCGTCGACCCGGACGTCGGGATAGCGCTGCGCCACGTCGCGGCAGACGTCGCGGAACAGTCCCGTGGTCAGCCGGAGCACGTTGGCCTTGTGCACGATCGTGAGATGTCCGCGCCGACGCCGGGCAGCTTCGCACGCCTCGATCGCGATGCGTTCCGACGCGGCGCGCGTGATGACTCCGACCGCCATCGCGACGTCGGGCGTCGGCATGAACTCCCCGCTGCCGACCGTCATATTCCGGTCGGCGTACAGGCCCTCGCTGTTCTCCCGGACCACCAGGACGTCGATGTCCGGAGCAGTCGCCGCGACACCCGCCCATGCCCTCGCCGGACGCAGGTTGGCGAACAGGCCGAACTGCTTGCGCAGCACCGCTCCGGGCGGCGGCGTCCGGAGTTCCACCGGATACGACGCGCTGTCGTGTGGTCCCACCACCCACAGGTCGAAGGCGTCCAGCGCGGCGAGTGTCATGTCGGGGATCGGCGCGCCGTGAGAGGCGATCGCGGCGGCGCCGAACGGCAGGGCCTTCGGTTCCAGGGTGATCCCCTGCCCAGCGAGAGCGCGACTCACCGCATCGAGGGCGACGGGTACCACTTCGGGCCCGACGCCATCGCCTTCGAGGACGGCGATCGGCAGGTACTCGGTCATTCTCCACTCCTCACGTAGCAGTCTCCCTCGGCGAATCGCGAACACACCGCCTGCGCCTCTGCGCGCGATGAGACCCGCTGCACCACCACGTATCGCGTGGACAGTCCGAGGTTCGATCCCGGCAGCATCACCGAGCCCGGATTGCGCGCGACGGCTGCGGCCGCATTGCCGTACTCGTTGAACGCGCCGAGCTGCGCATACCAGTCCCCGCCGCCGGCAGGCGGTGTCACGGTCTGCGGGACCTCGATCTGCGGGGCCTCAGTTTGCGGGGCCTCAGCCGGAGAGGGATCGTCGGTCAGGGTGACGACGGCGGTGTCCTGCGGTGCCCCCGCCTCGGTTCCGGCATCTCCGCCGCCACCGTCGCGCACCAACATCCACGCCAGTACCCCACCGGCACCGAGAAGCAGCACCGCGACGACCACGATCGCGATCAGCACCCCGGAGCCGCCCTTCCGCGGCGGCATCGGGGGCTGTGAATACGGGGGTTGGGGATACGGGGGTTGGGGATACGGATAGTAGAGATTGCCGTCCGCCCCCGACTCCGGGACGTACGAGGTCAACGACACGGGCTCGCCGTGGAGCGTGTGCGAACGATCGTCGCTGCCCTCGGTGGTCATCAGTGCGCCGCGTCGTCCCAGCTGCGGCCGTAACCGACCGACACCTCCAGCGGTACCGACAGGTCGATTGCGCCGCCCATCTCCTCGCGCACCAGCTTCTCGACGGCCGCGCGCTCGCCCGTCGCCACTTCCAGGACCAACTCGTCGTGGACCTGCAGCAGCATCCGCGAACTCAGGCGCTCGTCGCGAATCCGCTTCTGCACGTTGATCATCGCGACCTTGATGATGTCGGCGGCGGTGCCCTGGATCGGCGCGTTGAGCGCCATCCGCTCCGCCGACTGCCTGCGCTGGAAGTTGTCGGAGTTGAGATCCGGCAGATACCTGCGACGGCCGAACAGCGTCGCGGTGTACTCGTTGCGACGAGCGTCTTCGACCACGTGGTGCAGATAGTCCCGCACCCCGCCGAACCGGTCGAAGTACTGCTCCATCTGCTGCTTGGCCTCCTCACGCCCGATCCCGAGCTGCGCGGCGAGACCGTAGGCCGACAGACCGTACGCCAATCCGTACGACATCGCCTTGACGCGTGACCGCATCTGCGCGTCCACCTGGTCGATCGGGACGCCGAACGCCCGCGAGCCGACGAAGCTGTGCAGGTCCTCCCCCGCGTTGAAGGCCTCGATCAGGCCCTCATCCTCCGACAGATGCGCCATGATTCGCATCTCGATCTGCGAGTAGTCGGCGGTCATGAGGCTTTCGAACGCGACGCTCTGCTCACCGAGCGCCACCGCGTCGGGCGCGACGATGAACGCCTGGCGGATCTGCCGACCCGCCTCGGTTCGCACCGGGATGTTCTGCAGGTTCGGCTCCGTCGACGAGAGCCGACCGGTGGCCGCGACGGTCTGATTGAACGTGGTGTGAATGCGCTGATCGTCGGCGACCGTCTTCTGCAGGCCCTCCACGGTCACGCGCAAGCGGGTCGCGTCGCGGTGCTCCAGCAGGTGCTTGAGGAACGGATGCTCGGTCTTCTCGTACAGCGACGTGAGCGCGTCGGCGTCGGTGGTGTAGCCGGTCTTGGTCTTCTTGGTCTTCGGCATGTCGAGCTTCTCGAAGAGCACCGTCTGCAACTGCTTCGGCGAACCGAGGTTCACCTGCTCGCCGATCACCTCGTATGCGGCCTCGGCGGCATCGCGCACCCGCTGCGCGAACTGACCTTCCAGCTCGGCCAGATGGTCGACGTCGACGGCGATGCCCGCGGCTTCGAGGTCGGCGAGAACGAACGCCAGCGGCAGTTCGATCTCCTGCAGCAGCGCCGAGGAGTCGATCCGCTCCAACTCCGTGTCGAGGGTGTCGGCGAGCTCCGCGACCGCCGCGGCCGACAGCATCAGCTGCTCGGCGGCCTTCTGCGCGTCGGCGTCGTCGTCGAGCAACGACAGCTGGCCGTCGTCGGTGGACGAGTCCTCGGCCTTCAGTTCACGACGCAGGTAGCGCAACGCGAGGTCGTCGAGGTTGAAGGTCCGCTGTCCCGGACGCACCAGGTACGCGGCGAGCGCGGTGTCGGAGGTGACGCCCGCCAGCGTCCAGCCACGTCCGCGGAGTGCGTGCAACGCCCATTTGACCTCGTGGATCGCCTTGGGTCGAGTCGTGTCGGCGAACCAGTCCGACAGTGCGGCATCGTCCTCGACCGTCAGCGAGACGGGATCGACGAACGCCGCTTCGCCGTCGGAGCCCGCGATCGCGATGGCCTCGACGTCACTGCCGACCACTCGATGCGGCGCGGTCACCGCGAGGCCGGTGCGACCCGTCGCGGTGTGCTCGGCCAGCCAGGCCGCGACCTCGCCGGCGCCCAGGCGAGTGCCGGAGAGGTCGAAGCCGGCTTCAGCTTCCGGCTCCACGGACGTGAGCGTGGAGAACAGCCGGTCGCGCAACACCTTGAACTCGAGGTCGTCGAACAACTGGTGGATCCGGTCACGATCCCAGCCGTGCAGCGCCAGGTCGTCCGGCCCCGCGGGCAGCGTCATGTCGCGCACCAATTCGGTGAGGCGGCGATTCATGATGACTCCGGCCAGGTTGGCGCGCAGCGAGTCGCCGACCTTGCCCTTGACCTCGTCGGCGCGATTCACCAACTCCTCGAACGACCCGTACTCGCGAATCCACTTGGCTGCGGTCTTCTCACCGACGCCGGGGATGCCGGGGAGGTTGTCGCTGGGGTCGCCGCGCAACGCAGCGTAGTCGGGATACTGCGCCGGTGTGAGGCCGTACTTCTTCTCGACCTCGTCCGGCGTGAACCGCGTCATCTCCGATACGCCGCGCTTGGGATAGAGGACGGTGATGTTGTCGTTGACCAACTGGAGCGAGTCGCGGTCGCCGGTCACCACGTAGACGCGGTAGCCCTGCTGGTCGGCGGCGGTGGCCAGGGTGGCGATGACATCGTCGGCCTCGTAACCGTCGATCGCCATCACCGGGATGCCCATCGCGTCGAGGACGTCCTTCGTCAAGTCGACCTGACCGCGGAACTCGTCGGGCGACTTGCTGCGCTGCGCCTTGTATTCGGGGAACATCTCCGAGCGGAACGTCTGGCGCGAGACGTCGAACGCCGCGGCGACGTGCGTCGGTTCCTCATCGCGCAGCAGGTTGATCAGCATCGATGTGAATCCGTACACCGCGTTGGTGCTCTGCCCGGTGTTGGTCTTGAAGTTCTCGGCGGGCAACGCGAAGAAGGCTCGGTAGGCCAGCGAATGGCCGTCCAAAAGCATCAGGGTGGGCTTGCCACCCGGCTTTCCCCCAGTTTTGCTCCCGGCAGTCTTGTTTCCGGCACCGGACGTGTTGGTTGTCTGCGCTGCACTCACGGTGACGAGTCTAGGTTGTGCCTCCGACAGCCGCGGAGCCGACGCGAAGCCGAGCGACTACTCGGCGTCGTCGGAACCGAGGGTCTCGACCACGATCTCCGCGACCGCCTTCATGGTGACCCGCTTGTCCATGGCGTTGTGCTGGATCCAGCGGAACGCCTCGGGCTCGGTCATCTCCCGCTTCTCCATCAGCAGTCCCTTGGCACGGTCGATGAGCTTGCGCGCCTCGAAACGGCTCGACAGGTCGGCGATCTCGGCCTCGAGAACCGTCAGCTCGCGGTATCGACTGAGCGCCAGTTCGATCGCCGGAACCAGATCGGCCTGGGTGAACGGCTTGACGATGTAGGCCATCGCCCCGGCGTCGCGAGCGCGTTCGACGAACTCGCGTTGACTGAAGGCGGTCAGCATCACGACGGGCGCGATTCGCTTGCGAGCGATCTCGCTGGCGGCGTCGATGCCGTCGCGGACGGGCATCTTCACGTCCATGATGACCAGGTCGGGATCGAGCGATTCAGCGAGGTCGACGGCCACCTGCCCGTTGGGCGCCTCGCCGACGACGTCGTAGCCCTCGTCGCGCAGCATCTCGATCAGATCCATCCGGATCAGCGAGTCGTCCTCGGCCACAACGACCCTGCTCGCCGGTCGCTCGGGCTTGCCTGACTCGTTCATCGATTGGTTCCGATCCTCGCGGCGTTCTGCGTTGGCGCGCTGCGCGTACTTCTCCTCGCGCGGACAAGCGGCGGTGCCCCGGGCCGGACTCGAACCGGCACCTCGTTAGAGACCGCATTTTGAGTGCGGCGCGTCTGCCAATTTCGCCACCGGGGCCGGTGGTGGTGCGAGAAGAGAGTTTACGCATACGCGACGGCGATGCCCTCATGCACCCCCACGTTCTCGCGCGAGTACGCACGTTCGCTGAGACTCTTCCCTTGTGTCCATCTCACACTTAAGGTTACCTGAGAGTAACGACACAGATTTGTCGTTCTGCCGCTCAGCGTCGGCACCGCATTCGGGAGGAACACCACTGTGAAGTCATCTGTTCGTCGGCGTCTGGCGCCGTTACTGGTCGCGGTTCTGACGGCCCTGCCGCTGCTGGCCGTCCCTGTCGGCAACGCCGACGCCGCTGTCTACGGCGCGATGGGCGCCCGGTGGACCCGTACTCACGACGGCGCGCAGAAGTACGGCGGGTATCGCGTCACCCCGGACGTTCCGATCCGCATGTCCGACGGAACCACGTTGCGCGGCAACCTGATTCGACCGACGGACCGATCAGGCAAACCCGTCAGCAGCGAACTTCCAACCATCGTCAACATGACGCCGTACACCAAGATGGTCAGTGCGCTGGCGTCCGAGGTAATGAACTACCCCGTCCTGGTCCCGCAGTTGATCGACCTGCTGAACGGCATCAATCTCCAGGGCACGGTGCTGTCGGGCTACAACGAGTTGGTCGGCGCGCTGCGCGGCGGCCTGATCCAGACTTTCGCGTACGACCCGAAACTGGTGAAGAGCGGCTACAACATGCTGGTGGTCGACGTCCGCGGCACCGGTTTCTCCCAGGGCACCTGGCAGGTCTTCGGCGACCGTGAGCGCCGCGACACGGTCGAGGTCATCGACTGGGCCGCGAAGCAGCGCTGGTCCAACGGCAAGGTCGGGATGGCAGGCGTCTCGTACTCGGCCATCAACCAGGTGCAGGCGGCGGCAGACGATCCCGGCAAGCTCGGCGCGATCTTCCCGGTGGTTCCCGGAGCGGACCTGGTCCGCGACATCATCGCACCCGGCGGCGGCCTCGGCGTCGGCTTCCTCACTCCGTGGCTCACCCTGGTCAACGGTTCCAAGATGATCCCGAACGTCGCCTCGATGCTGAACGGCACCTTCGACTGGCGGTGGCTGGCCGACCGCGTCAAGGATCCGCTCACCTACTTCGACCTGCTGATCGACGCCCTCGTGACCCGCGACGTCAAGAACCTCGCGCCCAACACCCGCGACATCGTCACCGCGAACAGCGAGCGGCGAAAGTCGCTCTTCACCGACGTCGGCCGGATTCAGACTCCGACGTTCACGATCGGCGGGTGGAACGATCTGTTCACCAACTCCGAGTCGCGCATGCTCAACGGCCTCACGCAGCTTCCCGACGCGCAGAAGAAGCTGATCATGGACGACGGCTACCACATCACATCGAGTTCTAATTTCGGCAAGCCGGGACATCCGCCGCGCATCGACGTGCTGGCCCGCGCCTGGTACGACAAGTGGCTCAAGGGCATCGACAACGGCATCGATCGATACGCGCAGGCGACGCTCGCGTCAGAGCCGACCGGCAACTTCCTGCAGGGTCCGACGTATCCCCTCCCCGGGTACACCTACCAGCGCCAGTACCTGCGCGGTACGCCGTCACGTGCGGTCAACACCCCGGTCGCCGGGGACGGCTCCCTCGGATCAGCCCGGCCGACCCGACGCGCCACCCGCGAGGTGAAGCCCGGACTCTCGACCGTCTGCGACCGCGACGCCGCGCAGGCCGCTGCGGGCGTGACGATCCTGTTCGACTTCTGTGGCAAGGACACCCGGTTGTCGGAGGTCGCGGCCCAGACGTTCACCGGTAAGCCGGTCACCGAGCTGACCCGGATCAGCGGCACCCCGACGGTGCACCTGCGGCAACGATTGAAGGCGACCGACGGTTATTGGCACGCGACGGTCAACATCGTCTCCCCCGACGGCCGCTCCCAGATCGTGTCGATGGGCCAGTTGATGGTGTCGTTGCGCGCCGTCGACGCGAGCAAGAGCAAGTACGCGCCGAACGGCGACCTCACCGACCCGTTCCTGCATCTGTCGCTGGAGCACTACGACAAGGTGCGGCCCGGGCAGATCCTGGATATCGACATCCCGATGTCGGCGACCCAGGCCGCACTCAAGCCCGGCGACCGGCTTCGGGTGGACCTCTACTCGTTCAACTTCCCCAAGGCCGTTCCCCTCGGCCCCGGACTGTGGTCGTCGGAGCTGCGGCCGCAGTACATCGAGATCGACCCGAGCAAGCCGAGCTGGGTCAACGTCCCGCTGTCGCGCCCGATTCGATGACCGACGTCGCGCTGGAGATCGCGGTCCAAGACGCCGCGGGCGCCGTGGTCGCACACGCCGGCGGCGCCGATCGCGTGGAACTGTGCACCGCGCTCGGCGTCACCGGCGGACTCACCCCGACGAACGGGTTGATCGCGAGCGTCTGTGCCGTCGGCATCGACGTCCACGTGCTGGTCCGCACCCGGCCGGGCGGCTTCGTGTACACGGAGGCAGAGCTGGCGGTGATGGCGGCCGACATCGCCGCGGCGGTCGAACTCGGCGCCCGCGGCGTGGTGATCGGAGCACTGCTGCCCGGCGGGTCGCTCGACGTCCCCGGGACGCGGATCCTCGTCGACGCCGCCCGCTCGGCCGAGCAGGCGGCGGGCCGCCCCGTGGACGTCACCTTCCATCGGGCCATCGACGCGGCCGCAGATCCGGTCGCCGCGATCGTGGCGCTCGGCGAGCTCGACATCGATCGCGTACTGACCTCCGGCGGCGCTCCGAAGGCAGGCGACGGGCTCCACGTCCTCGCAGCGCTGGTCGGCGCGGACACCGGTGTGCAGGTGATGGCCGGCGGCGGAGTGACGGCGCAAGCGATTCCGGGGATCCTCGCCGCGGGCGTCGACGCCGTCCATCTGTCGGCCAAAGCGTCGATCCCCGACCCCGGCACCGCCGGTCCCGGAGGCGGCTCCGCCGCGGAACTCGAGGTGACCGACGCCGCGCTGGTGCGGGCGGCCGCCGCGGTGCGCCGCGGCTGATGTCGAAATCGACCGCGATGACCGCTACGACAGCCCGCTACGACAGCAAGGCGCCGCCCTGCAGGGAGGCCGCCGACGCCAGCGACTGGAAGTCGTCGCCGATCTCGACGCTGTACAGGTTCGCGACCGGAACGTCGGGCACCTCGAATGCGACGAGGCAGATGCCGCTCTTGAGCTCCGTGAAGTCGTCGAGCGTCGTCGATCCGTAGAGCTCACCGCTGGTGGCGTCGACGATGCGGACCGGCGAACCGAGACCGATCTTCGAGAACGGCCGAGACTTGGTCGCGCAGTCGACCTTGACCGCCCCCGTCGCGGTGAAGTGCGAACTCGAGATGGTACCGACCACGATCGCGACGCCGGCCGCGACGACGAACAGCACCGCCATCACGATGCTGCCGATGCGAATTCCGACCTTCCACCGGCGCTGCCACTGCTTGGTGGGCAGCGGCGCACCCGGCGGTAGGAAGAAGCGCAGATCCGGCTGCACGGGATTCGCGGCCACCGCGGGCTGGTGCGACTGGTCGCGCTCGGTCGTCGGTTCGTTCATGTCAGGCACGGGGCGGGAAGTACTTGATGAGCGCTTCTTGCACCACCGAGGTCGCCAGAGTGCCGTCGCGCATGAAGAAGCGGCCGGAGCCGATCCCTCGTGAGCCCGCGGCCACCGGCGACTCGGAGGCGTACAGCATCCACTCGTCGAAGCGGAACTCGCGGTGGAACCACATCGAGTGATTCACCGTGGCGGCGAAGAGCCGATCGATCCCCCACGACAGCCCGTGCGTGGTGATGATCGAGTCCAACACCGTGGTGTCCGACGAGTACGCCATCGCGCCGACATGCATCAGCGGGTCGTCGGGGAGCACGCCGTCGGCCTTCATCCAGGCGCGATTGTGGTTCAGCTTCTCGCCGGTCTGCTTCATCACCCAGGTGGGGTCGTTGGCGAAGCGGATGTCGACCGGGTGCAACGCGTTGACGAAGGTCTCGATCTTGTCCTCGTACCCCTTGAAGTGCTCGTCGATCTTCGGGAGCTCTTCCGGATACGGGACCTCGGGGATTTCGACGGCGTGCTCGAGGCCGGCCGAGTTGTCCTGGAAGGCCACCAGCATGGTGAAGACGACTTCGCCGTCCTGCTTGGCGGTGACCTGCCGGTTCGCGAACGCACGACCGTCGCGATACCGGTCGATGTGGTACTCCAGCGGCTTGCTGACGTCGCCGCCGCGCACGAAGTGCGCGTGCAGCGCATGCACCGGCGGGTTGCCCTTGGTGATGGTGCGTCCGGCCGCGACGACGCCCTGTCCCATCAGCTGCCCGCCGAAGGTACGCGCGGTCACCTGCTCCGGGTGCTGCCCGATGAAGAGATCGTCGTCGACGCGTTCCACGTCGAGGAGGTCGATCAGCGTCGCCAGGTCGGCGGAGGCGGTCACGCCGTGGTCGTCATTGCCGTCGGTCATCCCACCACACTATGTCAGCGGTGCAGCGCGGAATCGCCTCCCCCGCCGCACCGCCGAAGCGCGCCTCAGTGATCCTGTTCGCCGACGCGGTGGACGTGGATGAAGTTGGTGGAGCCGACCACCGACGCGGGGGCACCGGCGATGATCACCACGGTGTCGCCCTTCTTGAGGCGGCCCGTGCTCACCAGGACCTCGTCGACCTGATCGATCATCGAGTCCGTGTCCTGCTTGCGCGGCACCAGGTGCGAATCGACGCCCCAGCTGAGCGCCATCTGATTGTGCGTCGCCTCGGTGGCGGTGAAGCCCATGAGCGGGACCCGCGAATGCAGGCGGGCGATGCGGCGAACCGTGTCGCCGGACTCGGTGAAGGCGATCATGGCGGCCGCGTTGAGGCGCTCGGCGATGTCGCGGGCCGCATAGGTGACGATGCCGCGGCGAGTGCGGGGAACGTGCGTGAGCGGCGGCACGTCGCGGGTGCCCGCCTCCACCGCGATCACGATGCGGCTCATGGTGCGAACGGTGTCGTGCGGGTGCTTGCCGACCGAGGTCTCCCCCGACAACATCACGGCGTCGGCGCCGTCGAGCACCGCGTTGGCGACGTCCGAGGCCTCGGCGCGGGTGGGCCGGGAGTTCTCGATCATGGAGTCGAGCATCTGGGTGGCGACGATGACCGGCTTGGCCTTCTCGCGCGCCATCTGAATGGCCCGCTTCTGCACCAGCGGCACCTCTTCGAGGGGCATCTCGACACCGAGGTCGCCGCGGGCCACCATGATCGCGTCGAAGGCCAGGATGACGGCTTCGAGGTTGGCGATGGCCTCGGGCTTCTCGAGCTTCGCGACCACGGGCACCCGTCGCCCGACGCGGTCCATGACCTCGTGGACCAGTTCGATGTCGGCGGGGCTGCGGACGAAGGACAGCGCGACGAGGTCGACGCCCAGCTTCAGCGCGAACTCGAGGTCGGCGATGTCCTTCTCCGACAGCGCAGGCACCGAGATGTTCATGCCGGGCATCGAGAGGCCCTTGTTGTTGCTGACGGTGCCGCCCTCGGTGACGGTGCAGACCACGTCGTTGCCGTCGACGTGATCGACCACGAGGCCGACCTTGCCGTCGTCGATCAGGAGACGGTCGCCCGCCACGGCGTCCTGCGCCAGGTTCTTGTAGGTGGTCGAGACGCGGTCGTGGGTGCCGAGCACCTCGTCGACCGTGATCCGGACCTGTTCGCCGTTATTCCAGTCGACGGCGCCGTTGGGCCGTCCGTTGTCTTCGAACTTGCCGAGTCGGATCTTCGGCCCCTGGAGGTCGGCCAAGACGCCGACGGCCTGGCCGGTGGTCGCGCTCGCCTGACGCACGATGTCGTAAACGCTCTGGTGGTCGGCGTGCGCGCCGTGACTGA
>NZ_JAAYXO010000025.1 GCF_012515855.1 Gordonia sp. (in: high G+C Gram-positive bacteria)
CAGCCGGGTGAAGCGCGAGACGATCATTCCGAACCCTCCCGGCGGATCTGCACCTTGGCGACCAGGCGCAGGAGGAGCAGGACGATGAAGGCGATGGCGAGCAGCGCGACCGACACCGCGGCGGCGTTGACGGGCTCGTCGACCTCGATCTGCTGCTGGATGTACTGCGAGGCGACCTGCGTCTTGCCCGGGATGTTGCCGCCGATCAGCACGACGGAACCGAACTCGCCGATCGCTCGGGTGAACGCCAGGCCGGCGCCGCTGAGGATGGCGGGCAGCAGGGCGGGGAGCACGATCTTGCCCCAGATGACGCGGTTGTTGGCACCGAGGACGGCCGCCGCCTCCTCGACTGAGGTGTCGAGCTCCATCAGGACCGGCTGCACCTGGCGCACCACGAACGGCAGGGTGACGAAGGTCAGCGCGACGACGACGCCGGGCTGGGTGGCGGCGAGGTGGATGTCGAAGGGGCTGTTGGGTCCGTACAGCGACAGCAGCACGAGGCTGGCGACGATGGTCGGCAGCGCGAACGGCAGGTCGATGATCGCGTTGACGACGCTCTTGCCGGGGAACTCGTCACGCACCAGTACCCACGCGATGATGGTGCCGAACACCACGTTGATGGCCGCGACCAGCAGGGAGATGACGAGGGTGATCCCGAGCGCCTGCAAGGCCCCGGGCGCGGTGACGCCGGCCCAGAAACCTGCGGGGCCGTCGTCGAACGACGCCGCGGCCACCGCGGCGAGCGGCAGCAGCACGATGATCGACAGCCACAGGCCGGTGATGCCCAGCGACAGCGGCCCGTCGGGGCGCCACCCGCGACGCGGCGTGAACGCCTCGGTGTCGGATGGTGCGGTCATCGGCCGGCCTCCTGCGCGTAGATCTTGCTGATGGCTCCGTCGTTTCCGAACAGTTCGGCGTCGACCGTCTTCCATCCCCCGAGGTCGTCGACCGTCCACAGGGTGTCGATGCGACCCGGGAACAGGTGCGCCGTCTTCGCGACGGCGGCGGGTTCGACGGGACGGAAGCCGGCCTGAGCCCACAGTTCCTGACCGCGCGGCGAGTACAGGAAGTCGACGAACGAGTGGGCGGCCTTCTTGTCGGCGCTGGTGTTGACGACGGCCACCGGGTTCTCGATCTTGAAGGTGGTCGACGGGAGCACGTACTCGATCTGCTCGGCCGGGGTGGCTTCGGAATTCTTGCGCTCGAGCATGATCGCCTCGTTCTCGTAGCTGATCAGCACATCGCCCTGCCCCTGGTGGAAGGCCGACGTCGCCTCGCGGCCCGACTTGGGGAGGATCTTGATGTGGTCGCGCACCAGGGTGCTGAGGTAGTCGAGCCCGGCCTGCGGGTTCTTACCGCCGTCGCTCTTGGCCGCGTACGGAGCCAGCAGGTTCCATTTGGCCGAACCGGAGCTCCCGGGGTTGGGCGAGACCACTTCGATGCCTGGGCGCAGGAGGTCGTCCCAGGTGCGGATGTTCTTCGGGTTGCCCTTGCGGACCACCAGTGCCACCACGGAGCCGAACGGCACCGAGCCGTTGGGGGCCTGCGTCTGCCAGTCGGCGTCGACCACACCGGCCTTCACCAGTCGGGTCACGTCGGGTTCGACAGAGAAGTTGACGACGTCCGCGGGAAGCCCGCGAGCGACCTTGCGCGATTGATCGCCCGAGGCGCCGTAGGACTGCGAGAAGCCGATGTCGCGGCCTTCGGGCGTCGCCCGGAACGCCGGAATGACGAGGTCGTAGCCGATCTTGGGCGTGGCATACGCCACGAGGTTGAGATGCCTACTGCCAGAAGAAATGTCGGCCCCGCCCGGGGTGTCGGTGGATCCCCCACCGCACCCGGTCAGCGCGACGATGAGTGCGACGATCACCGTCAGGTTGATCGTCGCGGTCCGTGCCCGCCGTTTGGTTCCCGTACTCACCCGAAGAACCTAACCACCGCCGCCGTCCGGTCTCAACGGTGCGCTGCCGCGCGAATCGGCTGCGACGACGGGGGCTCGGGGCTGTGCTATCGCAGAAGCAGCCAGGCCAACAGGACGAGGATGAGCAAGGCGACGAGCGCCATGGTGACTTTAGAACGAAACATCGCGTCAGATTCCTACTCCGTGGTCATCGTCCGCTTCGGCGCGGCCGAGTTTCGAGAACAGCGTCCCGACCAGGTAATTCACGCCGGATGCGGCGACCACTGCCAGCGGCACCAGCACGATGGCGGTGACGATCAGCTGCGGGATGAAAGGCAGGCCCGTGAGCCACTCTTCGACTCCGTCCCACCAGGACAGAATGCTGTTCATTGCTTGATCACCTCATCGACTGCGTGCCCACGCGGTTACGCCCACGCTGATTTGAAACCCTACTCTTTCGGTCACTGCGACGGCGCTCACGCCGGTGCGTGACCCAGTGCGCTAGGCGAGTCCGCGACGGGTCAGCAACGGTTCGATCCGCGCCGGGTGACCGATCATCGCGGCATGCGCAGCCACCGGGTCCACGCTGTCGCCCCGTGAGAGCACGGCGTCGGCGAATGCCGCCCCGAGATCCGGCTGCAGACCGCCGCCGGCGAGGAACCACTGCTCGGTCTCCGCGTCGAGGATCTCCGACCAGATGTACGAGTAGTACGCCGACGAGTAGCCGCCGCCGAAGACGTGGTTGAAGTAGGTGCTGCGGTAGCGCGGCGGGATGAGTTCGGACGCGAGCCCGGCGTCGGCGAGCGCGCGTGCCTCGAAGGCCAGCACGTCGTCGGGCACGTCGGCCTCCGCCAGCCGGTGCCAGGCGAGGTCGAGCGCCGCGGCGGCGAGGTACTCGACGGTGGAGTGCGCCGACTCGGTGCCGCCCGCTCCGCGGACCGCGTCGAGCAGGACCTGCGGGGCCGACTCACCGGTCACGTGATGTCGGGCGTAGCGACCGACGACGTCGGGATGCAGCGCCCACATCTCGTTGACCTGCGACGGGAACTCGACGAAGTCGCGCGGGACCGACGTGCCCGACTGCGACACGTACTCCACCGACGACAGCAAGCCGTGGATCGCGTGGCCGAACTCGTGGAACAGCGTGACCAGTTGGTCGAGCGATAGCAGGCACGGCTGCCCCGGCTCCGGCTTGGTCAGGTTCAGCACGTTGACGATGATCGGAGCGGTCCCCAGCTGGTGGGACTGATCGACGATGTTGTTCATCCACGCGCCACCGCGCTTGGACGGCCGAGCGTAGAAGTCGCCGAGGAAGAGTCCGATGCCCTCGCCGTCGCGGCTGACCTCCCAGACCCGCACGTCGGGGTGATAGCCGGCGAGGTCGTCGCGCTCGGCGAAGCTCAGTCCGTACAGCTTTCCGGCCGCGACGAAGACGCCGTCGTTGAGGACCGCGTCGAGTTCGCAGTAGTCCTCGAAGTCGCCGATGTCGACGGAAGCGCCGCTGTCCCCATCTGCGCTGTCACTGTTTGCGGCGCGGGCGCGCTGGTCGGCGGCCAGGTAGTAGGTCACGTCGGCCGGTGCGAGCGGATGTCCGCCGCGCTCGGTGAGACGCGCGAGTTCGGCGTCCCCCGCCGCCATCGCGGCGGTACCGAGCTCGGTCAGCAGGTCGGCGACGGCAGTGGGGCTCGGCGCGGTCTCCTCGGCGATCACGTACTCGGCGTGCGAGGCGTACCCGAGCAGCGCGGCACGACGAGCGCGCAGGGTGACGATCTCAATGATCATCGCGCGGGTGTCGTACTCGTTGCCGCGGGCGCAGCGGGTCATCGACGCGTCGAACACCCGCTGCCGCGAGAGCGGATCGGTCAGCTTCGCGACCGCCGACTGGCTGGTCGGCAGTTCCAGGGACACCAGGTAACCGTCCCGGCCCGCGTCGGCCGCCGCGCGGGACGCCGCAGCGATCTCGGCGACCGACAGCCCGTCGAGCTCGGCGGCGTCGACGAAGTGGACCGCCGAGGCGTTGGTGTCGTCGAGCAACCGCTGACCGAAGTCGGTGGTGAGCGTCGCGAGACGCCCGGAGATCTCCCGCATCTGTGCCTGGCCGTCGGCGTCGAGAGCGGCACCCGCACGCACGGTGTCGCGATAGCGCTGCGTCAGCAGTCGCAGCTGGGCCGCGTCGAGGCCGAGGTCGTCGCGGCGATCGTAGAGCGCCGAGATCCGCGCGAACAACTGCGGATTCATGGTGATCGCGTTGCCGTGCTCGGTGAGCCGCACCGCCAGCACCTGCGCGATCTCGGCGCGCTGCGGGTTGGTGTCGGGGCCTTCGAGATTGAAGAAGATCCCGTTGGCTCGGGCCAGCGCTCGACCGGACGCCTCGAGCGCCCCGATCGTGTTGTCGAACGTCGGCGCGGCGGGCGACGACGCGATGACGTCCACCTCGGCGAGGTGCGCGGCCAGCGCTTGGTCGTAGGCCTGCAGGAAATCGTCGTCGCTGATCGACGCGAAATCCGGGAGGCCGTACGGCAGCTCCGACTCTGCGAGAACCGGATTCACACGGAGGTCACCGGTCACGGGTCACTTCCCCTTGGGCTTGTCGCCGGCTTCGTCGGTCGAGAGGGCTGCGACGAAGGCCTCCTGCGGCACCTCGACCCGGCCGATGGTCTTCATGCGCTTCTTGCCTTCCTTCTGCTTCTCGAGCAGCTTGCGCTTACGGCTGATGTCGCCGCCGTAGCACTTGGCAAGAACGTCCTTGCGGATGGCGCGAATGTTCTCGCGCGCGATGATCTTGGAGCCGACGGCCGCCTGGATCGGCACCTCGAACTGCTGACGCGGGATCAGTTCCTTGAGCTTGAGCGCCATCTTGTTGCCGTAGCCGTACGCGGCGTCCTTGTGGACGATGGCGCTGAAGGCGTCGACGGCCTCGCCCTGCAGCAGGATGTCGACCTTCACCAGGTCGGCGGTCTGCTCGCCGGACTCCTCGTAGTCGAGGCTGGCGTAGCCGCGGGTCCGGGACTTCAGGGAGTCGAAGAAGTCGAAGATGATTTCGGCCATCGGCATCATGTAGCGGAGTTCCACGCGGGTCTCCGACAGGTAGTCCATGCCGCCGAGCTCGCCGCGACGGGTCTGACACAGTTCCATGATCGCGCCGACGAACTCGCTCGGCGCGATGATCGTCGTCCGGACCATCGGCTCGAAGATGTCGCGGGTCTTGCCCGTCGGCCAGTCCGACGGGTTGGTGACGACGTGCTCCGTGCCGTCGTCCATGATCACCCGATAGACCACGTTGGGCGCCGTGGAGATGAGCGTCAGGTTGAACTCGCGCTCCAGGCGTTCGCGCGTGATCTCCATGTGCAGCAGGCCGAGGAAGCCGCAGCGGAAGCCGAAGCCCAGCGCCACCGAGGTCTCCGGCTCGAAGGTCAGCGCAGCGTCGTTGAGCTGCAGCTTCTCGAGCGCTTCGCGGAGAACGGGGTATTCGGAGCCGTCCAGCGGATACAGGCCCGAGTAGACCATCGGGCGCGGTTCGCGGTAGCCGGTGAGGGCCTCGGTGGCCCCCTTCTTGGCGGTCGTGACGGTGTCGCCGACCTTCGACTGCCGGACGTCCTTCACACCGGTGATGAGGTAGCCGACCTCGCCGACGCCCAGGCCGGCGCTCGCCTTCGACTCCGGTGAGACGATGCCGACCTCGAGGAGTTCGTGCGTCGCGCCGGTCGACATCATCTGGATCTTCTCGCGCGGCAGGATCTTTCCGTCGACCACGCGGACGTAGGTGACGACGCCGCGGTAGGTGTCGTAGACGGAGTCGAAGATCATGGCGCGGGCAGGCGCGTCCGGGTCGCCGACCGGGGCCGGGATCAGGCGGACGGCCTCGTCGAGGAGTTCGGCCACGCCGGCGCCGGTCTTGCCCGAGACCCGGAGCACGTCCTCCGGCTCGCAGCCGACGATGTGCGCGATCTCGGCGGCGTAGCGATCGGGGTCGGCCGCGGGAAGGTCGATCTTATTGAGGACCGGGATGATGGTGAGGTCGTTCTCCATCGCCAGGTACAGGTTCGCGAGCGTCTGAGCCTCGATGCCCTGCGCAGCGTCGACCAGCAGGATCGCACCCTCACAGGCCTCCAGGGCACGCGAGACCTCGTAGGTGAAGTCGACGTGACCGGGCGTGTCGATGAGGTGCAGGACATACTCGTCGTCGCCGATCTTCCACGGGAGTCGGACGTTCTGCGCCTTGATGGTGATGCCGCGTTCGCGCTCGATGTCCATGCGGTCGAGGTACTGCGCGCGCATCTGCCGTTCTTCGACGACGCCCGTCAGCTGCAGCATACGGTCGGCCAACGTCGATTTGCCGTGGTCGATGTGCGCGATGATGCAGAAGTTCCGGATCCGGGCGGGATCGGTGAACGTCTTGTCGGCGAAGCTGGGAATCTCACTCACTCCTTGCGCGGCGGGTCCCGGGGTGGGCCCGGTACAGATCGCCCTCCAGTTTCGCACGAGACGGCACAGTCCCACACCTCGCCGCCGGGCAGGAGAGATTTTCGGGACTTCTGATCGGTCCCCGCCGCCGAACGCGCCGCGCCAACCGCACGAATCTCCGGCGCGCGCCACTAAGGTCGGGGCCATCATGAACGACGAACAATTCACGGTCGAGAACGACGCGGTGGCGGCCGATGTGTGGTGTCCGTCCGACCCGCGGGGCCTGATCGTCTTGGCCCACGGTGCCGGATCCAACCGCGAGTCCGCGATCCTGCGAGCACTCTCGGCAGCACTGGTCGGACGCGACCTGGCCGTTGCCCGCATCGACCTGCCGTACCGGCGAGACCGCCCGAAGGGACCGCCGTCGCCGTCGAAGGCGGCCCGCGACCGCGACGGGATCCGATCCGCCGTCGCGGAGCTGCGCGGCGTGGCGGGCGGTCCGCTGGTGGTCGGCGGACACTCGTACGGCGGGCGGCAGGCCTCGATGGTCGCCGCCGAGGACCCCGACCTGTTCGACGGCCTGCTCCTCACCTCGTACCCGCTGCATCCGCCCGGCAAGCCGGAGAAGTCGCGGACCGAGCACCTGCCCGACATCACCGCGCCGACGTTGATCGTCCACGGCCGGTCCGACGCTTTCGGGTCGTCGGACGAGTTCGCCGACGCCTTGGCCCTGTTCACCGCGCCGGTGCGACTGCTCGAGATCGAGAAGGCCGATCACAGCCTCAAACCCGACCGCAGCGGCGTCGGCGACCTGACCGCCGAGGCCGTCACCGAGTGGCTGCTGCCACTCGCCACAGAACGGAGCACCGACCGATGAGCCGACCCGGACACCCGACACGCGAGTTCGCCCGCACCGTCTCGTACTCCCCCGACCTCGACGGCGACGCCGACCCCGGCGAAGTGGTCTGGACGTGGGTGCCGTTCGAGGAGGACCCGACGCAGGGCAAGGACCGTCCGGTGCTGGTGGTCGGACGCGAGGGCGGCGATCACGTCCTCGGCCTCATGCTGTCGAGCCAGGACTACCACCGCGACGATGACGACTGGCATCCCATCGGGACCGGATCCTGGGACTCCGAACGACGCGACAGCTACGTGCGGCTCGACCGCATCCTACGAATCGCCGACGACAGCATTCGTCGCGAGGGCTCGGTGTGCGACCGCGATCGGTTCGACGCCGTCGCCGACGTCCTCCGCGAACGCTTCGGCTGGTCGTAGCGAACGGATCCGGAGTGGCGGGTCAGCGCTTGAGTCGGCGACGGATGCGGCGGACCACGTTCGCCGCGCGCGTCTTCAGCGCAGGCCGGTTGTCGGGCACCGGAGCCGTCTTGGCCCACTGAGCGATGGCGTCGAGGGCGGCCTCGAGCGCGTCCTCGGCCGTGGCGCCCGCGACGCCCTCCGCCGCACCTGTTCCCGGAGCGACCCGAAGGTCGTCGACCGTGCCCGAGACCGCATAGCCGCATCCGACGATCGCCGCGACGAGATCGTCGGATGCGCGCGCGGCCCACGCGAGCTGCTCACCGCTGAGCCCCGCCGGCGCGCCGTCGCGCGTCGCGAAGAGATGCTCACCGATCAGCACCCCCTTCACCAGGCCCTCGTACCGACGCCACTCGATGTCGTCGGGCTGCAGTCGGCGGTTCAGCCGGCGAATCAGTTCGGTCTGCCCCGCGGACAGCGACGAGTTCGAGCTCGGCACCGATTCGGGCAGGTCGGCCGGATCGGCTCCGAGCGTACGGACGAAGCGCTCCCAGAGCCCGTCGCCCGGCGCCTGCGTTCCCGGCGCGGGAACCGTCACGATGTGGATGCGCTCGGGACCGACGACCTCGGCCCAGTCGGCACAGATCCGGCGGTAGTCCTGAAACTCCCAGAACGGCTCCTGGTCCGACCCGCCGGGGCCGCCTCGGATCGACTCGACGAACTCCGGGAGCGTCGCGCGACGCTGGTTCTTGACGTTCTCCTGCCACACCGACGGCACCTGACGAGCCAGATCACGCACCGTCAGCACCAGGTGGATCTCGTCGGCGAAGTCGAGGTCGGCGACGAGTCTGCGGATGTGGTCGGGCCCGGCATTGGCGAACAGTTCGTGCGACACCAGCGACGACCCGTGCCACGCCCGCATCTGGGCGACCATCGCCGGCCACACGTCGGCGTGGGCGGGATCGGCCCAGTCGAGGTAGCGCTCCGGCTGCAGGTGCGCCGCGGCATGGAAGTGGTCGTCGATTCGGTTGCCCGGGTACAGCAGATCCGCGCGAGCCAGGGCGTGGTCGCGATTCCGCCACAGCCGGTCCTGCAGGTGGGTGGTACCGGTCTTCGGTAGACCGACGTGGACGTAGACAACAGACATACGTGACACCCTAGAGTCGAGCGAGGTGCCGCCGCGCGGGTCGCCCCGGCCTCCGATGTGCGGTGAGCGCCCACGATTTTGGGCGCATCGGTCGACACTGGTATCGTCGAACGCTGTTGCGATGGACGCTGGCCACTGACCGCTCTGTCGCCGAACGGAAACGAACATTCGGCCCTTGCGGTCGCACAGGAACGTCAGAAGAGGACATCGCGTGGCTAACATCAAGTCTCAGATCAAGCGGAACAAGACCAACGAGAAGGCTCGCCTGCGCAATCAGTCGATCAAGTCGGCTCTGCGCACCACCATCCGTACCTTCCGCGAGACCGTTGCCAGCGGCGACAAGGACAAGGCAGCCGAGCTGCTCGTCACCACCAGCCGCGCACTCGACAAGGCTGCCTCGAAGGGCATCATTCACAAGAACCAGGCCGCCAACAAGAAGTCGGCCATGGCTCTCGCAGTCAACAAGCTCTGACGCGACGCGACCTTCGGGTCGCCCGCCCGCTCGCCGTACCGAGCACCAGAACTCAATAGCTTCAGCGAACACCTCGATGACGGGCCACGTAGTCATCGAGGTGTTCGCTGTCGTGCGGCGATGCGTGCCCCGCGCGATGTGTGCTGCGGTGTTCGCCGGTTCTCCGACC
>NZ_JAAYXO010000003.1 GCF_012515855.1 Gordonia sp. (in: high G+C Gram-positive bacteria)
CGAGCACGTCGGGCGTCGACCCGAGCAGCACGGTGATCGCGGTTCCGGTGAGCACCAGCGTGGGCATCACCAGCACGTACAGCGCCGCGAGGGTGATCTCGCGCCGACCGATGCGCTTGCCGAGGAATTCCGGCGAGCGTCCGACCAGCAGTCCGCCGACGAACACGGTGATGATCGCGAGCACCAGCAATCCGTAGAGCCCCGAGCCGACACCGCCGGGCGCGACCTCGCCGAGGAGCATGTTCCACAGCAGGCCTCCGCCGCCCGCGGCCGAGAAGCTGTCGTGCGCGGAGTTCACGGCACCGGTCGACGTCCCCGTCGTCGACACCGCGAACAGCGCGCTGGCCGGGATCCCGAAACGGGTCTCCTTGCCTTCCAGCATCGCGCCGGCGGCCTGCGAGGCGACGCCACTGGTCCGCGATTCCATGGTCCAGACAAAGGCGAGCATCGCGCCCCAGATCACGGCCATCACACCGAGGAGGGTGAGGCCCTGGCGACGGTCGCGAACCATGGTCCCGTAGGTGCGGGTCAGGCTGACCGGGATGATCAGGATCGCGACCACCGAGACGACGTTGGTGAGCGGCATCGGGTTGGAGAACGGGTGCGCGGAGTTGGCGCCGTAGGTGCCGCCGCCGTTGGTGCCGAGCAGTTTGATGGCCTCTTGCGATGCGAACGGACCCAGCGGGACTCGGCTGCGGGTGCCGTCGAAGAGGGTGGTCATGGCTCCGGTGCGCCACGACTGCACTGCGCCTTGCAGGACGAGGATCGTGGCGACGATCAGGGCCAGCGGCAGCAGAATGCGGACGGTTCCCCGAATGAGGTCGACCCAGAAGTTGCCGATCTCACCGGTGCCCCGTCTCCGCGCGATGCCGCGGATGAGCGCCGCGGCCACGGCCATGCCGACCGCCGCGGAGAGGAAGTTCTGAACCGCGAGACCCAGCATCTGCGTGAGATTGCTGATGGCGGCCTCGGGCGAGTACGACTGCCAGTTGGTGTTCGTGACGAACGAGATCGCGGTGTTGAACGCGACCGTCGGCGACATGCCCGGCTTGCCGTCGGACCACGGCAGGTGCCCTTGCAGTCGTTGCAGGGCGTACAGCGCGATCACCGAGACCGCGGTGAACGCGAGCACCGAAAGACCGTAGGCGCGCGCGGTCTGCTCGCCGCGCGGATTCACTCCGAGCAGCCGGTAGACCAACCGTTCGGGAGGGGCGTCGCGGGGCGACGTATAGACGCGGGCCATGTAGTCGCCGAGCGGCACGTAGACCGCGGCGAGAACGACGAGGACGGCTGCCACCTGCAGCACGCCGGCAAAAGTATCTGTCAACGCCCCGACCTCAGAACTTGTCCGGGTACAGCAGTGCTGCCACCAGGTATCCGACGACGCCGATCGCCGCGATCAACAACGCCACGGCGATGGTTCCGGCGCCGGTCATCGGACACCTCGCTCAAGCGCGTACAGCAGGCCGCAGCAGATCGCCATCGCGATCACCCCGATCCCGATCATCATCACGTCGATCATCTCCGCCTCACTCTTCGGGCGGCCCGCGCCTTGTCGCGTCGGACCTCCCCCTCACCGTCGCGCGGCGCAGAGCGGGTCGCTAGAGGACTTAACGGGATCTATACGGGGTGACGAGAGATCTTGACGGGGTTGTTCACGCGGGGTCGTTCACGCTCGGCCCCACGCCGATCGAGTGCCGCTGCGAGCGAAGCAGGCTCGGCCCCACGCTGATCGAGTGCCGCTGCGAGCGAAGCGCGCAACGGCGTATCGAGATCGCCGGCCGCTGGAACTCGCTACGCACCACGCCCTACGGACTCCGACGACTCAGCGTGCCCGCGGCCAACGCCAGCGCGACCACGATGCACGCGGCGACGATCCCCATGTCGCGCCACATCAGGCCCGTCGCCGACGTGTGCGCAGCCACCTGCTGCAGCGCCTGCACCGCGTAGGTCAGCGGCATGAAGTCCGACAGCACGTTCATCCAGCCGGGCAGGTCGTCGCGCGCGACGAACAGTCCGCACAGGAACAGCTGCGGGATCACCACGATCGGCAGGAACTGGACCGCCTGGAACTCCGTCTGCGCGAAGGCGCTGCACAGCAGTCCCAGGCCGACGCCGAGCATGGCGTCGAGCATGGCGATGACGAAGACCCACCAGATCGAGCCCGCCAGCTCCAGGCCCAGAAGCCAGTACGACGTCCCCACCGCCAGGATCGCCTGTACCGCGGCGACCGCCGAGAACGCCAGGCCGTACCCGCCGAGAAGCTCGAGCCGGTTGAGCGGCGTGGTCAGCAGCCGCTCCAAGGTGCCCGACTTCCGTTCGCGGAGCATCGCGATCGAGGTGATGAGGAACATGGTGGTGAACGGCAGAATTCCGAGCATCACGATGCCGACGCGATCGAACGAATCGGGCTGTCCCGGCGGGTGCGGCACCTCCTGGAACATGAAGTACAGCAGCGCCATCAGGACCACCGGAATTGCCAGAATCAGCCCGATGGTCCGCGGATCGTGACGCAACTGTCGCAGCACGCGGACGGCAGTCGCCACCAGCAGTTTCAGCGGTCGCGCAGTCCGCGCAGGGCCGGTTCCGGCGGTGATCATGCCGACTCCTCGATCAGGGCCAGGAAGGCCTTCTCCAAGTTCGTCTCCCCGGTCCGTTCGCGGAGTGCGCTCGGTGTCAGCTGCGCCACGAGAGCGCCGTCGCGCATCAGGATCAGGTCGTCGCAGTGCTCGGCCTCGTCCATCACATGGCTCGAGACCAGCAGCGTCACTCCGGACTCTGCGAGCTGCCGGAAGCGGGCCCACAGGTCGGCACGCAACACCGGGTCGAGGCCGGTGGTCGGTTCGTCGAGAATCAGCAGACGCGGGCGGGTCACCAGTGCGCACGCGATCGAGACTCGCTTCTGCTGGCCGCCGGACAGGTCGTCGACGAGGTGGTCGCGGCGGCCGTCGAGGTCGACCGAGGCGATCGCGTCCTCGATCCACTCCTCGGCGTCGTAGATCTGCGCGAAGTAGCGGATGTTCTGCTCGACGGTGAGGTCGGAGTAGATCGACGACGCCTGCGTCACGTACCCGACCTCCCACCGCAGGCTCGACGCACCCGCGGGACGGTCGAGCACGTCGATCCGGCCCTTCACGTTCTTCTGTGTTCCGACGATCGCACGCATCAGCGTCGTCTTACCGCATCCCGACGGCCCGAGCAGGCCGGTCACCGAGCCCTGCGGAACCGTGACGCTGAGATCGGCGACGGCCTTCACCTTCCCCCGCTGGACCTCGACGTTCTCGCACTGGATTGCCGTAGACATGCGCGCCTCGTTTCAGAGAGCTCCTGAATTCATCGTATGTTGAATTTACTTTCCGGGAGCCCGGGGCGTCAAGCACCCGCTTTCGTGCCGACGCGATCCACGACCCCGTTGCGATTTGCACGCGGTGACCGATATCCGTTCTAGTGAAGAAGTCCAGAATCACCCTAGGGAGTCCACGTGAAGCGTTTTGCCAAGATCGCCACTGTCAGTGCGGCCACGGCTGCTGTCGCCACCGTCGGCCTCGTCGCCGTCCCGGGCGGTGATGCCACAGCGGGCATCGTTCACAAGTACGCGCAGCCCGCCTCCGGCGCCGTGTCGATCACGTCGGGCACCAACGAGATCAACGTGATGGTGATCAACCGCACGGACGCGAGCGACTGCACCGTCACCATCACGCGCCCGGACAAGAAGAAGGGCACCGTCACCTACAAGCGCGACGTGAAACTCACCGCGTTGAACCAGAACACCGGCATCGCCAACTTCCGCGGCCTGTTCAACAAGACCACCTACACCGTCTCCGGCAC
>NZ_JAAYXO010000173.1 GCF_012515855.1 Gordonia sp. (in: high G+C Gram-positive bacteria)
CCACCCCCGCCAACGCAACATCCCCAACCAAAACACCCGCATCACGCACAACAGCCCGAAGAACCTCCCCCACAACCCCAGCAAAAACCTCCACCTGACCACCATCAAACGCCGACGGCAAATACTTGATCGTCAACTGCAACCCATCACCGAAGGGCGACGTGCTCATCCCGAGCGGATAGTGCGTCGCGTCATGAGCGTCGACGTCTGCGACGCTGAGCGCGATCTGACTGCTCGACAGCGACTCGGTGTCTACCGGATAGGACTCGTGCACCACGAGCGTGTCGAAGAGGGCCGGCAGTTCGGTGAGCGCAGTGATCTCCGGAAGTCCCACATGCTGGTGATCGAGCACTGAGACTCGCGTCTCCTGCATCCGTCGCAGAGTCTCGCCGATGCTCAAGTCCGGATCAACGTCGACCACCGCGGGCAACGTATTGATGAACAGACCGATCATCGAGTCGACGCCATCGAGATCCGCGGGCCTTCCCGACACCGTCTCGCCGAACGCGACCACCTGGCTGCCGGTCAGCCGCGACAACAGCACCGCCCAGGCGAACTGCATGACCGTCGACACAGTGCATCCCGCAGTGCGTGCGGCACGCTCGATCTCCGCGGTCAGCTCAGCGTCGAGCACCACGTTGTGGTCCACCGGCTGCACATCGACGGTGGCCTCTGTCGCACCCGCGACCAACGTCGCCTCGTTCAGTGGAGCGACCACCCGCTGCCACGCGGCCAGTCCTGCAGGATCGTCCGCCGGCGACAGGCCTGCCACGAAATCACCGAAGTCTTTGTCCGACGTGCCGACCTGGGAGGTGTACGTGGTTCCGACTTCGTAGAGCGCCAAGAGATCGGCGATGAGCAGAGGGCTCGACCAACCGTCGATGAGGATGTGGTGACTCGTCACGAGTAGGCGCACGCCCGCGTCGGTACGAACGATGACGAAACGCATCAGCGGCGGCGACGCCAGGTCGAATGGCTTCAGGCGCTCGTCGCCCGCTCGCTCCGAGACGAAGCGCGCGACCGCATCATCGTCGGCGCCGCGCATGTCGACGACCTCACAGGGAACGGTCACTTCGTCCGGGACCACCGCAACCACCGCTCCACTGGCCGCGTGCACGAAGCCCGAGCGCAGGACGCGATGGTGGACCGGCAGTTGCGCGATCGCAGCCTCGAGTCGACTGACGTCGACGTGCCCGTCCAGCCTCAACGCCACCTGCGCGACGTACACGTCGATGCCTTCAGTCGCGCCCACAGCGATCTCGGACTGGAACACGAATCCTCGCTGCAGCGGGGACAGCGGCCACACGGCCGCACCTGGATACCGCACTGCGAGATCATCGATGTCATCCTGCGAGAGGCGAACACCCGGGATGTCCGACGGCGAGAGACCCGGATCGACTCCGGAATCCACGAACTCGACTATCGAGCGCAACTCGGCGGTGAACCGACCGGCGAGATCGGCGATGTCGGACTCGGCGAACATCGCGCGAGGGAATCCGAACTCCGCCGCGAACGAGCGAAGTCCACCCTCCCCGCGGACAGTTGCGATGTTGACGGCGAGAGCGTTCGTGGCGACCATTGCCCCACTCACCGACCCCGGCAACACCGGTGCGCCACTGGCGGGCAGGAAATCACCGTCGGAGTCCTCCGAGCCGGTCACGTTGCCCAGGTAATTGAAACCGATCGACGGCAGCGGGCGGCCGGAGAGTTCTGTGTCGACCGAGTAGCGCAGTTGCCCGAAGGCCAGCCCGTTGTCCGGTTGGCTGATTCGCGCTTCCTTGGCAGACTTCACCGACCGCGTGACATCGGCCGACGGATCCACCGCAACGGGGGCGATGGTGGTGAACCAGCCGACGGTGCGCGACAGGTCTGCTCGGCCGCCGCCTTCTGGGGCTCCCGCGAGCGCGTCTTCGTAGCGACCGTGGCCCTCGAGCAGAATCGAGATGGGTCCGGCATCGTCGACGATGCCGCGGTCGTGCTGCCATGCGCGCACCGCCCGCGCGAGTGCGGCCAGCAACGGATCGTTCACCGCGCCGCGGAAGGCTTCCGGGACCCGGGTCAGCGTTGCCTCGGTGATCTCGGCGGGAACATTCTCGACGATCGTCGTCACCGTCGCTGCGAGGTCTCGCCTGCGATCGATGTCCGCTCCGAGAGCCGTCGACGCCTCGGGAAGACGAGCGAGCCAGTAATCGATCTGGTGCTCCCAGGTCGAGGCGTTCGCACGCAAGGCCAGCGCCCACGAGCGCATCGACGTGAGTTCCTTGCGAAGCGCGAACGGCAGTCCCGCGCGCAGTTGGGACCACGCGGTCATCAGATCTTCGATGACCACCCGCCACGACACGGCGTCGATCACCAGGTGATGGATGACGAGGACGATGCGCTTGAGCCCATCTGCGGCAACCACGACAACGGCCTGCACCATCGCACCGGCCGCCGGGTTCAGCCGCGCCGACGCAGAAGTGAACGCGACGCGCAAGTCCTCGGCGAACTCCGGATCACCGGTGCCGTGGTCCGACTGGAGTGAGGTCACGTCGGCCGCGCCGACCGGCCGCACACCGGACTCGACGACCCACTGCCCGTCCACCTCGACGAATCGGGAAGCAAGTATCGGATGAGCCGTGGAGACCGCTCCGAGCATGCTGCCCAACGCGTCAACACTGATCTCGGCAGGAGCGTTCAGCACCATCGACTGCGAGAAATCAGCGAAGTCGTCGGCCGCCTCGCTCAGTTCCACCATCCACGACATCACCGGAGTCGGAGCGAACGTTCCTGACGCACCGCCTTCTGCCTCCTCCAGCAACGGCGCCTGCTCCGATGCCGCCGCAGCGGCGGCGGCGGCGATCCCGCGAATCGTCTTACGCTCGAAGATCTCTCGGGGCGAGATCGTCAAGCCCGCGGCCCGCGCCGCGGACGCCAACTGGATCGACATGATCGAATCGCCACCGAGCGCGAAGAACGATTCGGTGACGCTGACGTGATCCGTCCCGAGGAGTCCGGAGACGATCGATTCCAGCATGACCTCAGCCTGCGACTCCGGAGCGACGAATTCGTCGGTGATCCGCCGCGTCGGCATCGGCAGCGCCCGCCGGTCCAGCTTCCCCACGGCTGTCAGCGGCAGCTCCGCGAGCGTCGTGATGGAACTCGGCACCATGAAGTCCGGCAGCGCGGCGGACAGGTGGTCACGCAATTCGTCGACATCGACATCGATGTCGATGTCGATGGGCACCACGTAGGCGGCGAGTGCGGACACGACGGAATCACCCGCACCCGCGACGCGGTCAGAGAGCAGCCCGACCACAGTCGCCGATTTGACTGTCTCGTGCGCGGCGAGCACGTTCTCGATCTCGCCCAGTTCGATACGCAGGCCGCGCAGTTTCACCTGATCATCAGATCGGCCGCCGATAGCGATCGCCAGGTCACCGTCGGACTGAGCAACCCACCGTGCCAGGTCACCGGTCCGGTACATCCGGCCGCCGCTCCGATTGTTCGGATCTGCGACGAACCGCTCAGCGGTCAGGCCGGGACGATCGAGGTAGCCGCGTGACAGCGCCATCCCGCTGATGTACAGCTCGCCCAGCACGCCGGCAGGCACCGGAAGCATTCGGCTGTCCAGGATCTGCATGGCGACCCCGCGCAACGGCGGACCGCTGATGGCGGGTTCGCCGACGCGCATAGGCGAACTGATCGCCGCTACGATCGTCGTCTCGGTGGGCCCGTAGACGTTCTGAACTCGAACAGTGGGGACCCATGCGTCGACCAGAGTCTCCGGTACCGCTTCACCACCGACATAAACGACTCGCAGGTCCGGCATCGTGCCCGGCTCCATGGAGCTCAGCACAGTCGGGGTCAGGAAGGTGTGCGTGATGCGGTGCTCGCGCATGAAATCCTGCAGGTCCGATCCACCGATCGCCCCCGCTGGACGGTAGTAGAGGGTCGCCCCCGAGATGAACGCGAGGAGATACTCGAGCGCCGACGCGTCGAAGCTCGGCGAGGCGAATCCCAGCACCCTGGAATCGCCGTCGGCATCGGCACGATCACGTTCCTCGACGGCGAAGTTGTGGAGACCGGAATGTGTCACCGAGACGCCCTTGGGGCGGCCGGTGGAGCCCGAGGTGTAGATCACGTAAGCCGTGTTGTCGATGCGGGCCGCAGCATGGAGTTCACTCGCGGCCAGCGTCTCCGCGCTACGTCCGCGCACCTGCTGGGAGAAGGCCGGATCGTCGATCTCCCACCACTGGAACGCCGCGCTCGGCAGCTCGCCTGCGGCCGCGACCGTGAGTCCGAGTCGCGCACCGGAATCGGCGACCATCGCGGCGACTCGCTCCGCAGGGTAATCCGGATCGACCGGCACATAGGCGGCACCGGTCTTCGCGACCGCCCACAGGACGGTCATGAAATCGATCGAGCGCGGAATGGCGACGGCGATCAACATCTCCGGCGATGCACCGTGCTCGAGCAGTTGTCGAGCAAGGCGATTCGACGCCGCGTCCAGCTCGCGGTAGGTCATGGTCTGCCCACCGCTGACAACGGCGGGGTGGTCTGGCCGCTGCGCCGCTGCCTCCACCAAGAGGTCCGACAAGAGTCGCGGTCGGGCTCCGAGCGCGCCGCCGACCGGCAGCAGTCGTTGCTGTTCTTCCTTGGTCACGAGCGGCGCGTCACCGACGGCACGCCCGGTGTCCGACGTCAACACATGCAGCATGGAGATGAGCCGATCGGCGATCGCGCGGACGGTGCCCTCGTCGAAGAGGTCGGTCGCGTAATTGACGTGCCCGGCCCAGCCGCCCCCGGAATCCGTCGAGAGAGTGAACGTCAGGTCGACCTTTGCCGAGGTGTCTTCGCCGACGACGGATTCGATGTCGAGTTCGCCCAAACGGATCGGCTCGCCGTCGGAGGCTTGATCATCAGCGACAAACGTCAGCAGCACCTGCGTCAAAGGTGCAAAGGCCTCCGACCGCGCTGGCGACAGCGCATCAACGACCACTTCGAAGGGCACGTCGGCGTGCGCGAAGGCGTCCAGGTCGACCTGTCGGACGCGCTTGAGGAAGTCGGTGAACGATTCAGCGGGATCGGTGTGGGTGCGCAGCACGAGCGTATTGACGAACATGCCGACCATCGGATCGAGTTCGACTTGGCCGCGGCCCGCATTCGGCGTTCCGATCGCGATGTCGCTGGTAGCGGACAACCGGGACAGGAGCACCGCGAGCGCGGCGTGCAGGACCATGAAGTCGGTGGTGCCCGAAGCGAGGGCCGCGGACCGGACTGCCGCGACCGTCGCTGCCGGCACATCGAACCCGAAGCCGGCGCCGCGCATCGAGGCGGCCGCCGGACGTCGCCGATCCGTCGGCAGCGGCAGCACGTCTGGAAGATCGTTCAACTGGTCGCGCCAGTACTTCAGCTGGTTCCCGACAACGGACGAGGGATCATCCGGGTCGCCGAGTTCCCGCTGCTGCCACAGCGCGACATCGGCGAGCTGCACGGGAAGCGGGACGAACAACGGCTCTTCGCCGCGCGAGCGCGCGACGTAGGCGGCGGTCAGATCCGCGATCAACGGCCCCATCGACTCGCCGTCGGCGGCGATGTGATGCAGGACCACGGCGAGCGTGTGGTCGCGGCCGGATTCGGCGGACCACAGGCGGACTCGGATCGGCGGCTGCACCGCGACATCGAAGCCCTCGGTCACCGAGTCCTCGACGTCGGCCGCGGATTCGACAACCTGCCAGTCGAGGGACCCGTCGACGGCGTCGATCGGTGCGATCTGCTGATGCGGAACACCATCTATCGCGGGGAACGTCGTACGCAACACCTCATGCCGCACCACCACATCCACCACCGCAGCCCGCAACGCACCCACATCCAACACACCACTCAACCGCAACACCGCAGGAATGTTGTACGTCGACG
>NZ_JAAYXO010000174.1 GCF_012515855.1 Gordonia sp. (in: high G+C Gram-positive bacteria)
CAGCTGGTGGAGGGCAAGGCCATTCAGCTGCACCCGCTGGTGTGTGAGGCGTTCAACGCCGACTTCGACGGTGACCAGATGGCCGTGCACCTGCCGCTGTCGGCAGAGGCGCAGGCCGAGGCTCGCATCCTGATGCTGTCGAGCAACAACATCCTGTCGCCTGCGTCGGGTCGTCCGCTCGCCATGCCGCGTCTGGACATGGTGACCGGTCTGTACTACCTGACCACCCAGAAGGACGGGTTGACGGGCGAGTACACCGAGGCCACCGGCGACGACGTCGAGCGTGGCGTCTACTCGAGCCCGGCCGAGGCCATCATGGCCGTCGACCTGGGTGCGCTGACCATTCAGTCGCGCATCAAGGTGCGTCTGACCGAGCAGCGTCCGACGCCGGAGATCGAGGCGGAGCAGTTCCCCGAGGGCTGGACCCGCGGCGAGCCGTGGGACATCGTCACCACGCTCGGCCGGGTGCTCTTCAACGAGCTGCTTCCGCGCGACTACCCGTTCATCGACGAGCAGATGCCGAAGAAGCGTCAGGCCGTGATCATCAACGATCTCGCCGAGCGCTACCCGATGATCGTCGTCGCGCAGACCGTCGACAAGCTGAAGGACGTGGGCTTCTACTGGGCCACCCGGTCGGGCGTCACCGTCTCGATGTCGGACGTTCTGGTTCCGCCGGCCAAGGCCGAGATCCTGGAGCGTTACGAGGAGCGGGCCGACGGCCTGGAGCGCAAGTTCCAGCGCGGCGGTCTGACCCCGGACGAGCGTCGCGACGCGCTGGTGGAGATCTGGAAGCAGGCCACCGAAGAGGTCGGTAAGGCGCTCGAGGACTACTACCCCGACGACAACCCGATCACCATGATCCCGAAGTCGGGCGCCACGGGCAATATGACCCAGGTGCGCAACCTGTCGGGCATGAAGGGCCTGGTGACGAACCCGAAGGGTGAGTTCATCCCGCGTCCGATCAAGTCGTCGTTCCGCGAGGGCCTGACCGTCGCCGAGTACTTCATCAACACGCACGGCGCCCGCAAGGGTCTGGCGGATACGGCACTCCGTACCGCCGACTCGGGCTACCTGACGCGTCGTCTGGTGGACGTCTCGCAGGACGTCATCGTTCGCGAGAACGACTGTGGCACCGAGCGCGGCATCATGGTGCCGCTCGGCGAGAAGCAGGCCGACGGCTCGATCATCCGCGACGCGCACGTCGAGACCTCGGCGTACGCCCGCACCCTGGCATCGGACGCAGTCGACGCCGACGGCAACGTCGTCGTCGAGCGCGGCCACGACCTGGGCGATCCGGCCATCGAGGCACTCCTCGCGGCAGGCATCACCGACGTCAAGGTCCGCTCGGTCCTCACCTGTGCCACCGGCACCGGCGTCTGCGCGCACTGCTACGGCCGCTCGATGGCCACCGGCAAGCTCGTCGACATCGGTGAGGCCGTCGGCATCATCGCCGCGCAGTCGATCGGTGAGCCCGGTACCCAGCTGACGATGCGTACGTTCCACCAGGGTGGTGTCGGTGACGACATCACCGGCGGTCTGCCGCGTGTCACCGAGCTGTTCGAGGCCCGCGTCCCGAAGGGCAAGGCTCCGATCGCCGAGGTCTCCGGTCGCATCCGCATGGAAGACGATGATCGTTTCTACAAGATCACCATCATCCCGGACGACGGCAGCGACGAGGTCGTCTACGACAAGCTCTCCAAGCGTCAGCGTCTGCGCGTCTTCAAGCAGGAAGACGGCAGCGAGCGTCTGCTCGCGGACGGCGACCACGTGGAGGTCGGACAGCAGCTCCTCGAGGGCGCTGCCGATCCGCACGAGGTGCTGCGCGTGATGGGCCCGCGCCAGGTGCAGATCCACCTGGTCAACGAGGTCCAGGAGGTCTACCGGAGCCAGGGCGTGTCGATCCACGACAAGCACGTGGAGACCATCGTCCGCCAGATGCTGCGTCGCGTGACGATCATCGACTCCGGCGCCACCGAGTTCCTGCCCGGCTCGCTCACCGAGCGCGCCGAGTTCGAGGCGGCCAACCGCAACGTCGTCGCCGAGGGCGGGGAGCCGGCTGCCGGCCGTCCGGTCCTCATGGGCATCACGAAGGCCTCGCTGGCCACCGATTCGTGGCTGTCGGCGGCGTCGTTCCAGGAGACCACTCGCGTGCTGACCGATGCGGCCATCAACAGCCGCAGCGACAGGCTCGTCGGCCTCAAGGAGAACGTGATCATCGGTAAGCTGATCCCGGCCGGTACCGGTATCAACCGCTACCGCAACATCGAGGTTCAGCCGACCGAAGAAGCTCGTGCAGCGGCATACGCCCTGCCGACCTACGACGACACCTACTACAGCCCGGACGGTGCCTTTGGCGCCCCGAGCGGTGCCGCCGTTCCGCTGGACGATTACGGCTTCGGCAGCGACTTCCGCTGATCTGACTGCCAGTCACGAAGGGCCCGCCTCCGAGAGGAGGCGGGCCTTTCGTCGTCGGCGCCCCAGCCGGCGCCGTCCCGCACCACTTCCTGCCGAGCTGCACCACTTCTGCTGTACGCACTTGGTCGCGACCAAGTGCGTAGAACACAAGTGGTGTGCGACGCACATGACGGAACCTGTATGCACTCGACGCGGGCTACACGGACGCGGACATCAAGAACGCGGTCCGTTCTGGCGAGATCGTCGTTGTCAGCCGCGGCCGGTACGGCCAGGCTGCCGCGCACAGATCATCTAAGCCGGCTTGCCGATGCCCCTGCTCCAGCAAGAGGTCCAGGTTCAAGGACGCGTCTATTACAGCGACTTCGAGTGGGATCGATTGGTGATCGGGGAGTTCGACGGCCAGGGAAAGCACCTGAACAACAGGCGTCCCGGCGAGCGGATCGCCGACGCCGTCATGCGGGAGAAGGAACGCGAGAACGCACTGCGAGACCTCGGCTTCGGCGTGGTTCGCTGGGACTGGCCAGTCTTGGAGGCCGGCGGCGTCCTCGATCGCGTCGCCCCACACTTGAACCGCGCCGGGCTCCTCTAAGGCTCCCGCCCCACTTGTGGCCTACGCACTTGGTCGCGACCAAGTGCGCAGAACACAAGTGGTGCGCAACGGTCGCAAGTGGTGCGCAACGTCAGATTCGTGCCGTTGTATCCGGCATCTGGCGTGGATGTGTGACGTTCTTGCGATTTGCGGTAATACGGCTCTTCGGATTTGAGAGTGCATCGGTGAGGTTCGGGAGAGCTCCGGGTGACCACAACATGTAGGCGGGCCCTGGGGTGTGAGAATGAAAGTTCCTACACCTACAAGCTCACCCACCAGGACCCA
>NZ_JAAYXO010000175.1 GCF_012515855.1 Gordonia sp. (in: high G+C Gram-positive bacteria)
GGAAGGGTCTGATCAACGATCCCGGCATGGACGGTTCGTTCGACGTGGAACGCGGCCTCCGCACTGCGCGTGCTCTCCTGCTCGACGTGATCGACCTCGGTCTGCCCGTCGGCTGCGAGTTCCTCGAACCCACCAGCCCGCAGTACATCGCCGACACCGTGGCGTGGGGCGCCATCGGTGCGCGCACTACCGAATCGCAGGTGCACCGTCAGCTGGTGTCCGGCCTGTCGATGCCGGTCGGATTCAAGAACGGCACCGACGGCAACGTCCAGGTGGCCATCGACGGCGTCAAGGCCGCGGCCTCCGAGCACGTCTTCTTCGGGGTCGACGACTTCGGTCGCGGCTCGGTGGTCCACACCTCCGGCAACGACGACTGCCACATCATCCTCCGCGGCGGAACGCCCGGCCCGAACTACGACGCGGCATCGGTGCTCGACGCCGCCGAGCGGCTCACCAAGGCGGGTCTCTCGCCCAAGGTGATGGTCGACTGCTCGCATGCCAACTCGGGCAAGGACCACGAGCGTCAGGCGGAGGTCGCGGTGGAGATCGCCGAGATGTTCGCGGCCGCGCGCCGCGAGGGCGAGGGCCCGGTGCTCTCCGGCGTGATGCTCGAGAGCTTCCTGGTTCCCGGCGCCCAGTCGCTCGACGGTGAGCTGGTCTACGGCCAGTCGGTCACCGACAAGTGCATGGGCTGGGACGCCTCGGCCGCCGTGCTGGAGGCACTTGCGCGGGCCGGTCGCGACTGACCGACAACTCCTCGAGGACCATCCCTTCGGACGACTCGAAGTACCCGCAGCGGACCCAGGCAGGCCTGATCGGCCGGCCTGGGTCCGCTGCTTATGGGGCCGAGTATCCGCGCTCAGTTTCTGCGGCCCACCGCCGAGTCGATCGCCAAGAACGCCAGGAGCGGCCACCCGAGGAGGGGGAGGAACCAGCCGACGGCTGCGGCTCCGGCGACGATCGCGACGCCGACCGGGCGCGGAAGGCTGCGCAGCGTACCCCGGGCGGGTGCCGCGCCGACGCGGCGGGCCCGTCCTCTCCGCTGCCACCACGACCGATAACCGAGGATGATCATGACGATCAGGGCGGCCATCACCGCCAGCAAGAGAAGCTGGTTGGCGACGCCGAACAGCAGACCCATGTGCAGTTGGACGCCCCACGACGACAGCTTGGCCGCCAGCGGCCAGTCGTCGAATCGGTTGACGTCGACGACGGCATCACGCGACGGGTCGACAGCAATGGAACTGGTCCCCGCACGCCACGACACTCGGCGCTGGGACACGGTGAAGGCGGTCGTGTCGTCGGTCGGTACGTGCACCTCAACGGCGCCGTCGACCCCGTTGGCGCGCGCGATGGCCAGGGCTCCGTCGATCTCGGCGACCGCGTCGAGGCTCGGGTCGGCAGAGGGCCCGGTGGCGCCGCTGCCGTGTCCCGCGTGCTCTCCGCCCGCGGTCGTCGGTGATCCGGTGAGCGAGGCGTCGACCGCCGGAGTGGTCCAGTTCATCGCGGCGCGGAGGTCGGAGACGTGCTCGCCCGCATAGGTCGACCAGGTGAGGCCGGTGGCGGAGAGGAAGAGCAGCGCGATCGCGATCCACACGCCGATCACACCGTGCCGGTTCACCGTCCGGGCGCGACCGCCGAGACCGGGGACGCCGCGGAGAAACGAACCCCGACCGGTGGCCCGACGACGTTTGTGGATCTGGACCACCCACAGGGCCACGCCGCCGAGCGCGACCACCCACAGCCAGGATGCTGCGAGCTCGGAGTACAGCCGCCCCGGGTCGCCCAGATGCAGGTCGCGGTGCAGGCGATCGATCCAGGTCCGGAGGGGGAGGGCCCCGCTGGAGCCGTAACTCACCAGCTCGCCCCTCGATTCGGCGGTCACCGGGTCGATGAACACCGCGCGCCGTTCCGATTCGCCGAGGGTCGGATCGTCGAACAGGACGCGGGTGGTGTCGCCGGGGTCGGTCGCGGGCTGCACTCCGCTGAGGTGCAGATCCGGACGGACCAGTTGGGCTGCTCGGACCTGCTCGGCGACGGACGTCGCCGGGCCCTGGGCATCGGTGTGCAACTGCTGGCGGTAGACGAGTTGCTCGGCGGTGGGTGAGAGCGCGTACAGCGCGCCGGTGACCGCGGCGACGAGAAGGAACGGTGCGATCAACACGCCCGCATAGAAGTGCAGACGTCGGACGAGCGCGGTGAGCGTAGGCCCGACCGGCGCGATGCGCGGTGGCGGGGGAGTTTTCGGGGTCGCCGAAGGGACAGATGTGGACACGACGTGCCTTTCGATCAAGCAGAAGTGATCGCGTGCCGTTCACGGCGCGCGATGGGAAGAAGAGAATCTGCTAGTCGAAAGGTGGTCCGCGACGCCCGACGGCGCCGAGGAAGCGCAGAGCCGTCGGCACGATCATCGCGTCGGCCCGAGGCACCAGTACCGCCGCAGGTGTCAGCGGACGGAAGCGCAGCCGCACCGCGCGCAGAGACAGCGCCGACGCCGCGCGCACAAGAAGCTCGGCACCGCACAGCAGGAGCAGGGCGGCGACGGTCCCGACGGCGTGCATCGCGGCCATCGGCGCGGTGAACATGTCGTGGTGGTGGCCCGAGGTCAACACCAGGAGCACGTGGATCAACGCCTGGCCGCCGACCAGCGCGGGCAGGACGCCCAGCGTGGGGGCGGCGGTGATGCCGAGGCCCAGAGCGACGGCGGTGGCGGCGACCATCAGCAATGTCGGAGTCCCGGAAAGCGTGCCCTGCGCAGCGGCGTGGGCGCCGACCCCGGTGATCGCCGATGCGCCACCGACGGTCGCTCCGCGCAAGCGCGAGAGGGCAGTCGGCGTGGTCACCGAGACAGCGTAACCGGCGGAGGTCAGCCGCCTGTGGTCAGCCGATGACGACGAGCCACACGGCGATGTAGTGCAGCAGCGCAGCGATCGCGGTACAGGCGTGGAAGACCTCGTGATGCCCGAACACTCCGGGCCAGGGTTCGGGCCAGCGCAGCGCGAAGAGCACGCCGCCGAGGGTGTAGAACACCCCGCCGACGGCCAGCAGGACGATCACCGCGATACCGGTGTTGTGGACCAGCATCGGGGCGACGGCGACCACCACCCAGCCGAGCACGATGTACAGGATCACGCCGAGCCAGCGTGGCGATCGGGGCCAGATGACCTTCATCGCGACGCCGGCGACGGCACCCGTCCAGACGGTGCCGAGGACCCACCAGCGAGTCGGCGAGTCGAGCCCCATCACGCAGAACGGGGTATACGTGCCCGCGATGAAAACGAAGATCATCGAGTGATCGGCACGCTTCATCGCGATGCGGGCACGCGGCGTCCGCCAGTTGATGCGGTGGTACACGCTGCTGGTCCCGAACAGCGCGCAGATGGTGACGACGTAGATCGTCACCGCGACCACCGGGAAGGCATTGCGGTGCATCGCGGTACCGACGATGAGAACGATTCCGACCGCCGCGGCGATGAAGGTGGAGTACTTGTGGATCACGCCGCGCAGCCGGGGCTTGGTCGCGAAATCCTCGAAGTCGTCGTCGTAGCGGTGATCCACCGCCGCCGATTCCGGGACGTCGGTGTGCGAGACGGTCGGAGAGGTCTCAGTCATGCAACCTACGGTACCGTAACTTTCACGTCGGTAACTTGCCTCAGAGTAGGATCGCGGCTGTGAAACTGCTCCCTGATCGGATTCGCGGCGGCATACTGCGCGTGTACGAACATCGTCTCGTCCAGCTGATGGACGGCGCGCCGCTTCCGCGCCACGTCGCCATCATCTGCGACGGCAACCGTCGGTGGGCGCGCGAGGCGGGATTCGAGGACGTCAGCCATGGTCATCGGGTCGGCGCGCAGCGGATCGCCGACATGCTCGGCTGGTGTTCCGAACTGGGCATCGAAGCGGTCACCATCTACCTCCTCTCCATCGAGAACTTGTCGCGCGAGTCCGACGAGCTCGATGCGCTGATGGAGATCGTGCCCGACATCGTGGACGAGATCTCCGACGTCGACGCAGATTGGCGCGTCCGGATGGTCGGCAACCTCGACGCACTGCCCGACAGCGTTGCGGACCGGCTGCGGGAGGCGTCGCGTCGTACCGAGGGCGCCGCCGACATGACGGTCAACGTGGCAGTCGGCTACGGCGGACGACAGGAGATCGTCGACGCGGTGCAGCAGGTGCTGGTCGAAGCGATTGCGGACGGCGCGACGCCGCAGGAGATGGTCGAGGCGATCACCGTGGACGGCATCGACTCGCACCTTTACACCAGCGGTACCCCCGACCCCGATCTGGTGATCCGCACCTCGGGCGAGCAGCGGCTCAGCGGCTTTCTGCTGTGGCAGTCGGCGTACTCGGAGATCTGGTTCACCGACGCCTACTGGCCGGAGTTCCGGCGCGTGGACTTTCTCCGCGCATTGCGCGACTTCGCCGCGCGCAACCGCAGATTCGGCAAGTGACGGGTTCAGTAAGGGAGAGGGGAGCAACGGCCATGCGGGTCACGGTGGTGGGTGCCAGCGGTGAGTTCGGTTCGATCCTGAGCGAGATTCTGGAGCAGCGCGGCGCACAGGTGACGCGCGCACACCGGGCGACCGGTGTCGACGCGGTGACCGGTGAGGGGCTGACGCAGGCGTGTGCCGGCGCCGACGTGGTGGTCGACGCCACCGGCACCATGGTCCGCAGCGCCACGGAATCCGAGGAGTTCTTCGGTGCGGTGGCACGCAACATCGCGATCGCCGCTGACGAAACCGGAGCCGCGGTGGTCTATCTCACGATCTACGGGGCGTCGGACCCGGCGGTCAACAAGAAGATGGGGCACTACCGCGGCAAGGCCGTGCAGGAGGCGACGTATGCCGAGATGCTCGGTGGTGCAGCGACCGCGTTCCGTTCCACCCAGTGGTACTCGCTGCCGGAGAAGTTCCTGGCGATGATGAGCGTCGGTCCGTTCGGTGCCGCACCGCGCATGACCAGCAAGCCCGCTGCCGTCGAAGACGTCGCCGCCGCGATGGTCGACGTGGTCTTGGATCCGAACCGCCCCGCCGACCTCACGGTCGCGGGACCGGCCGTGATGGATCTGGCCGACGCCGCGAAAGCCATTGCCGCCAAGAAGGGTTCGCCGAAGAAGGTGTTCGCCGTCAACTTCGGCGGTGCGGCCGTGCGCGCGGGCGGCCTGGTTCCCGAGCATCCCGACGTGACCACCACGACGACCTTCGCGCAGTGGCTGGAGCGCCGCTGATGGCGGGAGCGACCCCGGCGATCGCCGCGCTGGAACAGGCCGGGCTGCCGTTCGAGGTGCACAAGTACAAGCACGATCGCCGCCGTGACGACTTCGGCGACGAAGCGGTCGCCATCACCATGTCGACGCTCGGGGTGCAGGCCGCGCAGATCTTCAAGACGCTCGTCATCGACCTCGGCGGCACGTTGGGCGTCGCGGTGATCCCGGTGTCGGAGAAACTCTCGCTGAAGGCCGCGGCGAAAGCGTTGGGCGCGTCGAAGGCCGAGATGGCGCAGGCCGCGAAGGTCACGCGGTCGACGGGGTACGTGCTCGGCGGCGTCTCGCCGCTCGGGCAGAAGACCGCGCTGCCGACCGTCGTCGACGCCTCGGCGCTGCAGTGGGACACGGTGCTGTGCAGCGGTGGTCGTCGTGGACTGGAGATCGCGCTGGCACCCGCCGACCTGGTGTCGGCGACCGGCGCGGTGGTCGCCGAAGTGATCGCCTAGTTCCGCGAGGCCCCTCGAACTACAGCTTGCGCAGACGCACGCGGTTGATCGAGTGGTTGCCGTCCTTGCGGAGCACCAGCGTCGCCCGCGGGCGGGTCGGCAGGATGTTCTCGATCAGGTTCGGGCGGTTGATCGACGTCCAGATGTCGCGCGCCGCGATCGTCGCCTGATCGTCGGTGAGCGACGAGTAGTAGTGGAAGTGCGACTCGGGGTCGGCGAACGAGCCGGTCCGCATCTGCAGGAACCGCGAGATGTACCACTTCTCGATGTCGGAGGTCTTGGCGTCGACGTACACCGAGAAGTCGAACAGGTCGGAGACGGTCAGGGTCGGACCGGTCTGCAGCACGTTGAGGCCTTCGACGATCAAGATGTCCGGCTGGCGCACCGAGTGCACCACGCCGGGCACGATGTCGTAGCTGACGTGTGAATAGACGGGCGCGGTGACTTCGGGGTTGCCCGACTTGACCTCGGTGACGAAGCGCAGCAGCGCGCGGCGGTCGTACGACTCGGGGAAGCCTTTCCGGTGCATGATGCCCCGGCGCTGCAGCTCCGCGGTGGGGAGCAGGAACCCGTCGGTGGTGATGAGGTCGACCTTCGGATGCGTCTCCCACCGCGACAACAGGGTGGCGAGGACGCGGGCGGTGGTCGACTTGCCGACGGCCACCGAACCGGCGATGCCGATCACGAAGGGCACCTGGCGGTTGCGCTGTCGCTCGCCCAAGAAGGTGGAGGTCGCAGCGAACAGCCGCTGCCTGGCCTCCACCTGCAGGTGGATGAGTCGAGACAGCGGCAGGTACACCTCGGCGACCTCATTGAGGTCGATCTGCTCTCCCAGACCGACGAGCTTGTCGAGCTCAGTCTCGTTCAGCACCATCGGCATCGACTTACGCAGCGCACGCCACTGCGTTCGGTCGAGCTCGAGGTACAGGCCGGGATCGCGGTCGTGTGAAAGACGCGCCATGGGTCGATAGGTTACTAGGCCCACGCCTCACCGACGGCGCGCCGGTAGCTTTGGTCACATGAATGATGGTCGTGCTGCAGCAGATCCGGTTGTCGAATACCTCCGCTTGGGGCTGGCGTTCGATCGGATCGAGGAGGGGTTCGTCGACGCCTACACCGGCGACCCCGCGCTGCGCGCCGAAGCCGAGAACGCGCCGCGGCCCGATCCGGCAGACCTGGCTCGTCGTGCGCGGACCCTGCAGTCCGAACTCCCGGCGGGGCTGCCCGCCGATCGGGCCGAGTTCGTCGCCTCGCACCTGACGGCGCTGGAGTGCTCGGCACGCAAGTTCGCCGGCGAGGACGTCGGATTCGTCGACGAGGTCGAAGCCTACTTCGATGTGCGAATCGAGCCGGGCGACGAAGACCGCTACCGGCAGGCGCATGCACACATGGCCGACGCACTCGGCGTGCCCGGCGCCACCGGCGACCAACTCCGCGACGCCTACGCCGCCTATCGACGTGCCGACGAGATCCCCGCCGACCAGGTCGGAGCGCTGATCAACGAGTTCGCGGGCAGTCTGCGGGAGACCGTCCGCCGCGAGTTCCCGCTGCCCGACGCGGAGACCATCGAGTTCGAGGTGGTCGGCGACAAGCCGTGGTCGGGATTCAACTACTACCTCGGCGACTACCAGTCGAAGGTCGCGGTCAACACCGATCTGCCGCAGTACATGTCATCGCTGCCGGGACTGATCGCCCACGAGGCCTACCCGGGGCACCACACCGAGCACTGCCGCAAAGAGCAGGGGCTGGTGGGGTCCGGGCAACTCGAGCACACCATCTTCCTGGTGAACACTCCGCAGTGCCTGATGGCCGAGGGACTGGCCGATCACGCGCTCGCCGCGGCCATGGGCACCGCGTGGCAGGAATGGGCTGCGGAGATCTACGCCGACTTCGGGCTCCGGTTCGACGTCGAGCGCGCTCGCGCCGTCTCGACCGCGGCGGCCGGACTGATCCGCGTCCGACAGGACGCCGCGCTGGCCCTGCACGACCGCGGGGAGAGCGCCGACGACGTCGCGCTGTTCCTGCAGCGGTGGCTGCTGGTGGCGCCCGATCGGGCACGACAGATGCTGCGCTTCCTGACCTCCCCGCTGTGGCGCGCCTACATCTCCACCTACGTCGAGGGCTATGCGCTGCTGGGGCAGTGGCTCGACGTTGCCGGGCCCACCGGTTCGGCCCGGCTGTCGCGGTTCGGGCGGCTGCTCGACGAACCCCTCACCCCGGGAGTGTTACGTCGCGAACTCGCGCTCTAGACTTGGGGGCCATGAGCCAGTTTTCCCAGTCCCTCGCCGACCTGGATCCCGATGTAGCCGCAGCGATGAACGGTGAGCTGTCGCGTCAGCGCGACACGCTCGAGATGATCGCGTCGGAGAACTTCGTTCCGCGCGCA
>NZ_JAAYXO010000026.1 GCF_012515855.1 Gordonia sp. (in: high G+C Gram-positive bacteria)
CCGCGGGCCAACTGTCGGGTGGCGAGCAGCAGATGCTCGCACTCGCCCGCGCGCTGCTCCAGCAGCCCGACGTCCTACTGATCGACGAGCTCAGCATGGGCCTCGCACCGGTGATCGTCGAGGCGATTCTTCCCGTCCTGCGGCAGGTCGCCGCCGAGCGCGGCACGTCGGTGATCCTGGTGGAGCAGCACGTCCATCTGGCATTGGGCATCGCCGACCGCGCCATCGTCCTGGTGAAGGGCCGCATCCATCTGGAGGACCGAGCCTCGGCACTCACCGCCGACCTCGGCCGTCTCGAGGCCGCATACATGGGCGAGTGACGGCCTACCGCAGGACCTTCCCGGCCAGCTTGCCCAGGTAGGCGGTCGCAGTCTCGACGTCTTTGTCGGGGAGACCGTAGAGGACGCGGGAGACGCCGATCTCCTCCCAGTGCGCGAGGCGATCGGCGTCCGGACGGATGTCGAGGGCGACGATCTGCGGCTCGCCCTCCCGTCCGGCCTCCGCCCAGACCTTCTGCAACAACGCGACAGAGTCGTCGATGTCGGTCTCACCCGGTGTGGTGATCCAGCCGTCGGCGCTGCGGGCGATCCATTTGAAGTTCTTCTCGGTGCCCGCCGCACCGACGTTGATCGCGATGGTCCGCGAGGGCTTGGGCCACGCCCAACTAGGCCCGAAGTCGACGAACTCACCGTGGTACTCCGCTTCCTCCTGCGTCCACAGGGCGCGCATCGCCTCGAGGTACTCGCGGAGCATGGTCCGACGACGGCCGGCGGGCACGTGGTGATCGGCGAGCTCGTCGAGGTTCCACCCGAAACCGACGCCGAGGCTCAACCGGCCTTCCGAGAGGTGATCGAGCGTGGCGATGGTCTTGGCGAGCGTCAGTGGGTCGGACTGCACCGGAAGCGCGACGGCGGTCGAGAGCTCGACCCTCGAGGTCACTGCGGCCGCGGCCGCCAGCGACGTCCAGGGGTCGAGTGTCCGGGTGTAGCGGTCGTCGGGCAGCGAGGCGTCGCCGGTCCGCGGATGGGCCGCCTCGCGTCTGGTCGGAATGTGACTGTGCTCGGGCACGTAGTACGCGGCGAAACCCGCGTCCTCGATCAGCGGCGCCAAATGATGAGCGCGGAGCCCGCGGTCACTGGTGAACTGCACGATTCCGAAATCCACATCTACCTCCGGGCTGGCGGCGTCCGCAGGCTGGACGCCAGACTGGACACCAGTCTAACTAACGTCGCCCCGAGTTGGGAGTGGCAATTCGAACCTGCTGCAGATCCGCGAAGATACCGCCCGCCGGGGTGGCCCGGCTGATCGCGTCGGCCGCCAGAATCACCGCGGCCGACGTCCAGCAACTGCGTTCCACCGGCCAGCGCTTGCCGTCACTGATCACCAGGCCGGTCCAGTACGCGCCGCCGGGATCCCGGAGGTGCTGGATCGACTCCACCATCGCCACCGCACGATCGGTGTCACCGAGGGCGTCCAGCGCCAGCGCCAGCTCGCAGGTCTCGGCACCGGTGACCCACGGCCGGTGGCTCACACAGCGAATGCCCGAGCCCGGCACCACGAAGCGGTCCCACTGAGCGTCGATCAGGGCCCGTCCGGCATCGCCGCGCACCGCGCCGCCGAGGACCGGGTAGTACCAGTCCATCGAGTGCTCCCCCGGCGGCAGAAATGCGTCGTCGGGTCGTTCGAAGGCCTCAGCGAGCCGCTCGCGCGCCTGCTCCCAGGCGGGCACCTCGGCACCGATCTCCTCGGCGATCGCCAACGCGCAGCACAGCGCCGAGTAGATGCTGGCGTTGCCGGTGATCCGCGCTTCGTCGAACATCGCTCCGGTCTCGTGACACGCGGCCCAGCGGAAGGCGCCGTCGTCGCGCTGAAACATGACGACCCGATCGATCGCCACTCGGACCGTGGGCCACATGCTCCACAGGAACGCCTCGTCACCGGTGATGAGGTAGTGGTGGCGGACGCCGACCGCGATGTACGCGCAGAAGTTGCTGTCGACACCGGGATCCACCACGTGACCGCGCCGGACCTCGATGGGCCACGAGCCGTCGGCGCGCTGCGTGTGCGCCGACCACTCGTACGCGGCGCGGGCTTGCGCCAGGAACCCGCTGGCCGAGAGCGCCATCGCCGATTCGACGTGATCCCAGGGGTCGGTCTTGCCGCCGGGGAACCACGGGAGCGCGCCGTCCGGCTCCTGCATCGCGACGATGGCCGCCCCGGTCGCGCGCACTTGATCGCCGGTCAACACCCCCGAGATCGACGGCAGCACCACGGTTACGCCGACTCCGCCGCGACCTCTGGCTTACGCAGGTAGAGCGCCACGGACTTACCGACGAGCGGATTCAGCAGTTGCTCGCCGACGCGGGTGACCCAGGGCTTGCTCATCATGTCCCAGACCAGCATCTTGTGATAGCCGCGGACCAGCGGGTTGCTGTCGTTGTCGACGCCGACCGCGCACTTGAGCCACCAGTACGGCGCGTGCAGGGCATGCGCGTGGCTGGAACCGGTGACCTCCAGCCCCGCCGCGACGAGCTTGGCAGCCAGCTCCGACGAACGGTAGATGCGGACGTGGCCGCCCTCCACCTCGTGGTATTCGTCCGACAGCGCCCAGCACACCTTCTCCGGCCAGAACCGGGGAACGGTGACGGCGGCGAGCCCGCCGGGCTTGAGGATCCGAACCATCTCGGCGATCGCCGATTCGTCGTCCGGGATGTGTTCCAGGATCTCCGACATCACCACGACGTCGAAGGCGGCGTCCTCGTACGGCAGTGCGAGCGCGTCGCCGGTCTCCGTGCGCGCGACTCCCGACTCGGGAACCTCGCCCGCCGCGTGGAGGGCGCCGAACATCTCCGCCACGTCGGCCATGTCGTTCTCGTTCTGATCGAACGCGATGACGTCGGCGCCGCGCCGCAGCATCTCGTACGAATGTCGTCCCTGGCCGGCACCGATGTCGATGGCCCGGATGCCCGGTCCCACGTCGAGGCGGTCGAAGTCCACGGTCAGCACGAGTCAGTTGCTCCCTTCGACGGCGTCGATGGCCGCCTGGTATCGGTCTGCGGTGGCCTTGGCGACGGCCGACCAGCTGTATCGCTCGGCGGCGCGAGCACGACCACCGTCGCCGATCCGCGCGGCGAGCACCGGATCGTCGAGCAGTCGCAGCAGCGCTTGCGCCAGTGCGCCCGCGTCACGCGGCGGCACCAGCAGCGCCGCCTCCTCGGTGTCGCCGACCACCTCGGGAATCGCCCCGGCGCGGGTCGCGACCAGCGGCGTTCCGCAGCTCATCGCTTCCACCGCAGGCAGCGAGAAGCCCTCGTAAAGTGACGGCACGCAGGCCACCTCGGCGCTCGCGAGCAGCGCGGCCAGATCGGCGTCGTCGAGACCGGAGACCACCGAGACGCGATCGGCGATCGCGAGCTCGTCGATCAGCTGGGCGGTCGGCCCCTCGGGGTCGAGCTTGGAGACCAGTGTCAGCTGGACCTCCCGTTCGGCGGCGACCTTGGCGACCGCTTCGAGGAGGTACGAGACCCCCTTCAGCGGTGCGTCAGCGCTCGCGACGCACACGATGCGACCGGGCACCCGCTCGCCGCGCGGCGCGTAGAGGTCGACGTCGACACCGAGCGGAATGGTGGCGAGAGCATCCGAATCCACCCCGAACGCGTCGCGGATGTCCTGCTCGCTGCTGTTGGAGACGGTCAGCAACGACGGGATCCGCCGCGCGACCCGCCCCTGCATCGCGAGGAACGAGTGCCAGCGCCAGGCACTGATCTTCTTGAGCCCCTTCGCGGCCTTGACCGCCAGCGACCGGTCGCGCGTGATCGGATGATGGATCGTCGCGACCAGCGGAAAGCCCTGACGTTTGATCCCCAGCAGTCCGTAGCCGAGGCACTGGTTGTCGTGCACGACGTCGAAGTCGGCACGCCGCCCCTTCAGCGCCCGCGCCATGCGGAGGCTGAAGGTGAGCGGTTCGCCGAAGGCCGCGGTCCACATGGCGGCTACCTCGAGCACGTCGATCCAGTCGCGGTACTCGCGCAGTTTCGGCGTCCGGAACGGTTCCGGCTCGCCGTACAGGTCGAGGCTCGGCACCTTGGTCAGCGAGACCCCGTCGTCGAGTTCGGGGTAGGGCTGGCCGGAGAAGACCTCGACCTCGTGGCCGAGCGCGGCCAGTTCGCGAGACAGGTGACGGACGTAGACGCCCTGCCCTCCACAGTGCGGTTTGCTGCGATAGGACAGGAGCGCAATCCGCACTACGCGTCCCCGCCCGCCCGACCGGCAACGCTGAACATCTCGTCGATCGAGATGAACTTGACGCGACGACGTCCGGCGGCCTTACCCGATTCGCGTTCTGCGGCGTCGATCTTCTTCCAGCCCTCCAGGTCCACCCGGTGCGCTCCGCGCGAGCCGACGAGCTCGGGAACGTCGGCGCTGTCGACGCTCGGCGTCGGCAGCACGCCGTTCGCGAAGTCGGCCAGGATCGACGTCGCCGCCTGCTCGCCGCAGAGCCGGTTGCGGCCGATGCCCCCGGTGGGGCCGCGCTTGATCCAGCCTGCGACGAAGACGCCGGGCAGCGGGTCGCCGCCGGGACCGTCGAGCACTCGACTGTCCTCGTTGGGGACCACGTGCCGCTCGTCGTCGAACGGCAGATCCTTGATGGGCTGGCTGCGGTATCCGATGGAGCGGACCACCATGCCCGTCTCGATCCGCGAGGTGACCTCGGTCGGCGTGATCTTGCCGCCGCCGATGTACTCGTTCCGGACCAGGTTCACCGCGTCGACACGGCCGTCCGCGTCGCCGACGATCTCGGTGGGCGAGGTGAGGAAGCGGAAGACGATCCGCCGGTTGCCTTCGGTCTGCGGCTTGGCGGCGAACTCCCGCGCCAGGCGCACCTTGGTGGCGATCACCGAGTCGAGCGTGTCGTCGCTCTCCGCGGCCGCCGCCTCATCAGAGAGAATGAGGTCGGCCTCGTCGACCACGATGTCGACGCCGTCGAGGTCTGCCAGCGAGACGAACTCACCGTTGGTGAACGCGCCGTGTTCGATCCCGCGACGACCGATCACGACCACCTCGCGAACCTTCGACGACCGCAACGCCTCGAGCGCGTGATCGGCGATGTCGGTGGATGCGAGCTCCTCGGGGTCGGTGACCAGGATCCGCGCGACGTCGAGCGCGACGTTGCCGTTGCCGATCACCACGACGGTCTCGCCGCTGAGGTCGTAGGTGTTGTTCGCGTGGTCGGGATGGCCGTTGTACCAGCCGACGAAATCGGTGGCCGCGATGGAGCCTGCGAGGTCCTCGCCCGGCACGTCGAGGCGACGATCGTGGGCGGCGCCCACGGCGTAGAGCACGACACCGTAGCGGTCGCGGAGTTCGTCGTGGGTGATGTGCTCGCCCACCTCGACGCCCAGGTGGTAGGTGAAGTTGCGCTTCTTCTCCACCGCGGCGAACGTGGTCTCGACGCCCTTCGTCTGCGCATGGTCGGGCGAGACGCCCGCACGAACCAGGCCGTACGGCGTCGGCAGTCGGTCGAACATGTCGACCTTGACCTGCGACTTCTTCACCAGCTCCTGCGCGGCATAGAACGCGGCGGGCCCGGCGCCGACGATCGCCACCCGCAACTCGTCCGAGGGCAACTGCGGCCCCTTCGGATGCCGGACCAGTCCGCCTTCGACGTCGTGGTCCTTGTAGTAGTCGGCGTTGATCTGGAGGAAGGGCTCTTCCTTCTCCGGCAATTGATCGTCCGGGTAGATCGCGCTGACCGGGCACTCATCGACGCAGGCACCGCAGTCGATGCACGTCTCCGGATCGATGTAGAGCATCTCGGCGGTGAGGAAATCCGGCTCGTCCGGGGTCGGGTGAATGCAATTGACCGGACAAACGGCGACACAGGAGCCGTCGTTGCAGCAAGAGCGCGTGATTATGTGCGTCATCTCAGATTCCCTCTCCAAGACAAGGGTGAACGTGTTCTAGTTTCTCTGAGAGTACCGTATCGAGCGTCACATCCCCCGCCGCCGCACAGTCGCATCCCGCCGCGGGCGCGCGCATGAACCGCTCGCGCACGATCTCCAGGAGTACTCCGCCCGATGACCGCACTCGCGCCCTACCACCCCCTCGGCGACCGAAAGCCCGAAGCCGCGTACTTCACCGCCGACTACCGGGTTCGGACCGGCGACATCGACCAGGACATGCGCGTGCGCCTGGACGGCTTGGCCCGTTACCTCCAGGACGTGGCGAACGACCACATCGAAGTGGTTCCGTTCGGGAAGACCGACCCGTTCTGGATCATCCGCCGCACCGTGATCGACGTCATCGAACCGATCACCTGGCCGTCGGACTTCTCGGTGGAGCGCTGGTGCGGAGCCCTGTCGACCCGGTGGACCAACATGCGCGTCCGCATCACCGCGACGAGCGGCACCAACGAGTTCAATCCGCAACCCCGCCCCAACGGCCTCGTCGAGACCGAGGCGTTCTGGATCAACATGAACTCCGAGGGCATGCCGTCGCGGATCAGTGATCTGGCGATGGACACGCTGACGCCGATGACCGACGAGCATCGGCTCCGCTGGAAGGCGATGAACCCCGGGAAGGCGCCCGCACCGGAGGAGCTCGATCTCCCCGACCGCGAGCACGTTCTGCGCATCACCGATTTCGACCCGTTCAAGCACCTCAACAATGCCGCCTACCTCGAGGCGGTGGAAGACGAACTGGTCGACCACCAAGACCTGTTGGACGGACCGCACCGTGCGGTGATCGAGTACCTGCGCCCGATCACCCCGGGCACTCGCGTCACCGTCCGCCGCCAGCGCCTGTCGGATGCGCTGCTGATCTGGATCATGACCGCCGACGACGCCGGCGAGCTCCAGGTGGCCGCGTCGGTCTCGGTCGGCGTCATCCCGCAGGGCTGAGAGTCAGAACGCCCCGCTCAGGATCAGTTCCATGAGCTTGATCGGAGCGGCGCATGCGTCGCCCTCGGGGGCGCCCACGGGCTCGACCCACCAGGTGAAGATTCCGCCCGCCTGCGCCTTGGCCGTCACGCCGCACACCTGGGGTCGCGCGGGGTCGCGCTGCGTGAACCCCGACTGGCTGCGGACCTGGACGTTCTCCGTGACGAAGCCGAGTCGCTGCGCCGTCTCCCGCTCCAGGTTGTAATCGCCCCACTCGAACCAGTTGAAGGTGACGTCGGTGCTCTGCGGCAGCACGATCCACCGGCAGTTGGCCCCGTAGAAGTTGGGTTGCGCAGTCGTGCCGCCCACCGCTTTGGCGATGACCGACGCAGGCAGGACCTCGCACTCGGCGAGCAACTTGTCGAAGCGGTTGGTGTCGACGTGGCCGGTGTCGGCGCCGACCGACCGGCCTTCGCGCACCGCTTGACCGTCGATCTCGCAGGCCACCAGGGAGGTTGCCGCCACTGCGGCGACGACCGACGCCGCCACCCGTTTCCGCAACGACGTCATGACGCCCCCTTCACGACCTTCTCGGTGATGCGTTTGGCCGCAGCACACAGCTTGTCCGTGCCGATCACCGGTGTGAAGTCGACGCCGACCGGCGACGCCAGCGAGATCTCGATGAAGTCGGCGTCCCACGCGATGCCGGTCTCGCAGATGCCCGCCGAATGAGCGATGAACCCGGGCTGCCCGTCGACCGAGTAGTCCTGCGAACTGTCGCGCGTCAGTTGCTCGGTGCCGCGTTCACGACCGATCGGCGACCCTCGGTACCAGTTGAAGGACACCGATCCGTTCCGCCGATCGGTGCCCGACCGCCACTCGCAGGTCGAGGTGTTGTCGATGGCGAGTTCGAGCCCCGCCATCCCCGAGATCTCGGAGACGTCTTTCGTCGTCAGGCCACCGCAGCGGCCGAATTCCGGGCCGGTACCGGCCTGCGGCGTGGCCGTCGTTTCGGGCTGATCGTCGTCGGAGGGCGAGCAGCCGACCAGCAGTGTCGCGACGGTCGCTGCCAACACGACCAGCGTCGCACCGGAACGGAACTCGTCGAGTTGTCGGCGTTCCCGCTTGGTGGGCCGGCCCGCGCCTCGGTCTCGCCGGGGCAGGCTGGCGAGCACCTCGCGCGACGGCGGCGGCGGACTGTGGTCGATGAAGCATTCGGCGGCCACCGGCGCGGAGACCCGCTTGCTGATCAACTTCGTTACCTCGACGATCCGTTCGCGCCCGCCGATCCGGACGCTCACGCGATCGCCGACGGCGAGGGCCGCGGCCGGCTTCGCCGTCGCGCCGTTCAATCGCACATGGCCTGCCCGACATGCCGCACCCGCGGCCGAGCGGGTCTTGGTTAAGCGGATCGACCAGATCCAACTGTCGATGCGGGTCGCCATCGCTCCCCTTCCCCAGGACGTCCGCCGGGCGGACTGTCCGTCGATCTCGTGCCTCGCGTGGTGCCTGATTGCCACCACCCTAATCGCCGCAGGCGGCCGGGCGTCGATCATCGCCGCCGACGCGGCCGGAACGACGATGCCCGGAACCTGAGTACCAGGTTCCGGGCATCGAGTCGGTCGTCCGACTCCGGACGCCGCTACAGGTGACTACGCGGCGAGGGCCTTCGCCTTCAGCGCTTCGTACTCCTCCGGAGTGATCGTCCCCGCGTCGAGGAGCGACTTCGCGGTGGCGATGTCCGCGGCGGGCGAACTCTGGCCCGCAGCGTGACGGATGTACTCGCGGTTGGCCTTCTCTGCCGCGATCGCAGCTGCCTGACCGCGCTCTGCCATTCCCGGGCCGCGTGCCAACAGGTAGACGAACGCTGTGATGTAGGGGAGGACGATCAGCAGGATGATCCAGACGACCTTCCATCCGGCGGCCAGCTTGTGGTCGCGGAACAGGTCGCTGAGCACCATGAACAGCACCATGAGGTAGGCGATGAAGGCGAACACCATCACCGTGTACCAAATGACATTCCAGAACGAGCTCCAGTCCATCTTCTTCCGACCTTCTTTCCGTGTGGGGAATTCGATCGTAACCAGGTGCGGGCCGCTGCGTTCGCTCCCTGCCCAAATGCACGCCTGTCGGACACTCCCCCCCCGCATTCGGACTTCCCCGCAGATTGTCGCAAATCTGGTCAAAACACCTGGCCACAGCATATTCTCTGACCATGATCACTCGCCGCATGAGCGCGCTCATCTTCGTTTCCCTCGCCGCCCCGATCCTGGCTTCCTGCTCGTTCTCGGTCGGCGGCTCGTCCATCGACCAGGACAAGGTCACCGAATCGATCACCGAGACCTTCAACAAGACACTGGCTCCGCTGGGACACACCACCAGCACCGTGACGTGTGACGACCCCGGCAAGAATCCCGCGGACGGCACCGAGTTCGACTGCATCGCCACCGCGAGCGGCACCGACTTCAACGTCGTCTCGACCGTGGCCGGGAACGACGTGAACTTCAAGTTCGTCGAGCGCCCCTACGACATGAAGAAGACCGCCGAAACCCTGACCGCCGCGGTCACCGAGAAGATGGGCGGCGTGAAAGCCGTCGACTGCGGCGAAGGCCTGCGCGCCTACGCCCCCGGTGCAACGTTCACGTGCGGCGTCGGCGATTCTGAAGGAAACACCGGGACCCTGACATACACGGTCTCCGAATCCGGATCCGACGATCAGTGGGTGGTCCGCTGACGGCGCTTGCGAGCGACTAAAGTCCCTGGTCGTGATTCGACTGGAAGTTGTGGTTACGCTACCGTAATCCACGACTTTGACCGCAACACGCAGGAGAATTACGACTATGGGCGCTGTCATCCTCTACGGCACCGAGACAGGTACCGGCGAGCTCGTCGCCGACGCGATCGCTGACGTACTGGCAGCCGACCACGACCCCGCGGTCTACGACATGGCCGAGTACGCCGTCGAGGATCTCGACGCAGGCGACTTCCTCGTGGTCATCTGCTCCACCTACGGCGAGGGTGAGCTGCCGTCCAGCGCGCTGCCCTTCGCCGATGAGCTCGACGAGATCAAGCCGGACCTCACCGGCCTGCGCTTCGCAGTCTTCGGCATGGGCGACACCGTGTACGGCGACACCTACAACCGTGGCGGCGAGATCATGGCGGCCAAGCTCAGCGACCTCGGCGCGGTCCAGGTGGGCGAGCACTTCCGCCACGACGCGTCGTCGGCCGTGAAGCCGGCCAAGGCCGCCGAGGAGTGGGCCGAGGCGCTGCCCGCGCTCATCGCGCAGGGATAGCGCAACCCAGTCTGAGAATCCCGGTTGCGCGACGAACCATTCGTCGCACAACCGGGATTCTTGTCTGTGTCGATCCGTGTGTCGGCCGATTCTGGTGCTGGGCGTTTCTGGTGCTGGGCGCTCGACCCGCTACCCGGCGCCGCCCACCGGCGGCACCAGCTCCACCGGCTCTTCCACCAACGCCTGGTTGTGGGTCTCGGGCGTCGCCGCCTCCTGTGCGAGCCGCACCACCGCGGTCGCCGCGATCACCGCGACCACCCCCAGGGTGACCGCCGACGGAGCGCCGACATAGACGGTCTCTCCGAGGAGCGCGATGCCGAGGATCATGGCGACCGTCGGCTCCATGACGTTCATCGCGGGGAACGAGGTCTGCAGGTCACCCGCGCCGAAGCCGCGCTGCTGCGCAACGATCGCGAGAATCACGACGACGATCAGCAGGTACACCTCAGCATGGGTGAGGAGCGACACGGGATCGTAGAAGGCCCGGAGTGCGACGGCCTTGATCAGCAGAGCCGAGACGCCGAACAGCGCGCCCGCCGCGATGCCGTAGCTGAGGGCCCGAAAGTGGGCGCTGCGGCAGCGTTCGGCATTCGCGACCACCGCGATGAGGCCGACCACCAGGATCGTCACCGTCACCACCATCACCAGCATGTCCGGCCGACGATCAGTGGAGACCGGGCGCGCCACCACCAGGAATCCGACGACGCAGCCGACCAGGACCAGGCCCCACATCCATTCGGCACGCCGGAGTCGCCGTTTGTCTATCCACGCCTCCATCGGGAGCGCGAACAGGACGGCGAGCACCACCAGCGGTTGGACCACCAGGATCGAGCCCAGGCCCAGTGCCGCGGCCTGCAGCACGAAGCCGCTGAGCGCGATCACCGCGCCCAGCGTCCACCCGCGCGTGATGGTTCCGTTGGCCGCCGAGGCGCGCTGGCGCAGCACGGTTCCGACAGCGATCAGCACGGCGGCGCTGATCGCCAGGAGAATCGGGGCCCAGGTATGCATCACCAACAGATTAGTTGTTGGACTGACTCCCCCGTTTCGCTACCGCACCGGTCGCCTCAACGTGTGACGCGGAGCTCAGTCCCGATCGGCGTCGGATTCGCCGTCAGATCCTGGACCGGGCAGTGCTGCTCCACCACTTCCTGGAGGCGACGGTAGTCGTCCTCCGAGGCCGGCCCGGTGATGTCGACGATCACCCGGACCGCCGTGAAGCCGGGTCGGACATCGGGGTCGAGGCCGAAGAAGCCGCGGACATCGAGGTCCCCCTCAGCAGACAGCTTGAGGTCGTCGAACTCGATGCCGAGCCGCTCGGCCCAGAACCGATAGGTGACCACCTGGCACGACAGCAGCCCCGCGAGGTAGTACTCCACCGGGTTCGGCGCGCTGTCGGAACCGCCGAGGGTCGGCGGCTCGTCCACCGTGACGGAGAACGAGCGGAGACCGATCTGGCTCGACACTCCTTCGGTCGCCACCGCGGAGGCGGCGAAGACCACCTGCGCGTTGCTCGGCTTGGCCGCGACCGCGTCGGCGGTCGCCGCGGCGATGCCGTTCAGCTTGGTCGCAGTGGCCGGGATGTCGATGAGTGCTGTTGTCGTCATGGCTCAGAACGGTAGGGAAACCGCGGCGTTCGCGACACCGTTGAACTCAGCGTGCGTCTTAACCCTGTGACGGAAGTCCCGGTCCGCGATTCGCCGCGCGCCTGTCCGAATTTGTCGTACCCGAGATCTACCGTTGGATCATGACCTATCGCAGAGAACTGGAGCGGGTGACGACCCTCTCGTCCGACGACATCAACGACGCCTGCCGCGGTCTACGCATCCGATTCCTGATCAATCACTGCGTGGACGAGCTTCTCGAGCTCACCGAGTTGGCAGACGAGGCGCTCGCCGATGACCGCATCGAGGAGCACGTCATGCTGATGCAGGAGGTCGCCGCCTGGCGCGAGACGACCCACCTGCTGCGCCTGATGGACGCCGACGACGCACTGCGCGCTGGAGCGGCGCATCGGGGCGCCGCGTGAGCACCACCCCGCCCGCGCGCACGTTGATCTTGATGCGCCACGGCAAGTCCGCGTACCCGGAGGGCGTCTACGATCACGAGCGACCGCTCAACGACCGTGGACTGCGTCAGGCCGCACTCGCCGGGCGCTGGATGGCCGACGACGGACTCGAGGTCGACATCGCGCTCTGCTCCACGTCTACGCGCACCCGCATGACCTTCGAACAGACCGGCGTCGATGCGCCGGTCGAGTACGTGAGCGACCTGTACGGCGGCACTCCCGCCGAGATCTTCGAGACCATCCGGCTGCACGTTCCGGAAGACGCGTCGACGGTCCTCGTCGTCGGCCACTTCCCCGGAATGCCGGAGGCCGCCCTGAGCCTCGACGCCGACGGCGACATCGATCGCTTCCCCACCTCCGCATACGCCGTCGTCTCGTTGAGCGTCCCGTGGGATCGGGTGGGTCTGGACCTCGACGGCCACGCCCGGCTCGTGGCGTTCCAAGTCCCTCGGTGAAGAGTATCAGGCCCCGCCGGTCGACCCCGGGTCCAGCAGTTCCAGTTTCACGGCCATCAGCCTGATCGGTCGATCGATCTCGAAGGCGTCCAGCAACTCCTCGGCGACCGTCACGATCGGTCCGATCGATGTCGTCGCCTCCTGCAGTTTCCGCATCTTGGTGCGGGTGTAGAAGGTCTTGGTCCGCACCGTGAGGCCGACCCGAAACGCAATTCGCCCCTCGGCGACCACTTGCTCCAGCACCTCCCGAGCCAGCTCGTCGACGGCCGCCAGCAGATCCGCTCGATCGGTGAGGTCTACGTCGAAGGTGCGAGCCCGCGAATGCGACTTGGCGACGAACGGCTCGTCGGAGATGGCATCGTCGCCCCCACCCCGGCTGAGGACGTACAACCAGTTCCCCTGATGCGGACCGAACATCGCGACCAACTGATCGAGGTCGGTGGCGACGAGTTGGGCGACGGTGTCGATGCCCGCCGCGGACAGTTTGGCTGCGGTCCGCGAGCCGACACTCCAGAGGTCGCGGCACGGTCGATGGTCCATCAGCGCCGACCAGTTGGTCTCGTCGAGGACGAACACCCGAGCGTCGACCCCGGCATCGGGCCGCCGCACGGCCGCCTTCGCGAAACCGGTCGCGGCCTTGGCGCGCTGCTTGTTGTCGGAGATGCCGACGCAGCACTGCAGCCCGGTTTCACGCTCGACCGCTGTCCGGATGGATTCCGCGACGGCGACGACATCGTCGGAGGTCAGCGTCGCGGTTCCGGCGCGGTCCTCGACTCCCAGGTAGGCCTCGTCCCAGCCCCAGACTTCGATCGCGCCTCCGAAGCCCCGGAGCACGTCCATCACCCGGCTCGACGCCCGCTCGTACTCCGCCATGTCGAGGGGCAGGAACACCGCATCGGGCGCCTTCTTCACCGCGGCGCGCATCGGCATCCCCGCGCGCACGCCGAGTGCTCTCGCCTCGTAGGACGCGCACGTCACCACCTGGCGTGCACGTGTCGGATCACCGTCGCCACCCACGATGACGATCCGGCCGATGAGGTCACCGCGACGCTGCCTCTCCACCGCGACCTGGAACTGGTCCAGGTCCACGTGAAACAACCAGCGATAGCGGGGTGCCTCCCGGGCGGCGTCCCCAGATGTCTGCGCCATGAATCGACTCTAGACACGCCGACGGCCCGGCCGTCAGCAGACGACCGGGCCGAGGGATCTGGCGCAGATCAGCTCACAGCGCGGGCTCGATCTCCGGTTCCACGGCGGACGGCGCGTCGACCGGCGCCGACTCCTCTGCTGTCGGCGCCTCGTCTGCCGGAGCCTCTTCGGCCGGCGTCTCCGGGGCGGGGGCCTCAACGGCCGGGCTCTCCTCCGGTACGTCGACGGGATCCGCCTGATCTGGCGTGATGACCTCGATCGGTGCCAGTTCGGGTGCCTCATTGACCACGGCATCCGGCAGGTCCGGAGCCGGTGAGTTCACGACCATGTCTGCCGTCTCCCCCCGGTTCACGGACTCGTCCGCGTTCGGGTCCGCAGGGTTCGTCGGTGCGTCCGGCTGCGCCGTGAGCTGACCGATCAGGTCGCCGGCCGCCTTGAGGTCGTCGAAGACCGTGACGGTGTCGAACATGTTCCGGAAGGTGCTGATCGGATCGAACGGGTTGTCGAGGGTCATGGTGCCCAGACCGAAAGCGTTGTCCCACTGCACGAGGCTGATCTTCGGCAGCAGACCCGTCTGTGCATCGTCGGTGATCTTCTTGATCTGCGGCAGCCCGATCAGGTTGGGGCGAGTGCTGCCGTTGATCTCCACCGGCGGGAAGAAGACGATCTCGTGACCCAGCCACTGGATCACCAACGGCTCGCGCAGACCGTAGTCGGAGGTCAGCCAGTGCGCCGTCGTGGTCTTCTCGATGACCGGGTCGAAGATCAGGTTGCCGTCGTAGTCCTTGGCCTGCACGCGCTTCTGGACCTGCTGGGCGCCCTCGGTGCCTTCGGTGACCTCGTTGCCGTCGGCATCCACCCAGATCATCACCGGCTTGGTGACCTTGCGGGTCGCGGGTGCCGTCTTCGGTGTGCCGTCCGCGTTCGTGTCCTGCACCATCTTGGGCAGCGCGCCCTCGGCGCCCGCTTCCACCGGACTGCCCTTGCCGTCGACCCAGAGCAGGTTGCCGTCGGCGTCCTTCTCCTGGACCGTGACCGGCTTCTGGTACTGCTCGTCGATCACCTCGGTGGCGCCGACCATCCGCGGAGTAGTCGTCACCTCCATGACCGGATTGCCGTGGGCGTCGAGGACCGGGTTGCCGTTCGCGTCGAGCTTCGGCGTCTTCGCGAAGGTCGTCTCGACATCCTTGGTGTACCGGATGAAGTCCTTGGCGAACTTGATGCGGTCGTCCTCGGAAATCATCGCCTTGAGCATGTCCGCGACGAACGGGCTGTTCATCAGGCCCGAGGTGTCACCGCCGAGCGCCGGTCCCAGTTGCTTGAGCAGGGCGTCGTTGCCCAGGAACAGCGACGTGACGTCGGTCAGCCCGTACTGCTCCTGGCGGTGGCCGCCGTCAGTGACCGGACGCAGGTCCTTGTAGGTGTCGAAGGTGCCCAGGATGTTGGTGCACGACCCGAGACCCTCGGCGGTCGCCGACGTGTTGACGCCGAAGCACGAGACCTCCTTGAGCTGCGGGATGTTGCCGTTGATACCGCCGATCATCTCCAGCGTCTCGGTGGCGTCCGCGCCGGCCTCGCCCGCCATGCTGGAGTCGAGCAGGCCGGCGGCCAGCAGCTTGCTGAAGTCGACTTCCTGGCCGAACCAGGTGAACTTGATGTCGTCGGTGTTCATGTTCATCGCGGTCGCGATGCCGAGTGTGGCCGACGCGGTCGAGTTGCGACCGCGGTCCGCGCCCGCGAGGGCCGCGGCGAACTTATGGCCGGTGGTCGCCGACGCGTTGCCGCCACGCATCGAGAGCGCGACGTTGATGCCCTCACCCGCGATCGTCGAGGTACCGATGGGCTTGGCCGGGCCGGGAAGGTTCTGCGGCACCGAGTGGTCGTACTTGTGGCCGGTCAGATACTCGGCGATGGTGAGTGCCTCGGAACGCTTCGTCAGGTTCTTGTCGCGATCGCCCCATCCCCCGACGCAGTTGCCGAAGATGATCGCGCCCTTGCAGTAGCGCTCCATGACGACCGGCAGCGCAGCGTCCCGCTGCACTTCCGCGTAGCTCTTGTACTTATCGAAGGCACCCGGGTCCACACGCGGCATGCCAAGGAGTTCGGCGGCGCCCTTGATCGTGTCGCTGCCCAGCGTGACGCCGCTGAGGATCTCGAACAGATTCCGCTCGCCCATCTTGTACTTGATGAACAGCAGATTGATGTCGTCGCCGAGGTCCATCTCCATGTTCTCGGCGGCTTGGCCCACCTCGAGGCGCTCCGGCAGCACCAACGCGATGCCGGTGCCCGTCGACGTCGAGCAGTCGGCCACCGCGAGAGGCGGATTGTCTACGTCGAACTCGGTGCTCTTGCTCGAGTCCGGCCCGGTGGACAGGGCTCCAGTGCGGCACATCTCGACGAACTGCGAGACCATCGGGTCGTCGAGCATACCCAGGATCGCGCCGAAGTCCATGCCGGCCAGGTCGATGCTCGTCGACGTCTCGGCCTGGGCGATGCCCGCAGGCCCCATGACGGTTCCGGCACCCAGTGCGGCGATCGCACCCAGAGCGACGACACCCTTCTTCAAACGTTGACGACGTCCACCTTCGGCACGCGCCCGCGCGCGACGCTGCGCGCGGTTCAAGTCTTCAAACACAAGATCTCCCGGGTTTGTTGGTGGGTCACTCGCGGACCCGATCACTCGTATGTGCCAGATTTGATACACATGTATTACCGGCTCTTCGTATCTCAGAGTGCGTTGATCCGGTCGGCGAGCTGACCGGAGTGCAGTAGCGACCGCAAGATGTAGTGGTCGAGGTTGCGGAAGCCTTGGGCGATCCCACGGAGATGCTCGAGCCG
>NZ_JAAYXO010000176.1 GCF_012515855.1 Gordonia sp. (in: high G+C Gram-positive bacteria)
AGACGGATAGCACCTGCTCGTCCGGGTAGTTCGAGTCGGACGAGGGCCCAAAAAGGTACTTGAGTCGAACCTGAGGCCCCGAGACAGCCGTGGTTGCCTCGTCGAGAACCGCTCGTCGACGGAGGGCCAGGAGAGCAATGAGTCGCTGCTGCTCCTCGATGAGTGTGTCGATCCGGGCCGTCTCCCGGTCCAGGAAGTCGGCAATGGTCCGCTGCTCCTCAAGGGAGGGTGCCAGCAATCGGATCGCTCGGACTTGTGCAGACGAAAGATGTTTGACGGTAGTTGAGTATGTTAGATCGTTAATTACTTTGAGGTGTGAGGGCAACGCATAGGCCAGGAACCGGGTGTCCGATTCTCCGATGGGCCGCAGAATGCAAAGTCGCTGATTCAGTGCTGCGCGCCCTCTTGACCAATATGCAACATTGAAATCGCCGTCCATTCCGATGACCACGTCTCCGTCGGAAACATATGCCGTGGCGGGAACTGAGCCTCTTGGGATAAATGTTTCGAACTGGTCGGAATTTATGTCACGAATTCGAACGAGTGGAACATCTCCCTGATTCGAGAATTCTTTGGCGTCAAATGGATACCCGTTGATGAGGTTGCCGAGGTCTCCAACCCGCCTTTCGGTCCACACTATCCTTCCACCTCCCGTAGCAGATCCATGATCTTTGCGACCTGCTTGTCCAGGTCCGCGTCGATCTCGGCTAGGGGCCGTGGCGGCACGTACTTGTAAAAGTGGCGAGTGAACGGAATCTCGTAACCGACCTTGGTCTTCTTCTCGTCGATCCAGGCGTCGGGGACGTGGGGGAGGACTTCGGTCGCGAAGTACTGCTTGATGGTGGCGTCGCTCCCGGTCTCACCCGTGGTGTTGCCGCCGTAGGTGAAGGGGATGTTCTCGGTGTCACGCTTCTTGGTGTCGGGTTTCGGAGTTCCCTTACGGTCGGTCACCGGGTTGCCGTCGTCGTCGAGGAGGGGTCGCTCGACGGTGATGGTCCAGTAGCCGAAATCGTCGGCGGTGAAGACCTTGGAGAAGTCGGGGTCGGCGTCGTCGAAGGCGTCGTACAGGGCCAGGATCTTGTCGCGGGCTGCTTCGTCGAGTTCGCGGTTCTTGGCGCCGAGGCTCTTGCGCATCTTGGTCCAGAACGAGGTGGCGTCGATCAGCTGCACCTTGCCCTGGCGTTCTGGGCGCTTGGTGTTGTCGAGGATCCAGATGTACGTGGCGATGCCGGTGTTGAAGAACATGTTGGTCGGCAGCGCGATGATCGCCTCGACCAGGTCGGACTCGAGGAGCCACTGCCGGATCTTGGACGGTCCCGATTCGGCGGCCCCGGTGAACAGTGGCGACCCGTTGAGGACGATGCCGGCGCGGCCGCCGCCGTCGTGCGGGGTCCGCATCTTGGAGGCGAGGTGGGTCAGGAACAGCATCTGGCCGTCGCCGATCGCCGGCAGGCCGTGGGAGAAGCGGGAGTTCTGGGCGAGGGCTTCCTTCTTGACCTCGTCTGCTGAGGCCTTCCAGTCCACGCCGTAGGGCGGATTGGACATGCAGAAGTCGAAGGTGCGGTCGAAGAACTGGTCGTCGGAGAGGGTATCGCCGAGGCGGATGTTGTCGACGTCCTGGCCCTTGGCGATCATGTCGGACTTGCAGATGGCGTACGACTGGTCGTTGATCTCCTGCCCGTACAGGCGGAGGCGGGCGCTGGGGTTGCGTTCGAGGAGTCGTTCTTCGGCGACCGAGAGCATGCCGCCGGTGCCGGCAGTCGGGTCGTAGATGGTTCGGACGCTGCCGGGCTCGAGGAGGGCTTCGTTGTCCTCGGCGAACAGTAGGTCCACCATGAGTCGGATCGCGTCGCGCGGGGTGTAGTGCTCGCCGGCCTCCTCATTCGAGGCTTCCGCGAACTTGTAGATGAGATGCTCGAACAGGTCGCCCATCTCGGCGTTGGGCACCCTGTCCGGGTGCAGATCGACCTCGGCGAACTGTGAGGTGATCAGGTAGAGGCGGTTCTTCTCGTCGAGGGTGGCGAGCTCGTTCTCGAACTTGAAGCGTTCGAAGACGTCGATGTTCGCCGAGAAGCTGGTGATGTAGTCCATCAGGTTCGCACGCAGGCCCTCGGGGTCCTCGAGGAGCGTGGCGAAGTCGAAAGGACTGGTGTTGTAGAACGACAGCCCGGTCTTGCGTTTGACCTGCACGTCCAGCGCGCCGCCGGCGTACTTCTCCGCCAGCGCGCGGATGTCGTCGCGGTGCGATTCAAGGATGCAGTCGAGACGTCGGAGGATCGTGAACGGCAGGATCACCCCGCCGTACTGGTGCGGCTTGTACACGCCGCGGAGCTGGTCCGCGATACCCCACACGAAGCTGCCCAACTTGCTCAACCCACACGCCTCCTTCGGCACTTCAGCGCGCCCATGCACGCTTCGATGAGATTACTGGTCCGTTGAGGTGAGCGGGTGAGCCGGTGAGCAATGGTGTCGTTTCTGACGCGGAATCGCCTCGTGGACAGAGCGTTGCGATGTCGCGGGTTCGATCGGGCAACCCTGCCGGTGGACAACGAACCCGCCGGTGCGGTGGTCTAGGTTCTGTGGCGAAAGTCGTTTGAGCCAGTGGTCGTTCGATCCGGCAGGGTGCGGTACCGGCGCGCAATTTATCATTTCCAGCGCCGCGGCCGTGGGGACCTGAATAATACGAACACACCCACAGGGAAAGGAACCGCCAAATGCAACTCATGTACGTCGTCGATCTCGATGTAGAGGGGGACGGCGCATTTGAGCGTGTCGTCGCGCACCTGGCCCGGTGGTTGGGGCGCCCCGAAGCGCGCCTCGACCCAGCCGATCTCTCAACGAGTGGTGCTCGCGCCCTCGCGCCTGCCCGGACTCCCCATGGTCATTTTTCTCGCCAGGGCGATTGGGATGTCGCGGAGGCGGCAGATCACCGTGCGCTGAAATTCGTCGTGTCCCAGGCCGTGGGTACTGACGTAGAGGTCACAACGCGGATCACCGTCACAGAGATCGACGGTGCTGTGCACTTTCGTGTCGGGATCGGTCGCGAGGCGACACGTCAGAATCTGGTGCCGGTCGATGCGACCGACATTTACCAACCTGGTATTCTGCGATTGCTCGATGAGGACGTGCGTCTCACGCTCCGGGCCAGAGGTCAGTTGGTTAACCGACGCTATATCCCGGTGAAGACGGTGGCGGAGGCTCATGCCGTCGCAGCGATCCTCTCCGGTGAAGAACGGCTGCCACTGGCGCTCATCCACGTGCGGTCGAAAGTGACCTGGGAGTTGGCGGGTGAACTCTCCAAGAAGCTCTTGGGACTCGTCCGAACGGTGACGGTCAACTTCGAGACTGCGCGCGTCATCGCCGGGACGTACTCGGACGCTCGGGTTCCTTTCGGCGGATTCGCCATCGTCTGGCCGGGTCTGGGAGCTCCGTCGTTCACTATGTCGGCGGAGCGGCTGACCGAGCTCGGGGCAGATAGCGTCCGTCAGTACCTCATGCACCGGCTCGGTGCGCTCGCGGCGCTTGGCAACGGCGAGGACACTGCGTGGCGTCGAGTTCGCGGCGCCGTGGATAGTGCGCGGATGGTAGAGCTTGCTGCTCAGGTCGCTAGCGCCCGTGAGGGCGGCGATAAGGAAGGTGAGATCGCTGCGTTGAAGGAGCAGGTCGACGCGTTGCAGATCGTTAACGCCGAATTCGAGGATGTCCTCGAAGGCATGATGCAGGAAGCTGAAGCGAGCCGCGACCTCTTGCGGACGTTGGAATCTGCACGCGACCAGGCACGCGAGGAAGCGCAGATGTGGCAGGACTCTTACAAAGACCTCTCTGCAGGTAAGTCTAGGGAAACGGCTGTACCGATGGACATCTGGTCCGCCATCCCTGAACTCGTGCCGCGAACTGATCCTGAGGCGACGTTCCTCGCCATCGCCGATGCAGCGTCGCAACGCATTGTGTTCACTGATCGGGCCCGCAAGTCGTGGTCGGGCATCGACTATCCGGAACCTGATGACATGACCGCGCAGCTCGTAGCCCTCGCGCGAGCCGCGGCCGACCTCTACGGCGGTGATGTCGGAAGCATCCCCCACCTAGATGCCTGGCTCAAGGAGCACCACGGCCTCAGCGTTGCGCTCACTGACCAGACCATCACGAAGTTCAAGAAAAAGGAGATGCGCTGGCTGAACAACTTCGAGTTCGAGGGCGAGACCCTCAACGCCACACCGCATGTCAAGTTGCGAGATGCCGTCAAGTTCAACGAGTGCGGGCGTATCCACTTCGCGCTTGAAACGAAGAAGGACCGACTTGTCGTTCAGCACGTCGGCACCAAGACCTATAAGTAGCCGCTGGGCGTGTGTGACTCGCGCGGCTGCGACGGTGGCGCTCCGCATGTGTCGCGTAGGTCCATCGACGCAGCGTACGGCTCACAATCCGTATCTGTGGATGCAGCAATGGGATGGGAACGAGAGGCGGGTAGCCGTGAATCTATGTAGACGATGCAGGGTCCGGGATCTCCCGACCCCAACCCCCTACTCGACGACTGCCACCACAATCTGGCCCGCGCACCGAGTGAACGTAGCCGGCCGTTCGACAGCTATCCCGTCGATAGCGATGGCGATTTCCTTGGCTTGAACTTCCTGTGCGGGACCGTCGTAGAACACGGTGTTCTCGGTGAGGGACGCGGTCGAGAGATTGCCGGACTCGGACACGGTGTACCCCACGAACTCCAACCGGCTCTTGTACCGCCCTGACAGGCCCGTCACCGGACCGGCGTTCAGGACGCAGACCGCGAACTCGGTCGAGGGGGCTGTGGGCCCCGAGCTCGGTGCCGACCACGTCGCAGTCGACGAGTAAGTTCTGGCCGGTGCGAGCTCAGCATCGGATTGGAACTCGTTGTTGAAATTCAGCATCGCGAGTCCGCCGAAGGCCAGGACGGCGGCGGACGCGATCGCGACGACCACGCCGATCGTGGCGCTGACGATGGAGTAGGTCTTGGCGCTGTCGGACGCGCGCTGGGCGCCGACCGCGTCGCCTGCGGCCCACAGTTTCGCGACGGACGTCGACTTGACGATGGCGACGATTCCCAACGGGAGGCAGCAGAAGATCGTGGTGACGATCGCCCATCCGAGGTAGTTGTTCGGCATCGGGCCGGGTGCCCCGTAGGTGTGCGGGAAGCTGCCCGGATACGGCTGTGACGGGCCTGGTCGATTCTCGCCAGGGCGGTGATTCGGGTCGAAGGTGCCGCCGGGTCCGAAGGTCATGTGCGTCGATCCCATCAGTGTCGAACGGGCCAGCTGCCGTGAGAGCGCGTCGCTGGAATCCGCGGAGAGAGAGCGGGTCGCATCGAAATGTACAACGGCGCGACGGTGCTCGTCCGATGGAGCGACAGTGAATACGGGTTGTCCGGTGATGGCGATGCTGCCGACGAATACCGATGGATTCGCCTGCTGCGCCGACATCGGTTGGGTATCGGCCCGACCCAAACCCTCCGTGACGCCCATCACCCCCTTGCTACCCTGATCTCGCTCACCCCGAGCCCGATCGCACCCGCCTCGAATGCCAATCACCTTCCGGCGCTGGCGATCAGACCCGCGGCGAGACGTCGACCAGAGGGGGCACGCACGTGGCTTCGGACAGCGAGAACACGGGAACCGACGAGGTTCCGCACCTCACGTCGAAGGGCGGTGCCGCCACCTTCCACGGTCCGCCGCGGACCGACTGGTGGTTGTACGGTGTGGTCGCCGCGATCAGCGTCGGGTTCATCATCTGGGGCTTCGTCTCCACCGACTCGCTCGCGACCACCGCGCAGGCGATGCTCGACTGGCTGCTGATCAACGTCGGCTGGGTGTTCGTCATCGTCTCCACCACGCTGGTGGTGTTCGTGGGGTGGCTCGCGTCCACTGGGGTCTGCACTCGTGGTCCATCTACGCGATGGGCCTGGCGTTGGGCTACAGCTGCCTCCGGCGCGGACGACCGCAGCTAATCAGCTCGACGTCTGCGCCACTGTTGGGCAGCCGTTGCGCCAGCAGCCCGGCGGGCGAGGTGATTGACCGCCTCGCGCTGTTTCGGTCGGCCGCGTCCCCGGGGCTCGACGCGCTCCAGATCCGCACTGGGCATGCAGGAACCGGGCTGGATCGACAGCCTCGGCACCAACGTGCTCGTGCTGATCATCGTCGAGTTGACCTGCTGCTTCATCCTCGACCTGATTCCGACCACCGTCGGCAGCTACGTCGGGGGCGTCATCCTGGTCCCGTGCGTGGTGAGCCTACTGTGGTTCGTGACCTTCGGCGGGACGGCGATCGCCGAACAGCAGAACGGCGGCAATCCGTACGGCAACGGCAGCGCCGAGGAGATCACCTTCAACGTCCTCAAGGAACTGCCGTGGACCGCATCACCTCGGTGCTGGTGATGATTCTGGTCGCGATCTTCTTCGTCTCCGGGGCCGACGCGGCGTCGATCGTGATGGGCACCCTCTTGCAGCGCGGCAACATCGACCCGAGTCGCTGGGTGGTGATCTTCTGCGGTGCGGCGACGGGCGCGGTGGCGGCGGTGATGTTGGTGATCGGCGGCGACGGCGCGTTGTCGGGGATCCAGAACCTGACCTTCATCTCGGTGCTGCCGTTCTCCTTAGCCCTGTTTTTGCTGTGGTGTCGCTGATGAAGGATCTGCGCAGCGACCCGGTGATTCGCCGCGAGGCCAAGGCCGACGAGTTGCTCGAGTCGGCGGTGATGGTCGGTGCGACGCGGGAGTGGGACGACTTCGAGTTGGAGGTCCGCGAGCGGAGCGGGTGGAGGACGGGGGGAGTCGGAGGAGAGGGGAGGCGAGACGAGCGTGAATGTCAGACTCGCGTGTCATCATCGATGCCGTGGATACCCATAAGCGCACCCCGCAGGAACTGTTCAACCAGCCGCAGCACTGCGTGATTCCGTTGTTCCAGCGCGCCTACGTATGGCGGCAGGACGAGCAGTGGGAGCCGCTGTGGAAGGACGTTCGCCGGGTAGCCGAGCTGCGGCTGAGCGAACCTGACAGGCAGGTCAAGCACTTCCTGGGTGCCGTGGTGCTGCAGAGCGGCAGCGCGCAAAGCAACTCTCTCCCGGTCTGGAACGTGATCGACGGCCAGCAGCGAATCACCACGTTGCAGCTGCTGATGGACGCGACGAGTGCGCTGATCGTAGGGGCCGGCGCGGCACGCTTCGGCCTGCAGTTGGAAATGCTGACACACAACCAGGAGATGTACGTTTCGGAACGTGAGAGCCGACTGAAACTGCGGCACATGAACAACGACCGTGCCGCCTTCGACGAGGTGATGGACGCCGACGCTCCGGTCGACCACGCTGCGCTGGAGAACGCTGATTCGCAGCTGGTTCGGGCCCACGAGTACTTCACGTCGGTGGTGGGCGAGTGGCTCGGCGACGCTGACGCTGAGGGTTTCGTCGAGCGCGCGGAGGCCCTGTCGACGGTGCTGCAGTCCGACCTGCAGTTGGTGACGATCGAACTGACAGCCTCCGAGGACCCCCAGGAGATTTTCGAGACCCTCAACGCGCGCGGAACCCCGCTGACTGCGGCCGACCTGGTGCGTAACTTCGTCTTCCAGCGGATCTCCGCGGAGGGCGGCGACGCCGAGAAGGTCTACCGCGACGACTGGCCGTTCGAGACCAAGTTCTGGTCGGCCGAAGTCAGCGTCGGCCGTTACCTGGCGAGTCGCAGTTCTGTCTTCCTGAACCAGTGGCTGACAGCCCGCACCGGCGAGGACGTTCGACTGCAGTCCACATTTCCTAGATTCAAGTCGTACGTTGATCACCAGCCTGATCTGAAGGTCGTCGACCTCCTGCCGGAAATCAAGAAGCAGGCCGATGCCTACGAGGCATGGACCCACGCGGCGAGCCGGAAAGACGGTTCTCTCGATCCCACCGCGATGGCTGTCTACCGGATGAAAGCAGTCGGATCGGAAGTGCTCAAACCGCTGCTGATCTGGTTGCATGAACCGAGCCGGAAGCTGCCGGCGTCAGTGATCGACGAGATCATCCGGACCTGTGAGAGCTGGGTTCAGCGTCGGCAGATGCTTCGCCTGACGAACACGGACTTGGGTCGCGTGATCGCCGACATCATTCGGGCCAACCAGTCGACGGACGCTGATGAACTCGCCGCCAAAGTCTCGAGCCACCTGTCCGCGTTGAACGTCGCCAGCACTTACTGGCCGGGTGACGACGAACTCCGCAGAGCACTCGCCACCGAGCCGGTCTACCGACGATTTACCCGGCCGCGGCTTCGCTCACTGCTCGAGGCGGTCGAGAACGAGTACCGCGCCGAGACGCGACAGCCGCAGGTGGAGCGCGCGGGTTTTCCAATCGAACACATCTTGCCGCAGAAGTGGAACGACAACTGGCAGGTCGACGGCGACCGCGAGCAGATGGTTCGGCAGGAGCATGTGCACCGGCTCGGTAACCTGACCCTCCTTACGACGAAGCTCAACTCGAAGGTGTCGAACTCAGCGTGGGCCAACAAACGCGGAGAGCTGTTGAAGCACAACACCATCAACATGACGGGCCGGCTCATTCAGATGACCGAGCAGGCCGAGTGGGACGAAGCGCTGATCGACCAACGGACAGAGACGATGATCGATATGCTCCTGAAGGTGTGGCCAGTGCCCGAGGGACATGAGGGGAAAGTCGCCGATCCGCAGTCCAAGGCGCGGAACTGGGTCGAGCTGAAGCATCTGGTCGAGGCGGGTTTGCTCACGCCGGGAGACGTCGTCACATCGACCTACCGAGGATCCACCGGAGTCGAGGCGACATTGACCGCATCCGGAATGGTGTGCGATGGCCGGGCCTTCTCGACGCCTTCCGGTGCCGGATCACACGTACGGAAGCGCGCCACGAACGGGTGGTACTTCTGGTCGCTCGCGGACGGACGGAAGCTGAACGACGTGCGGACCGCATTCTTGGCGGGGCTGGACTAGAGGCTCCAAGACACATATCCCGCGAAGGCGGTCACGATAGAGCATCTGGCGCATCAGCGCCAGCCTCGTGGTGTTCGCTCGGCGCCGTCCCTCACCCCACCCCCAGCACCTCATCCAGCCAATCCAGCACCCGCTGATTGAGCAGCGACCGATTGCCCATCTCGCAGTGATCGCCCGCGCCGTCCAACGCGGCGGTGAACGAGAGCAGCTCTTTCGGGCAGGTTAGCGCGTCGTAGAACTCTCGGGTAGACCGCGCCAGGGGATCGTTCTCGGCGGAAGTGAGCAGCGTGGGGCAGGTGATCTCGCCGACGCGGTCTCTGAGGGTGAACTCCGCCAGTGACTGGAAGTACGAGCGGAGGTCGCTGACGCCGTTGGCCCAGAAGCCGCGTTGGACGATCTGCCAGCGCATGATTCGGTTGGCGAGGACGTGCCGGAGAATCTCGTCGAGCACGGCGTCGTCGAGTTCGGCAGGGGGCACTCGGTCGGTGACACCGAACGCCGTCAGAAAGCTGCTGACTGATTCGCCGATGTCCCACTGTCCGGGGTCGGCGATGCACGCCGCGAGACGTGGCTCGCCGGACGCGGCGCGAGGAGCGAAGTAGCCGCCCAGGCTCCAGCCGCTCAGGGCGATCCGGTCGGGGTCGACGATGTCGACGGTCTCGGCGTAGTCGACCACCGCAGAGATGACGGTCTCCCAGTCGGGACGCAACGGAATGCCGTGGCGGTAGAGCATCTCGCCCTGGCCGGGGCCGTCGAACATCAGCACGTGATATCCGCGGGCGAGCGCGGCGACACCCATGGCGAAGTAGATGTCGGTGATGGTGGCGTCGTAGCCGTTGTTCACGATCAGCAGCGGCCGGACCTCAGTGGGCCGATGCGTCGCCGGAACCAGATAGGCGGGCATGTCGTGGCCTCCGAACGGGATGCGCACCGAGTCGACGGGAGTCTCGCCCAGTTGCATCGCGGTATGGAACACCGACATCTGGGTGTCGAACGCCGCCAGCAGTCGCGGGTCGGTGGGTGCGCCGTAGATCGGATGGTATGCCGCCCCATACATGCAGCTGGCGCGAAGGAAGCGGTCCCTGGCGCTCCGTCGACGACCCTTGGCCAGTAGCGCACGGGCGTCGGCGGCCTTGGCGTCGCCGGAAGCGACGAAGGCGTCGTAGAAGTCGGACTCGTCGCCGTCACCGACGACGTCGGCCACCGCGACCACGTCGCCGATGTCGGCGCCGCCCGCCGGAATGAATCCGACCGGCCACCGGCCGAACCGGTCGAGAAAGTCGGAATCGAACAATGCCTCGCGGCTGCGAGACATGACCGCACTGCTGCTCATCACGTGGTCCTTTCGGAAAGCTGGCCCGTCGCCGGCACCCTGGACCCAGTCTCGACGTCCCGGCGCAGACCAGCCATAGACCCAAGTCGCTTCCCGGCGAACACGCCTACTGCGCCAGATACCGCACGACGGCCAGGACTCGCCGGTGATCGTTCGCGTCCACTGGGATGCCGAGCGCGTCGTAGATGTGCGAGGTGTGCTGGACCACCGCTTTCTCCGAGACCACCAGGCGGGCGGCGATCCACGCGTTGCTCCGACCTTCGGCGATCAGCGCGAGCACCTCGATCTGCCGGGGCGTGAGGCGGGCGACCTGCCCGTCGACCAGGCGGGCCCGGTTCACCATCACCTCGACGACCTCCGGGTCGATCGCGGTGCCACCGTCGACCACCGTGCGCAGCGAGCCGAGGAAGTCGTCGAGGTCGGAGATGCGTTGCTTCAGCAGGTAGCCGACGCGGGCGGACTGATCGGCCAGCAGTTCGGTGGCGTAGCGCCGCTGGACGTACTGCGACAGCACCACCACCGCGACGCTCGGATGCCGGGCGCGGATCTGCAGCGCCGCCAGCAGACCGTCGTCGGTGTGGGTGGGCGGCATCCGGATGTCGGTGACGACCAGATCGGGCGGGTCGGCGGCCACCGCGGTGAGCAGGTCGTCGGCCGCGCCGACCGACGCGGCGACGGTGAAACCGCCGCCGACCAGTACCGACTCCAGTCCCTTGCGCAGCAGGAGGTCGTCCTCGCCGATCACGACGGTGGTCACGTGGCCTCCACGCGGCACGGCAGCTCGGCCCGCAGATGCGTGCCCTCGGCGACGGGGCTCTGCACGCGGAGTACGCCGCCGAGCGCGTGGACGCGGTCGGCGAGACCGTGCAGCCCGTGGCCGGGACGCGGCGCGGCACCGCCGATGCCATCGTCGCGCACCTCCACCATCAATCGCTCGTCGGCGCGACCGATCCGCACCGACAGCCGCTCGGCGCCGGCGTGCTTGAGCGCGTTGGTCAGCCCCTCGGCGATCACGAAGTACGCGGTGCTCTCGATCTCGGTCGGCAGCGAACCGTCGGCGATCTCCGTGTGCAGTGCGGTCGGCACCGGCATGCGGTCCACCAGATCCTCGGTTGCGGCGCAGAGCCCGCGCTCCACCAGCGCCGGAGGCATCAGCTGGTGGACGAAGGCCCGCAGCTCCCCGGCGGTCTGGTCGAGCTCGCGGCGCAGAGCGACGACCCGCTGAACGTCGACCGCGGCGTCGCCGGCGGCGTCGGAGGCGATGCGCTGCGCGTCCAAAGCGAGCAGCACCAGACGCACCTGCAGGCCGTCGTGCAGGGCGCGGGCGACGCGTCGTCGTTCCTGGTCGCCGGCGGTGACGATGCGGGCGCGGGAGGTCAGGAGCGCGTCGCGCTGGGCCAGCAGCTGCGCGGACAGGCGTCGTCGTTCCAGGGCCAGCGCCAGCACCCGACCGGCGGCGCGGACCGGTTCCGGGTCGGCGATCAGATAGGAGTCGTAAGCGATGACGGCGATGAGCTCGTCGGCCAGGGTGATCTCGACGGTGGCCTGCTCGGCAGGGAGGGTGGTGACGCCGCCGGTCTCGTTGACCCATTCGGCGGGCTCGGGCATCCAGTAGAGGACCTGAATGGAGGCGTCGCCGAGGGCGTGGGCGAGGAGGGCCGACGGGGTCTGCTGCGGGTCGTCGGCATCGCCGAGGCGGGCGACGAGCTCCTCGAGTTCGCCTTCGCGCGCGAAGCCGCCGCGGAGCATGGCGAGCACCAACGTGACCGGGACGCCGGCGATCACCAGGAACTGCACGACCACCGCCGGGATCTCACCGAACAGGGGCTCCAACACCAGGTTCCGCAACGGCACCAAGAGCAGCGCGAGCATCCCGTACGCGAACAGCGGCACCATCACCCGACGATGCGCAGCCCGCGCTCGGGCGATGCGACCACCGAGCAGCACCGCGGCCGCGACCACCACGATCGCACCCGCCGCACGCTGCACCCACGCGCCTACCGACGCCACCGGATCGTCGAACAGGTACTGCGGCGCCTGCAGAATCAGCGCCACCGCATAGGCGGCGACGACCACCGCCCGTGACGCGGGATCGGGCAGGCGCCCGGATGGGAACGCGAGCAGCAGGTGCACCGTGACCGCGAGGACCAGCGTGGCGGTCACCGCGCCGAGCGTCTCCAGCGCCGGGACCGCGGTGTTGCCGAGGGTGCCGACCAGGACGGCGAACCCGCCGAGGGCGACGATCATGCCCATCGGATTGCCCGGACGCTGGTGCCAGGCGAGCAGCCCGGCCACGACGAAGCAGCCGTAGGTGACGGTGACCACCAGGTGCACCCACCACAGCGATTCCGCGTCGGGGAGGGCGAGCGCGAGCTGGAGCACGCCCAGGCCGACCGCGGCCCCGCCGAGCGTCAGGAGAGCGCGGTCAAGGGAGCGCATGTGCGACGCGCGCGACGCTGTACCCATCAGCTCGACCCGCTCATCTGCCCATCGTAAATCGCCCGAACCGGCCTCGGTCGCGACTCGGGGCTTCGGAGCGGGACGACGGCGCGGGGCTGCGTTGCTCATGTTCGGTCACTGTGCGTCGCCTGGACAGGTCAAGACCATGGGCCTGGGTCTATTCCGCGGACGTCGGTGGTCGGGGAGCATCGAGCCATGGACATCAGAAGGCATCGGATCGTGGCCGCGAGCGTCTCGGTCGCGGCGGTAGTAGCGCTCGTCGCCGCGGGTTGTTCGAGCAGTGACGATTCCGCGGGCGAGAACTCCACCTACGCCGCGAACCCCGAGGTGACGATCGGGTACACCGCGGTGACGGTCGAGAACCTGGGGTCGCCGACCTTCCCGTTCGTCGGCAGCGACGGTCGGGCCCACGTGGCGTACGCGCTGGAGCTCACCAACGCCGGCCTGGCACCGGCGACCCTGACCAAGGTCGACGTGGTGGCCGGTGGCGACACGTCGAACGTCCTAGCCTCGTACAGCGGCAAGGCGATCGCCGATCCGGCGTGCGTCGACGGCGATTGCAATCGCCTCCGCGTGTTGCCGTCGACTCCGGCCCCCGACGCGGTGATTCCGCCCGGACAGGCGCGGGCGTTCCTGGTCGACTTCGCCGTCGACGAGGTGAGCGACGTGCCACAGACAGTGCTGCACCGCGTCTCGGCCAAGGCGTCGGCGAATCCCGGGCCCGGCGCACCGGTCGACGTGACCTACACGGTGGCGCCGAAGGAGGTGGCGGCCGGTACCGCGCGGGTGCTCTCGCCGCCGCTGCGCGGAACCAACTGGCTAGCTCAGAACGGCTGCTGCGGAACCGACTTCCCGCATGTCACGTCGCTGGCACCGCTCAGCGGCGCGCTGTCGAACAGCCAACGCTTCGCGATCGACTGGATGCGCACCGACGATCAAGGCCGCTTCTATACCGGCGACAAGAACAGCAACGACAGCTACCGCTCGTACGGCGAGAACATCTACGCCGTCGCCGACGGCACCGTGACTTCGACGCTCGACGACATGGAGGCCAACGCACCCGGCATCCTGCCGGCCACGGTGCCCGAACTCGTCGCGAAGCTCACCATCGAGAACGTCGACGGCAACCACGTTATTCAGGATCTCGGTGACGGGACCTGGGCCATGTACGCCCACATGCAGAAGGGGTCGCTGACGGTGAAGCCCGGCGACAAGGTGACCAAAGGCCAGGTGATCGGCAAGCTCGGCAACACCGGCAACTCCAACGCGCCGCATCTGCACTTCCAGCTGATGAACGGACCGGAACTGGCCGGCAGCGACGGTCTGCCGTACATGTTCGACGCCTACGACTACGCCGGATACGTCGACCCCGCCGCCATCCGCGCCGCCGACGACTTCCTGACCGGCGAGTTCTTCGCTCACCATCTGGCGAAGCCGTTAGCGCGGACCGATCAGCTCCCGCTCAACGAATCGCTCGTGAACTTCGGCGGGTGAGCTGTCGGTCGGCTGCTACGTGCTCGATGCCGAGCGGCGCGGCCCGGACTTACGGTTCCACGTCCGTGCGAAGGCCTCGATTGCGCTGGCAGCCCACACCGCACCAGTGCGCAACTCGTAGAGCGGCGCGGGAAACTGAGGCGACGCGCGGAGTTGGTGTACACGTTGACGGCTGACGTTCAATAGATCGCCGACCTCCGGCGCGGACAGCAGGCTCGGCAAAGTCGGAGCTGCAGCACGCTGGACGTAGAGTTCCTCATCGACGACTTCGGTGGCAATGATCCGGTGGTCACCCACTGCTGATCGAGCCAGGTCAACCCCGTGCTGCAGTGCCGTCGCCGGGTCACTCTCAGCTACGAAGACCGTGACGTCGGTGACGAACGCTTCGTCGCCGTAGAGGACTCGCGGACGTCGACCGACCGATCCGTCGAAAGCTGCGAGTTGATCCTCTGCCGCGTCCATCGCGGCGGCGGACATGTCGATCTCGTGTGTGATCGTCACAGCCCACATTGGCTGAACCCTCCTATCTGCGTGCGCGGAGCACCTTCTTGCTTGGTGCCGGCCATTCCAGTCCAGCCTTCTTCAACTTCGTGATCAGGTCCGCCATCCGTCGGCGCGGGTTGCTCGGAGTCGCCGGATAGCGAGCCACATAGTCGCCGTCGGGGGTGTAGAAGCGCGTGTAGCCCTTCATGTCATCAACGACAGTCCATTCGTTGCGCGTCGCCCACGATGCGATGTCCTTGATCTCTCGATTCACGATCGCAGCATCCTTGCGGTATGTCAATAGATTAGCTCGGGCGTCACGATGTCGATCGGTGTTCGGAGAGTGACTCGGGATAGGTCGATCGTGCGAGAGGCTGGACAACCCCGCAAGTGCGTTATCCACAGGGTCGCCTCTCGAGGACTGTTTCACCGTCTACGAAGTGATGACGATCTGCGTTTGGGGCGTGACGTAGTCGTGTGCTGCCCGCCCGCACCGGCTTGGCAGAATGGCGGCATGGCGAAGCGTGTGGTCGGTCCCGGGGTCCCGTCGTACCTGACCCTCGCCGGCGGGGATGACGTCGTCGGGATGCTGGAAGTGAAGCGGTCGAAGTTCATGGCCGTGCTGCGCCGTGTCGAGGACGAAGCCGCGGCACGGGAACTGCTCGCCGAACTCCGCCGCGAGCATCGCGATGCCCGCCATCACTGCTCGGCCTTCATCCTCGGTTCCCGCGGCGAGACCACCCGAACCAACGACGACAGCGAGCCGTCCGGCACGGCCGGGGCGCCAATGCTCGACGTGCTGCAGGGGGCCGAACTCAGTGACGTCGCGGCGGTCGTTGTCCGGTGGTTCGGCGGAACGCTGCTCGGTGCGGGCGGGTTGGCGCGGGCCTACGGCGACGCGGTGACGGTGGCACTCCAATCGGCGTCGCTGGTGCGACGGGAGCAGCGGGTTCTCTCGCGTGTCGCGCTGCCGCACGCGGAGGCCGGTCGAGTTGAAGCCGAACTCCGCAACCGGGGGATCGAGGTGCTCGGGACCGAGTACGGCGCGCAGGCCACGCTGACGATGGCGACCGAGGATTTGGCGGAGGCGCAGGCGGCGGTCGCCGCGGCGACCGCGGGCGCCGGGGTGGTCGAGGATGCCGGTGTGCAGTGGGTGGATGTGCGGGTGTGACGGTGCGATGGGCGTTGAGATGTCGTAGCGCCCTGCAATACTCTTCCCAATTGCGGTTGCTTCTCTAGGGGGACTGGATCAAATCTGACCCGCCCGGCGGTTCCTGGACAGTCTCCCGACTATCGTTGGGGTGAACTGGAATTGGAGCATTCACGTGCCACGGAAGTATTCAGCTGAGTTCAAGGCCTCGATTGCCTTGGAGGTGATCGAGC
>NZ_JAAYXO010000027.1 GCF_012515855.1 Gordonia sp. (in: high G+C Gram-positive bacteria)
TCGGGCCTCGGCGTCGGGCGCCGAGGCCACGGCCTGCACCAGGACCTCTGCCAGCACGTCGTAGGTGCGGGGACCCGAGGGGTCCATCGCCGGCCGGGCGCGGTATCGCAGCCGCGGACGACCCCGCACGCTCTGCTCGGCCTGCTCCACGACCACGAGTCCGTCGTCGACCAGGGCGTGCAGGTGGAAGCGGACGGTGGTCGTGGGCATTGCGCAGTGAGAGGCGAGTTCGGCGACTGTCATCGCCGTGTCGGAGCCGCGGAGGGCGTCGAGGATCGTTGAGCGCATGGGCCTGCTGTTCGGTGCCTGTCGTTCGGGTTCAGTCGTCGGGAGGTCAATCGTCGGGAGGTCAATCGTCGCCCTGGGGCGGCAGTCCGGCGACGACCGGGGCGTCGGCGGGGACCGCGCCCACTTTCGCCGCGCCGCCGGGCGAGCCGAGGGGGCCGCCCTGGCCGTCGAGCGTCTTGACGAAGAAGTCGGCGTTGTCGGTGATGTACGCCGTCCACTGGTCGGGCACGTCGTCCTCGTAAAAGATCGCCTCCACCGGGCACACCGGTTCGCATGCACCGCAGTCGACGCATTCGTCCGGGTGGATGTATAGGCTTCGACCGCCCTCGTAGATGCAGTCGACGGGACACTCCTCGACGCAGGCTCGATCCATCACGTCGACACACGGTTCCGCGATCACGTAGGTCACGACGTCACCGCTTCGGGTCGAAGGGCTCGATGGTGAGCGACGGCTCGCGGTGCGTGTGGACCGTCAGATAGTCGAGGCCGTCCGGCCCGGCGCTGAACGACCGCTGCGAGTGATGCGGCAGCCAGAGCAGGTCACCCGCGGTCACCGCGACGTCGCCGGTCTCGGCGCCGAGGGTGCCGGAGCCGGACAACACGTGCACCAGGACGTCCACTTCGCCGCCGCGGTGGGTGGCGATCTCGCCGCCGGGGGCGAGACGGATCAGGTTGGAGTCGAGGCCGCGTCCACCGAAGTCGAGCTTCCACGCGACGTCGGCGGCGTCGACCTCACGCTGCGTCAGCTCGGCGGTGTTGCCGAGCCTGCGGGCGGGGGCGGCCTCGGTGACCTTGCTGATCCGGATGCGGTAGTCGCGCTTCTCGCGCACCAGGTACTCCCACCCGTAGCCGCCCGGCAGTTTCTCCTCGAACTCGTCGTGCAGGTGGCGGGGGTCGTGGTCGTTCACCAGGATGAGGGCTTCGCCGACGGCCAGCGAGTCGAAGATGCCGAAGATCTTCGGGTGGCGCGAGGGCTTTGGGATCTCGCGGACGTCCAGGGTCACGTCGGGCATGAAAGCTGTCCTCTCAATAAAAACAATGAAATCTTGTAAAAAATCTAGCCCGCAAAGGTCGTCGAGGGCAATGGTGAGGTGCGCGACTACCCGGCGAGCGCGGCGGTCGCTGCGGCGGCGGCGCGCCGGACGGCATCGCCGAGGGCGGTCACGCGCGCGGCCGGCATCGTTCGATCGGGGCACGAGACCAGCGCGGCGACCACGACGTCGCCGTCGAAGATCGGTGCGCCGAGACTGACCGCGCCCACCTCGTCGACGAGTTCGTCCGGCAGATAGTCGATCGCCGTCAACTCTGAGACCAGGTCGACCATGCGGGCGCGTACCTGCGCGGGCATCTCGTCGAGGTCGCCGAGGGCGTCGATGATCGCGCGGTGGTGGTCGGTGATGCGCTCGATGGAGTAGCCGCGTTCCCGGATCGCGCCCAGGACTGCCGTCAGCCGGGGGCGCTGATCGGCGGGCGCCCGATTGAGCCACGCGGCGCGCGTGTCGTCGTCGGCCCAGGCGATGAACTCGCGGCAGAGTGGAGGTCGTAGCTCCATGTGACGGACCGGGGCTGCCGGTGACGTGACTGTCGGCGACGGACTCGGGCCAGGCGCGAGGTGGTCGGTGACGGTGATGGTGTCGCCGCGGCGTTGAGCGAGGAAGGCGGGAATGTCGGTGGATTCCACCAGTGCGGCCACGTGCGGGGTGGCGGCTGCCGCGACGATGTCGACGCGGGCGGCGCGGCGGCTGGTGGCGAGGAAGTCGACGCCGAGGGTCAGGGAGTTGTCGGAGTGGCGGGTGACCCAACCGAGGTCGCAGAGTTGGGTGACGATCGCGTGCGCGGTGCCGCGCGGAATGCCGGTCGCCCGCACGACGTCGGCGAGGGTGAGCGTGTCACTCGAGGCCTCCACCAGCAGCTTCATTACCTCGACCACCCGCCGCGTGGGTGGGGACGATTGACGGTCGGTCGCCCGCTCGCCTACCGTACCTGTCATATTGCCAACACTAAGTGTCGAATATTCGACACGTCAAGGGAGTGCCTGCCGATGATCACCTCACCCGACGGAACCGGTGCCACCGCGTCGGCCGGTGTCGGCCGACGGTACGACCTCACCACGCTCGAAGAGCTGGAGGCGGAGTCGGTTCACATCTTCCGCGAGGTCGCGGCCACGTTCGAGCACCCGGCGATGCTTTTCTCCGGCGGCAAGGACTCGGTGGTCATGTTCCACCTGGCGCAGAAGGCCTTCTGGCCGGCACCGGTCCCGTTCCCGCTGATGCACGTCGACACCGGCCACAACTTCGACGAGGTGATCGAGTACCGCGACTGGGTGGTCGCCGAGACCGGCGTGCAGTTGATCGTCAGCAGCGTGCAGGACGACATCGACGCCGGACGCGTGGTGGAGCAGACCGGACCGGGGACCTCCCGCAACCGGCTGCAGACCGCCGCGCTGCTGCGGGGGATCACCGAGAACCGGTTCGACGCGGTCTTCGGCGGCGCGCGTCGCGACGAGGAGAAGGCCCGCGCCAAGGAACGCTTCTTCAGCTTCCGCGACTCCTTCGGCGCATGGGACCCGCGCAATCAGCGACCCGAACTCTGGAACCTCTACAACGGGCACTGCGAGCGGGACGAGCACATTCGGGTGTTCCCGCTGAGCAACTGGACCGAGCTCGACATCTGGAACTACATCGCGCAGGAGAACATCGACCTCCCGTCGATCTACTACGCCCACGACCGCGAGGTGGTCCCACGCGACGGGATGCTCCTGGCCAAGACCCGATTCCTCGAGACCTACCCGGGCGAGACCTCGCACACCGAACGCGTGCGCTTCCGCACCGTCGGCGACGCCACCTGCACCGGCTGCGTCGAGAGCGACGCCGATACCCCGGAGAAGGTGATCGCCGAGGTGGCCGCCACCCGCGTCACCGAACGCGGCGCCACCCGCGCCGACGACCGCATCTCCGAAGCAGGCATGGAAGATCGCAAGAAGGAAGGCTACTTCTGATGAGTCCCGACGCGACTGCACCCGACGTCGCCCCCGCCGAACTGCTGCGCATCGCGACCGCGGGCAGCGTCGACGACGGGAAGTCGACGCTCATCGGCCGGCTGCTGTACGACTCCAAGGCCATCCTCACCGATCAACTCGAGGCCATCGAGCGGACCAGCGCCAAGCGCGGCGACGACTACGCCGACCTCGCGCTCCTCACCGACGGCCTCCGCGCCGAGCGGGAGCAGGGGATCACCATCGACGTGGCCTACCGCTACTTCGCGACGCCTGCGCGGAAGTTCATCATCGCCGACTCGCCGGGCCACGTGCAGTACACGCGCAACATGGTCACCGGCGCGTCGACCGCCGATGTCGCGATCATCCTCGTCGACGCTCGCAAGGGCGTGCTGGAGCAGACTCGGCGCCACGCGTTCCTGTCGTCGTTGCTCGGCATTCCGCACCTGGCGATCTGTATCAACAAGATGGACCTGGTGGACTACTCCGAGGAGCGGTTCGAGGAGATCCGCGCCGAAGTGGTGGCCTTCGCGGCCAAGCTCAATGTCACCGACCTCGCGTTCATCCCGATCTCGGCGCTCCGCGGCGACAACGTGGTCGAGCGTTCCGAGGCGATGCCGTGGTACTCCGGGCGCCCGCTGCTGAGCCACCTGGAGAACGTCTACATCGCCTCCGACCGCAACCTGCGCGATGCGCGTTTCCCGGTTCAGTACGTCATCCGACCGCAGCGCAGCGACGGCTTCGACCACCGCGCGTTCGCCGGAACCGTCGCCGGCGGCACCTTCGCGGTCGGCGACAAGGTGGTCGCGTTGCCCAGCGGCTTCGGCACCTCGGTGAAGCAGATCTGGGGACCGGGCGGCGTGGAACTCGACGAGGCCTTCGCCTCGCAGGCCGTCTCGATCGCCCTCGAGGACGAGATCGACATCGTCCGCGGCGACATGCTGGTGCGCCCCAACAATCGGCCGCACGTCGGCCGGGAGATCGACGCGATGGTCTGCTGGTTCTCCGAATCGTCACAGCTGGCGCCCGGCAACACCTACCGCATGCTGTGCGGCACCCGCGAGACCCGCGTCCGCATCGACGGCCTCAACTACCGCCTCGACGTCAACACGCTCCACCGCGACGAGTCGGCGAAAGCCCTGACCCTCAACGAGATCGGGCGGCTGTCGCTGCACGCGCAGACCCCGGTGATGTTCGACGAGTACCGCCGCAACCGGGCGACGGGCAGCTTCATTCTGATCGATGAGGCGACCAACGCGACCGTCGCCGCGGGCATGATCACCGCTCCGCTGGCCCACGACACCCAGGTGGTCTGGCAGTCCACCAAGGTCGGCCGTGAGCACCGGGCCCACCGGGGCGCGACGGTGTGGCTCACCGGGCTGTCGGGATCGGGGAAGTCGACCATCGCGATGGAATTGGAGCGCCGCGTGGTCGCCGAAGGCCGACCGGCCTACCTGCTCGACGGCGACAACCTGCGACACGGACTCAACGGCGACCTCGGGTTCGGCGACGACGACCGTCGCGAGAACATTCGCCGCACCGCCGAGGTGGCCGCGCTGTTCGCCGATTCCGGAGCGGTCACGCTGGTCTCGCTGATCAGTCCGTTCGCCGCAGAACGGCAGCGGGCGCGCGAGATCCACGAGGCCGCCGATCTGCCGTTCTACGAGATCTTCGTCGACACGCCGCTGGCGGATTGCGAGGCCCGCGACCCGAAGGGCCTGTATGCGAAGGCGCGAGCGGGGGAGATCACGCAGTTCACCGGCGTCGACTCCCCGTACGAGGCACCGCAGAACCCGGATCTGGTGATCCGTCCCGCCGACGGCTCGCCGCGCGAGGTCGCCGATCGAATCCTGCGCGAGCTGGGGTTGTAGACGGGCCTATTGCGAGTAGTACTTCAGCGCCGCTGATGTACTGACGATTCTGCGTTGGATTTGGTACCTCCCAGGTCGAATTCCCTACGCAGAATGCGATGGAACCGATTCCGGGTCCGGCGCGTCCAACTTATATGGGGGATTTCGGGGACGTCGCGGCCGCGCTGGCCGCTCATGACGGTGTGATCACAACCAGGCAGGCGCTGTCGTGCGGTCTGAGCCGCGCGCAGATCCGCGGCCGAGAGGTTCGCGGCGAATGGATCCGCCTGTCATACGGACTCTTCCGGTCCGCGTCGCACGACTTCACCGAGGCGGCGATGGTGCGCGCCGTGGTCATTGCGCACAACGGTGTCGCGGACGGCCCCACCGCCGCGTGGTGGCACGGGATGATCGCGACGCTACCGGTTCCTTTGACGATCTCCTGCGTCGCGAAGCCCGCCCCGATCGACTGGCCGGTCGAGACCCGAGTCAGCCGGCGCAACCTGCGGCCGGAGTGGGTGACGCAGGTACGCGGGCTGCGAGCGACCGCCAAGCCGCTGACGGCGCTGATCGCGGCGGTCGAGCTTCCCGAGGGCACTGCCTTCCTCGATCGCATGCTGCAGATCGGCCAGGTGACGCTCGCGGACTTGGAACGAGCGGTCGACGAGGCATCCGGGATGCGGGGGATCGTTGAGGCGCGGCGCCTGGTGAAGATCGCGGGCTCGGCCAGCGAGTCGGAAGCGGAGCGACTTTTTGTCCGGTTGCTGCGGGAGTGGGGCGTCACCGGGTGGGTTCAGCAGTTGTCGTGCAGTCGATGGAGGCTGGACTTCGCGTGGCCGGAGCACCGGGTGGCGGTGGAGATCTCGGGATGGGCATTCCATCGCGACTCCCGACGCCACGGCAACGACCTGGCGAAGGCCAACTACCTGGAGAGCATCGAGTGGCGCGAGTTGCAGTACGACTGGCACATGCTCAACGGCGACGGTTCGGGGTGCGTTCAGCAGGTCATCGAGCTCCTGAACGCCCGCGGTGCGGTGGCGCTGTAAGGCCGGGCAGGGGATCTGCGTAGGGAATGGTGGCCGGCATCGACCATTCCCTACGCAGATCGATCGTTACGGATTGGCGTTCAGCACCTCGACGGAGAAGAACACCAGGAACTGGAGCGCTACGAACATCGCGGCCCAGCCGGTGGCGAGGCGGCCCTTCACGAACACGTAGATGCACAGGGCCACCGTCCCGATGCCGAGCACCGCGGCGCCGATGATGGCGACCGGGAACGCGATGCCGAGACCGCCGACACCGTCGCAGTCGACGGTGCAGGTGCTCGCGGAGGTGAAATCGAAGATCAGCGACGCATTCGTCGTCCACATCGCGGTGAGCAACTGGATCAGCCAGCAGACCAGGACGCCGAATACGTCGAGAATCGTCTTGGTGGTCGATCGCGCGCTGACTCCCGCGGTCGGGATCGGTACGGGCGACGGTGTCGGCGACTGCGAGGGTGTCGAGGGCGGTTGCATGGGAAGAATGTACGGCCGTCGACCTCCTCCGTCATTCGGCGAAACGAACAGTGCCGAGCTCCCGCCGACTACCGCAACCGCGCGAGGGCGGCGCGCGCGTCGTCGCCGGTAATCGTCATCAGCTGCATCTCGTTCAGTCGATCGAGGTCGGGGCCGGTGGCCAGGCGGAGTTCCCGTTCCTCCTCGGCGGCCTCCACCACATTCCGCACGTAGCGACCGTTGCCCGCGAGGTCGGACGCGCGTCGACCGTCGACGGTGCTGTCGTACAGATCGGCGAACGCCGCTTCGAGAGTCGCGGCGGCCTCCGACGACAACCGTGCGTCCCGGCGCTGCGCCATCGTTTCGGCGATGCGGATCAGCTCTCCGGACGTGTACGACTCGAAGCGAATGCGACGGGCGAAACGCGAGGCGAGCCCCTCGTTGGTGGCCAGGAGTCGGTCGATCTCGTCGTCGTATCCGGCGATGATCACCACCAGGCGGTCGCGGTCGTTCTCCATCCGCGCGAGCAGCGTGTCGATGGCCTCGCGGCCGAAGGCGTCGCCGCCCGACAGACCCTCCTGGGCCAACGTGTAGGCCTCGTCGATCAGCAGCACCCCGTCGAGCGCGGAGTCCACCACTGCCGAGGTCTTGGGCGCGGTGGCTCCGAGGTGCTGGCCCACCAGGTCTTTACGGCTGACCTCGACCACGGTGTCGGTGGCCAGCAGGCCGAGTGCGCAGTACAGACGCGCCACCAGTCGGGCGACGGTGGTCTTGCCGGTGCCGGGTGGGCCGGTGAACGCCAGATGCAGACTGCGCGAATGCGTTCGCAGTCCCTTCCCGGCGCGGATCTGCGACAGTGCGACCGTCGCGCGCAGGCGCTCCACCTGGTCCTTCACCGTCGCGAGCCCGACTTGAGCGGCGAGTTCGTCGGTCACCGCACGGACGGCGGCGTCGTCGGCCGTCGCGCGTGTCCCGGCGGTGTCCTCGACCGCAGACGTTGCGACGTTCGGCGGGGCGGCGTCGCCGATCACCAGCCGGTACGACGGATCGGCCAGTGCACGCTCGGCCTCCGCCAGCCCCGAATCCAGCGCGAACGCCTCTTCCAGACTCAGGCGCGCGGCGGTCTCGTCGCCGCGAGAACGATGGGTCATCCCGATCATGAAGAGGGCCTGCGGGCGGGCATTGTCCAGCGCGGAGTCGCGGGTGCTCTCCAGACGCCGCAGGGCTTGGTCGAACAGGCCGAGCTGGGCGCACGCGGTGCCGCCGAGGAAGTCGGTCGCGGCGCGCAGGACTGGGTCCGGCCAGTCGACGGTGCCGAGGACGTCGAGTACCGCGCGCCACCGTGATTCCCGGAGGGCCGCGAGGGCGCGGCAGAAGACGATCGACGGGTCATCGGTGTGCGCTGCTTGGTCGAGGACCTCGGCGGCGCCCCGGACGTCGCCGCCCACGAGCAGCGAGGCGGCGTACGCGGCCGTCGCGTCGACCGGTCGGGCGATCGGCAGATCGATGAACATGCCGGTCGGGAGGTGGCCCACCAGATATCCGGTGGGCAGCCCGATGCGGCGCTGGTCGACGCCGATGGTGGAACGCGAGCGGTACAGGCCGAGCAGCGCGACCCCCGACCGGTCGCCCGCGGCCACCCGGCCGAGCCAGGCGTCGCCCATCTCCGGGTCGATCTCACAGGCCCGGACAAAGGCACGCAGCGCGCGCTCCCGGTCGGGCGGTGCGTCGCCGGCGAGGACGCCTAGCGCGCTCAGGCCGGCGGTGAAGTAGTCCCGCGCGCTCGCTGTGACAGGAATCCCAGTCGAGAGCCCATCGGTCGGGAGCCCTCCCGATCCGCGCACAGTGCTGTTCCCGACATTCATCTCGATCCCCCCGAATCTTGGATGGTGTTGCCGGGAACATTAGCGTCCCGTGCGGGGGAGGACCGGCGATTCGGAACCTCCGACCATCGGAGGGCGGTGGTCAGTCGAGGCTCACCCCGGGATGTTGCCCGCGAGCGCGTCCTTGAGCGGAAGGTCGGGGAAGCCCTGGCAGCCGGTGCTCATCAGTTTGGCCGCGGTGGTCAGTGCCTCGATCGGTGCCGGACTGCCTTGGGCGCGGAAGATCGCGACCTGCTCCGACAGTGTCAGCTCACTGAAGTCCTTGCAGGTCATCGACTCCCAGTTCGCCGGCGCGGGGACCTCGGAGACGGGGGCGTCGTCGGCCTCGGTGGGCGAGGTGGTGGTCGGCGTCGACGGAGCCGTCGTTGCGGACGAGGTGGTGGTTGTCGAAGTGGTGGTTGCTGAGGCGGAGTCGGTGGAGTCGGCGGAGTCCGAGCATCCGGCGAGGACGGCGACCCCGGCGCAGAACAGGGCTGCGGCGCCGAGCCGAACACGAAGAGCAGTGGCCATGAGAGGTCCTCCGGATTGGTAGCCGCGCTGAGGTCGATCGATGTCAATGGTGACGGTAGCAGCGCGCGAAGGGCGACGACCCGGACGTCAGTCGATCGACAGACTCGGGGGCTGGACCGGTCATCTCGAGAACTGACATAGACTGTTCCACGTGAGCGCCCAGGTCGATACCGTTTCCCACGCCGCCGATACCCCCGAGTTGCCGCAGCCTTGGGCTGAACTCGGCCTCAAGGACGACGAATACGCCCGGATCCGTGAGATCCTCGGCCGTCGTCCCACCGACGCCGAACTCGCGATGTACTCGGTGATGTGGTCCGAGCACTGCAGCTACAAGTCGTCGAAGGTGCATCTGCGCTACTTCGGCGAGACCACCACCGATGAGATGAAGGCCGGGATGCTGGCCGGCATCGGCGAGAACGCGGGCGTCGTCGACGTCGGCGACGGCTGGGCGGTGACCTTCAAGGTGGAGTCGCACAACCACCCGAGCTACGTGGAGCCCTACCAGGGCGCCGCGACCGGCGTGGGCGGCATCGTGCGGGACATCATGGCCATGGGCGCCCGCCCGATCGCCGTGATGGACCAGCTTCGCTTCGGCGCGGTCGATCACCCCGACACCCGTCGCGTGGTGGACGGCGTGGTGCGCGGCGTCGGCGGCTACGGCAACTCGCTCGGCCTGCCGAACGTGGGCGGCGAGACCGTCTTCGACTCCAGCTACCAGGCCAACCCGCTCGTCAACGCGCTGTGCGCCGGCCTGCTGCGCACCGAGGACCTGCACCTGGCGTTCGCGTCGGGCACGGGCAACAAGATCATCCTGTTCGGCGCCCGGACCGGCCTGGACGGCATCGGCGGTGTCTCGGTCCTCGCGTCCGAGACCTTCGACGATGAAGACGGCCCGTCGCGCAAGAAGCTGCCGAGCGTGCAGGTGGGCGACCCGTTCACCGAGAAGGTGCTCATCGAGTGCTGCCTGGATCTGTACCGCGCCGAGCTCGTCGTCGGCATCCAGGACCTCGGCGGCGCGGGCCTGTCGTGCGCCACCAGCGAGCTGGCTGCGGCCGGTGACGGCGGCATGCACATCGATCTCGACAAGGTCCCGATGCGCGCCGAGGGCATGACCGCGGCGGAGGTGCTGTCGTCGGAGTCGCAGGAGCGCATGTGCGCGGTCGTGACCCCCGAGAACGTCGACGAGTTCATGGCCGTCTGCCGCAAGTGGGACGTCCTCGCCACCGTGATCGGTGAGGTCACCGACGGTGAGCATCTCGTGGTCGACTGGCACGGCGAGACCGTGGTGGACGTGCCGCCGCGCACCGTCGCTCATGACGGCCCGGTGTACAACCGTCCCGTCGAGCGCCCGGAGTGGCAGGACGAGGTCATCGCCTCGACCACCGCGAACCTGAAGCGCCCGGAGACCTCCGAGGAACTCCGCGAGACCTTCCTGAAGCTGCTGGCCAGCCCCGCGCTGTGCAGCCGCAAGTTCATCACCGAGCAGTACGACCGCTACGTCCGCGGCAACACGGTGCTCGCCGAGAACGCCGACTCCGGTGTCATCCGCATCGACGAGGAGACCGGTCGCGGCGTCGCGATCTCGACCGACGCGTCGGGCCGCTACACCTACCTGGACCCGTACACCGGCGCACAGCTCGCGCTCGCCGAGGCCTACCGCAACGTGTCGGTGACCGGGGCCAGCCCCCGCGCGGTCACCAACTGCCTCAACTTCGGCTCGCCCGAGGACCCGGCCGTCATGTGGCAGTTCAGCCAGGCCGTCCGCGGCCTCGCCGACGGCTGCGCCAAGCTGGGCATCCCGGTGACCGGCGGCAACGTGAGCTTCTACAACCAGACGGGCACTACCCCGATCCTGCCGACCCCGGTGGTCGGCGTGCTCGGCGTCATCGACGACGTCGCCCGCCGCATCCCCACCGACATCGGCACCGAACCGGGCGAGACCCTGATCCTGCTCGGCGAGACCCACGACGAGTTCGACGGCTCCATCTGGGCGCAGGTGGAGCACGACCACCTCGGTGGCGTGCCGCCGAAGGTCGACCTCGACCGTGAGCGCCTGCTCGGCGAGATCCTGGTCGCCGCCTCGCGCGACGGCCTCGTCTCCGCGGCCCACGACCTCTCCGAGGGCGGCCTGATCCAGGTGGTCGCCGAAGCCGCACTCGCGGGTGAGACCGGCTGCCGCATCCTCCTTCCGGAGGGTGCCGATCCGTTCGTCACGCTGTTCTCCGAGTCGGCGGGCCGCGTGCTGGTCGCCGTCCCGCGCACCGAGGAGTCGCGCTTCTGCGCGATGCTCGACGCCCGCGAGATGCCGTGGACGCGCATCGGTGTCGTCGACCAGGGCAGCGATTCGCTCGAGGTCCAGGACCACTTCTCGGTGACGCTCGACGAACTGCGCGAGGTCCACGAGGGCACCCTGCCGAAGCTGTTCGGCTAGTCCCAGATCGTTGGCCGACCCCACTCAGGAGACGACGGCGGCGCCGCGGAGAACACCGCGGGCCGCCGTTCGTCGTTCCTCGATGCGGATGGGCTCGGCCGTCACGCGGGTGATGCGCGTGCTGCGCATCGATGCGCCCGGACTGGTGATGGCGACCCTGTTCTACCTGATGTCGCTGACGCCCTCGCTGCTGCCGCGGCACTGGTCGTTTCAGGGGCTGATCGGCGGCATTTCCGCGGCCACCGGGTACGGCCTCGGCGTGCTGCTGGCACTGGCCGTGCAGCGGTATCTGCTCCCGCGGTTGTCGTGGTGGCCTCCGTCGCCGCGCATCCGCAGAGCGCTGCGCATCGGTGTGCCGCTGCTGTGCCTGGCGGCGTCGCTGTTCACGCTCTCCTTCGCGGTCCGCTGGCAGACCCAGCTGGCCGACATGATGGGGACCGACGCGCCGTCGTTCGTCGGCTATCTGCGCGCCTTCGGGCTCAGCATCGTGATCGCCTGCGCCATCGTCTGGATCTTCCGCCTGCTACGGACCGTCGGGCACGCCGTCGCGCACAAGCTGGTGAGTGTGTTCCGGATTCCGCGTCGGGTGGCCAGCGCATTGTCGCTGCTGTTGGTGCTGATCGCGACCTTCGCCTTGATCGACGGCGTCGCGATCCGGGGCAGCTACGCGGCGATGAACGCGATCTTCAGCGTCCAGAACGACGACACCCGCGACGGCGCCGAGCGGCCGACCCTTCCGGAGAAGTCCGGCAGTCCGCAGTCGCTCGCCAAGTGGGACACCCTCGGGTTCGAGGGTCGGAACTTCGTGTCGGGCGGCGTCGAGGCCACGCGCTTGGCGGAATTCAACGGCCGGCAGGCCAAGGAACCGATCCGCGTCTATGCGGGGCTGGAGTCCGCGGACGGCATCGACGCGCAGATGAAGCTGATCGTCGACGAGTTGGAGCGCACCGGCGCCTTCGACCGTCAGACACTGGTGGTGATCCCGACGACGGGGACCGGCTGGGTGAATCCGACTGCCGCGCAGACCTTCGAGCTCGTCGCCAACGGCGACAGCGCGCTGGTCGCGGCGCAGTACTCGTATCTGCCGAGCTGGGTGTCGTTCCTGGCGGACAAGGCCAAGGCGGCCGAAGCCGGCCGACGGCTGGTGGACGCCGTTCACGAACGGTGGCTCACCAAGCCCGAGGGCAGCAGGCCCAAGCTCTTCGTCTACGGCGAGAGCCTCGGCACGCAGGCCGGCGAGGGCGCCTTCGACGACCTCAACGACATCCGCTCCACCGTCGACGGCGTCCTGTGGGTGGGACCGCCCAACTCGAACAAGCTGTGGCACACGCTGGTGGAACGCCGAGACCCGGGGTCGCCGCAAGCCGAGCCGACCTACGCCAACGGACTGGTGGTCCGATTCGCGAACGACGCCGAGGGCATCCACCGCAACCGTGACGAGTGGTTGTCGCCGCGCGTGTTGTACATCCAGCATCGCTCGGATCCGGTGGTCTGGTGGTCGTCGGACCTGATGTTCGGCCGACCCGACTGGCTGGTGGAACCAGCGGGTCCGGACCGCGAGACGGCGATGCGCTGGTATCCGATCGTCACCTTCTGGCAGGTCAGCGCGGATCTCGGCAACGCCGCGGGTGTCCCCGACGGGCACGGCCACAACTACGGCACGGTGATCCTCGACGGGTGGATCGCGGTGACCCAGCCCGAGGGGTGGACGGCCGCCGACACCACTCGGATTCGCAATGCCCTCGAGGCGCTGCGCGGACATGACGGCCCGGAGAAGTAGGGGACCGTGCCGAGTGGGATGCGATGTGCGCCTATATCGTTCGATCGACACCGACTCGTGCTGCAGGGACATTTCCGGCCATGTGGTTTAGTCTTCGGAGGACCGAATTCCTGAGAGGACCCTGAACTACATGACTAACCCGAATGATTTTCCGGAGAACAAGCCGGGCGGCCAGCCCTTCGGTGGCCAGCCCGGAGGTGGCCCGGAGTTCGGTGCGCCCCAGTACGGTGCGCCCCAGTACGGCTACCAGGGCGGCGCGCCCGGTATGGAGCCCGACAATAATCTCGTCTGGTCGATTCTGTGCACGGTCCTGTGCTGCCTGCCGCTCGGCATCGTCGCGATCGTGAAGTCGACCTCGGTCAGCAAACTGTGGGCCATGGGCGATTACGCCGGTGCGCAGAAGGCCGCCGACGACGCGAAGAAGTTCGCGATGTGGGGAGCCATCATCTCCGTCGTCTTGATCGTCCTGTACCTCATCCTCGCTGTTGCGCTCGGTGTCTTCTCAGCATCTACGACCACGTACTGATGCGCGTGCGGAGCGCCCCTCGGACAAGTTCCTAGGGGTGCTCCGGCGTGCCGCCCAGAACAAGTACGTCGGCCCCGGCGCGGTCTTAGTCGGCGTCGCAGGTGCGGCGACGGCGATCTGGTTCGCCGATCCGACAACACCCGGCGGCGTGCTCCCGACGTGTCCGACCAAGTCGCTGTTTCATCTCAACTGTCCGGGGTGTGGTTCGCTGCGCGCGATCTATTCCCTGATGCACGGTGACGTCGGTGCCGCGCTGCACTACAACGCCGTCGGCGTCATCGCGTTGGTGCTTCTCGCGTTCACGTTCGTGACGTACACGATCGGACTGTGGACCGGCCGTCGACTGTGGAACTGGCAGACTCTTCGCTATGCACCAGCGGTGGTGCTCGGAGTGACGCTGGTGTGGTTCGTGATCCGCAACATTCCGATCGAACCGTTCTCAAGTTTGAAAGTGTGACGATATGACCAACCCCCAAGATCGCGACGACGCTGCGATGTCGGCGGCGGACGAGACGACCGCGCCTCCGAGTCTGGAGAAGAAGCCGGCGTCGCCCGATCTGGAGAAGACGACCGTGGTGGACAACTCCGCGGTGGCCGGCGCGACTGCGATGCAGGCGGAGTCGAGCGATCCGGATTCGTCGGTGCAGGCACCCTACTACGAGTCCGAGTGGTCTCCGGCCTATGCGCAGACCGAGATTCAGCAAACGCCGAACTTCCAGAAGTCGGTGGACGAGGGTGCGCCGCAAGCGCAGTTCGGGGGCGCCCCGCAACCCGGGTACGGCGACCTGACTCCGCAGCCGAACTACGGCGAGCCGGTGCCGCCGCAGTATCCGACCCCGGACCCCTACGGCGGTTACGGGGCCCCGAACTACGGCGCGCCTGCGGCGTACGTTCCCGCGTATCCGCAGCCCGCTGCCTACGGCAGTCCGCAGGCCATGCCGCCCCAGACCAACACGACGTCGGCGATCCTCGCGATCGTCTTCAGCGGCCTCCTCGTCGTCGGTTGCTACACCACTGTCATCGGTATCGCACCGCTGGTGCTCGGCATCATGAGCTTGAACAAGAGCAACTCGGTCAGCAGGCTCTGGTACGTCGGGCAGCAGCAAGCCGCGTACGACGCGGTGTCCTCAGCGAGCAACCTCGCCAAGTGGGCGTGGATCAGCATGGCGATCGGATTCGCCGTCGTGATCCTCGTTGTCGTGGTGATCATCGCGATCGCGGTGGGCAACGCACCCTGACGCGAGTCGCGTTCTCGAACTCGAAAGGATCAACGTGACCGAGTACGGCCATGGCAACTCGGGGATGTCGCCCTACCAGGGATATCCCGCGGTGAACGACTACCAGTCGGGTGCGCCCTACGGCGGTTCCGCGGGCAATTATCCGCAGGCGCCCAGCTACCCGCAGGCGCCGTCGTTCCACACCCCGCAGCCGGGCTACCCCGGGATGGCCCAACCCGGCTATGCGGCTCCGCCGATTCCCGCCTATCCGGTCGCTCATCCCGTCGCCGCCTACGGCTATCCGCAGGGCGGGTACAACGCTGCGGCGCCCTACGGGGTCGACCCGGCGACTGGGATCCCGTTCTCCGACCGCAGCAAGGTCACCGCCGGATTCCTCCAGTTGTTCCTCGGTGGGTTAGGCGCGGGCCGCTGGTACATCGGCACCACCGGTATCGCTGCGACGCAGCTCATCCTGTGGTTCGTCGCTTTCGTCACCAGCTTCATCTTCTTCGGCTTCTTGATCTTCATCGGTCTTGGAATCTGGATTCTGATCGACGCGATCATGATTTTCACCGGTTCGGTCCGCGACGGGCAGGGCCGCATCCTCAGATAGCGCGCCTGCGAGGGAACGCGCAGGGCGAA
>NZ_JAAYXO010000177.1 GCF_012515855.1 Gordonia sp. (in: high G+C Gram-positive bacteria)
ATGCGGTTGGGGGTGCTCATCAGGAGCACGCCGCCCGGGCGCAGCACTCGATGGCACTCGGCGACGAACTGGCTCTGATCCCACAGGTGCTCGATCACCTGAAAGTTGACCACCACGTCCACCGAGCCGTCCGCCAGCGGCAGGTCGATCAGGTTGCCGCGGTGCACGGTGAGTTCGGGGTAGCGGAGGCGGGTGTGCGCGACGGCCTGTTCGTCGTAGTCGACGCAGGTCACCGACTTGGCACGGGTTGCGAGCAGTGCTGCTCCGTAGCCTTCGCCCGAGCCCGCCTCCAGGATGTCCTTCCCGGCGCAGCGCTCGAGGATGTACTCGTAGGCCACTTCGTGTCGACGGAACCAGTAGTTCTCGGCATCGATTCCGGGTACGGTTCGTTCACCCGTGAGTGCGAGTTGCTCCGCGTACGCCGCGGATTGCGGCTGCGTCGGCTGGTAATCGGTCATCGTGCTGACCTTAGGGCATAGGTCGGTGGTACTCGGCATGCGGGAAGTGATCGGTGCCATGTTCGCGCCGGACGTGGCAGCCGCTAAAGTGGTCTATGACCCATGGCCTTACCGGCCGGTAAGTTGCCGAACCCGATGCAGGAGGTCGACGAAGACCCATGACGAATATTGTCGTTCTGATCAAGCAGGTTCCCGACACGTGGTCCGAGCGCAAGCTCGCCGATGGCGACTACACGCTCGACCGGGAAGCCGCTGACGCAGTGCTCGATGAGATCAACGAGCGCGCTGTGGAAGAAGCTCTGCAGATCAAGGAAGCCAATGGCGGCGAGGTGACCCTCCTCTGCGTCGGCCCCGAGCGCGCCACCGACGCCATCCGCAAGGCCCTCTCGATGGGCGCCGACAAGGCGATCCACGTCAAGGACGACCTGATGCACGGCAGCGACGCGGTCCAGACCGCGTACGTGCTGGCATCCGCACTGGGCACCGTCGAGGGTGTCGAGATGGTCATCGCCGGCAACGAGGCCACTGACGGCCGCAGCGGCGCCGTCCCGGCCATGATCGCCGAGTACCTGGAGCTCCCGCACCTGACCCACCTGCGCAAGCTGGAGATTGACGGCGAGACCCTGCGCGGCGAGCGTGAGACCGACGAGGGCATCTTCAACGTCGAGGCCTCGCTGCCGGCGATCGTCTCGGTCAACGAGAAGATCAACGAGCCGCGCTTCCCGTCCTTCAAGGGCATCATGGCCGCGAAGAAGAAGGAAGTCGCCGTCCTGACGCTCGCCGAGATCGGCGTCGACGCCGACACCGTCGGCCTGGCCAACGCCGGCAGCACCGTCACCGCGGTGACCCCGAAGGCGGAGAAGACCGCGGGCGAGCGCGTCACCGACGAGGGCGACGGCGGCACCAAGGTCGCCGAGTACCTGGTCGCGTCGAAGATCATCTGATCCGGCCCCTCTTCAACTGGCGAATCCCAAGAATTTCAGGAGAACAATCATGGCTGAAGTACTCGTGCTCGTTGAGCAGGATGCCGACGGTGGGCTGAAGAAGGTCACCAGCGAGCTCATCACCGCTGCCCGCGCCCTGGGCACCCCGTCCGCAGTGGTCGTCGGCAAGCCCGGCACCGCGGCAGGCGTCACCGCCGGTCTCACCGAGGCCGGTGCCGAGAAGATCTACGTCGCCGAATCGGACGACGTCGCGAACTACCTGATCACCCCCGCCGTCGACGTTTTGTCGCAGCTGGCCGAGGCCAACGGCGCCGCAGGCGTCCTGGTCGCAGCCACCGCTGACGGCAAGGAGATCGCCGGTCGTCTGGCCGTGCGTCTGGGCTCGGGCCTGCTGACCGACGTCATCGACGTCAAGGAAGGCGGCTCCGGCGTCCACTCGATCTTCGGTGGCGCGTTCACCGTCGATGCTCAGGCCGGCGGCGACACCCCGGTCATCTCGGTTCGTCCGGGCGGCGTCGAGGCTGCTCCGGCTGCCGGCGCAGGCGAGGTCGTCAACGTCGAGGTTCCGGCGCAGGAGAGCGGCGTCAAGATCACCGGTTTCGCACCGAACGTCGGCGGCGACCGTCCCGAGCTCACCGAGGCGACGGTCGTCGTCTCCGGTGGTCGCGGCGTCGGCTCGGCCGACAACTTCGCGGTCGTCGAGGCCCTCGCGGACTCGCTCGGCGCAGCCGTCGGCGCATCGCGCGCCGCTGTCGACTCCGGTTACTACCCCGGACAGTTCCAGGTCGGTCAAACGGGCAAGACCGTTTCGCCCCAGCTGTACATCGCCCTGGGTATCTCCGGCGCCATCCAGCACCGCGCAGGCATGCAGACCTCGAAGACCATCGTGGCCGTCAACAAGGACGAAGAAGCCCCGATCTTCGAGATCAGCGACTTCGGTGTGGTCGGCGACCTGTTCA
>NZ_JAAYXO010000178.1 GCF_012515855.1 Gordonia sp. (in: high G+C Gram-positive bacteria)
CGATCCGCTCGCTGGTCCAGAAGGTGTGCCACGAGCGACTGTCGGAGTGGTTCGACGCCAATCCCGCCGAAGCCAAGGCGATCGTCACGAAAGCAGCGGCGTCGGCACGGGCCCGCATCGCGGCCCGCAGCGCCCGGGAACTGGTGCGCCGCAAGACCGCCGGAGCACTGGGCGGCCTGCCCGGGAAGCTGGCCGACTGCCGGAGCAACGACGCCGAGCGCAGCGAGATCTTCATCGTCGAGGGGGATTCGGCGGGCGGGAGTGCCAAGTCGGGTCGTGACTCGATGTACCAGGCGATCCTGCCCATCAGGGGCAAGATCATCAACGTCGAGAAGACCCGGATCGACCGCGCGCTCAAGAACACCGAAGTCCAGTCGATCATCACCGCGTTCGGCACCGGGGTGCGCGACGAGTTCGACCTGAGCAAACTGCGCTACCACAAGATCGTGCTGATGGCCGACGCCGATGTCGACGGCCGGCACATCTCCACCCTGCTGATGACGCTGCTGTACCGGTTCATGCGCCCCCTCATCGAGCACGGACACGTGTATCTGGCGCAACCACCGCTGTACAAGCTCAAATGGCCCAAAGGGGTGGTCGACTACGCGTACACCGACCGGCAGCGCGACCGCTTGCTCGAGGCGGGCCGCGCCGCCGGTCGACGGATGAGCGAGGACGGCATCCAGCGTTACAAGGGCCTGGGGGAGATGAGTGCGAGCGAACTGTGGGAAACCACGATGGATCCGGACACCCGGATGCTGCGCCGGCTGACGGTGAGCGACGCCGCGTTCGCCGATGAACTCTTCTCGATCCTGATGGGGGAAGACGTCGACGCGCGTCGCGGGTTCATCACCGCGAACGCCGGCGACGAGCGGTTCCTCGACATCTGACGACCGGTACCGGCACGGCCGGCCCGCGGCGTACGACGCCCGGGCCGGCCGTTCGTCGTGCCGGGCACCGTTCACTGGGTGGCGTTTCTCGGTGCATTCGGCCGCAGAGAGTGCGCAGGCCAGCACGGTTAGGGCCCGCGAAAGCGGCGTAATCAGGCGATAACGTCACAGCAAATCGGGCGGAACGGGCCGCTGCGAATCTTGGTCCATGACCTCGAGACCACGGATTCCACCCAAGGACTTCCCCCGGCCTCCCGCCCGCCGGTACGAAGGCAGGCGCGAAGACGCCTCGCGATGGGTCCGCGACAGTCTGCGCACGCAGATCCTCGAGGGACAGTTCGGTGGCATCGGAGCGCCCCGCCCGATGCTGCCGCCGGAGAACGAGCTCGCCGGCGAGATGGGCGTGAGCCGCAACGTGATTCGCGAGGCCCTCGATCTCCTGCGCGCGGAGGGACTGATCACCCGGGTCCAGGGCGCGGGCACGTTCGTCACCGGCGCCAAGCTCCGGCAGCCGATCGACCGGCTCGTCGGTCTGGCCGAGTCCCTGGCCGGGCATCAACTGAAAGTGGCCAATCGCGTCCTGGCAGTGCACCGGTCGACCGCCACACCGTTGATCGCCGCCAAGCTTCAACTGCCGGAAGGCAACCCGATCGCTTTCATCGAGCGACTGCGGTCAGTGGCCAATGTGCCGCTGTCCCTGGACACGTCGGCGCTGCGGCCCGAGGCCATGGAGGCTTTCGAGGGGGAGGATCTGGAGAACCAGGACGTCTTCTCCATCCTCGAACGCAAGCTCGGTGCCCGCCTGGGCGAGGCCGAGAACACCATCGAGGCCGTCGCCGCCGACCGTGGAACGGCGCGGCACCTGGAGATCAAGCCCGGTGAACCGATCCTGTTGCTGCAGAGGCTCACCCGCCTGGCGGACGGCACTCCCTTCGACCTGGAATCGGTCCGCTACCGGGCCGACCGCGTCTCACTGTTCTCCGTCAACCCCCGCACCACCGGGCCGCCGCTCGACTGAGTCCGCGGACAGACCCCTGACCAGTACACGAGAAGAACCTCAATAGAAAGGAAGCGCCATCATGGCCTCATCCTCTGATCGACCGAACATCGTCTACTTCCACGTGGACAACCTCGGTCTCGGCGAACTCGGCTGTTACGGCGGCGGCATCCTGCGCGGTGCTGACACCAAGAACATCGACACCTTCGCCAAGGACAGCCTCAAACTCTCGCACTTCGTCGTCGAGCCGCAGTGCACCCCGACGCGGTCGGCGTTGATGACCGGCCGCTACCCGATCCGTTCGGGCAACCACACGATCGCACTCGGCGGCAACGCCGGCGGTCTGGTCGCCTGGGAACGCACGATGGGCGACATCTTGTCGGAGGCCGGCTATGCGACGGCCTGCTACGGCAAGTGGCACATCGGTGCCGAGGACGGTCGCTGGCCGACCGACCACGGATTCGACGAGTGGTACGGGCCCGCCCGCACGTACGACGAATGCCTGTGGCCCGACGACCCCTGGTACGTGGGTGAGCGAGACGGCTGGTCGTACATGTACGACGGCACCAAGGCCGACGGCGTCCGCACCACCGACGAACAGCTCACCGTGGAGCTGAAAGGTCAAATGGATGCCGAATACGACCGTCGCGCAAAGGACTTCATGGAGCGGGCCGTCGCCGACGACAAGCCGTTCTTCCTCTACCACAACCACTCGCTGCTTCACTTCCCCATCGAGGTGCGCGAGGAGTTCAAGGGCAAGAGCGACAACGGCGACTGGGGTGACGCGCTGCTCATGCTCGACGCGGACTTCCAGAGCATCCTGGACAAGCTCGACGAGCTCGGCGTCGCCGACAACACCATCGTCGTCTTCGCCGGTGACAACGGGCCGGAGGACCACCTCGCCGGTCGCGGAACCGCGGGCTTCTTCGACGGCTCGTACTTCAGCTCGGCCGAGGGCGGGATCCGGACACCGGCGATCATCCGCTGGCCGGGCCACGTGAAGCCGCGGGAAAGCAACGAGATGATGCACGTCACCGACATGTTCACCACTCTGCTGCGATACGCGGACTGCGACATCCCCGACGACCGGCTGATCGA
>NZ_JAAYXO010000028.1 GCF_012515855.1 Gordonia sp. (in: high G+C Gram-positive bacteria)
ACCATCGAGCGCGTCGACACCGTCGGCACCGTGCCCCAGGAGCCCGACTCGGAGAAGGTCGCGAAGCGCTACGCGATCGCCGCCAAGATGCTGACCGCGCGCATCAACACCTGGTTCAACTTCCCGAAGTGGTTCTATCTCGACGAGCCGGTCAACACCTTCACCGCGCCGCGCTCCACTCCCGGTGGACTGTCCACTCAGTTCTCGTCGGTCGGCCACTACGACCTTCCCGCGGGCACGTCGATGGTCGTCACCCTGCCCAAGTCCGACGCCCCCTATCAGGGCTTTCAGCTCGGAAGCATGTGGTATATCTCGCTGGACTACGTGAACCATCAGACCTCGCTGAACTCGGCCCAGGCGCAGGTGGATCCGGACGGCATGATCCGCATGGTGATCGCGGCCAACGATCCCGGCGTCGCCAACTGGATCGAGACCACCGGTCGGCGGCGCGGGATCCTGCAGTTCCGGTGGCAGCGCATCGACCAGCCGATCACGCCCGAGCAAGGACCCACGGCGGTGGTCGTCGACGACGCCGACGTGCGGTCGTATCTGCCGTTCTACGAAGACAACCGAATCGATGCCGCAGGCTGGGCCGCACGGATCGCCGTGCGCCAGCGTGCCTTCGCCCGCCGCATGTTGGGATAGGAGCTCACCCATGACAGGACTGCTCGACGGCAAGGTCGTGGTCGTCTCGGGAGTGGGACCGGCGCTCGGCCGCGCGGTCTGCGTCCGGGCCGGAGCCGAGGGCGCCCGCGTGGTGCTCGCGGCACGGACCGCCTCGCGCCTCGACGAGATCGCGGGCGAGATCCGCGACGCGGGCGGCCAGGCGCTCACCGTGCCGACCGACATCACCGACGATGCCGCGGTCGCCGCCCTTGTCGAGAGTGCCGTCGGCGAGTTCGGCCGGGTGGACGTCCTGGTCAACAACGCCTTCGCGCTGCCGTCGATGAAGCCGCTGGCGCGTACGGACTTCGAGCAGATCGCCTCGAGTCTCGACCTCACGGTTCTCGGCGCGCTGCGCGTGATCAAGGCGTTCACCCCGGCCCTGGCCGAGGCGAACGGCGCGATCGTGAACATCAACTCGATGGTGATCCGACACTCCGAGCCGCGTTACGGCAGCTACAAGATCGCCAAGAGTGCGTTGCTGGCGATGTCGCAGACTCTCGCCACCGAGCTCGGCGGCGACGGAATTCGGGTCAACAGCGTCGCGCCCGGCTACATCTGGGACGACCAGCTGAAGTGGTACTTCGGCGAGGTCGCCAAGAAGTACGGCATCACGCCCGAGCAGGTGTATAAGCAGACGGCCTCGCGCAGCGACCTCAAGCGGCTGCCTGAGCCGGACGAGATCGCCGACGCGGTCCTGTTCCTGGCGTCCGACATGGCCCGGGCCATCACCGGACACACCCTCGACGTGAATTGCGGTGAATACCATGACTAGCGCTCAGCGCACCTCGGTCGGCGAGGTCGACGAACTGCACGAGTCGGCGACACGGACCGTCGGCCTGAGTGACTTCGGCGACGACGACTACCGCGAGGGTCTTCGCGTCCTCCTCGACTCGTATCGCGACGAGGCGGGTCTGACGCCCACCGGCAGCAAGATGTTCCGCTACTTCCTCAAGGGCGCGCTGATCGCGCGGCTGCTCAGCGAGGCCGGGTGGCAGAACAACCCGCGCTACGCCGACGTGTCGGTGACTCGGCCGGTCTTCGTCACCGGTCTCCCGCGCACCGGCACCACGGCGCTGCACCGGCTGCTGGCCGCAGATCCAGGCCACCAGGGGCTCGAGATGTGGCTCACGGAGTTCCCGCAGCCGCGTCCTCCGCGCGACACATGGGCCGACAACCCGGTCTTCGCGCAGATCGACGCCGGGCTGTCGCAGCATCATGTCGAGAATCCCGAGTTCATGGGGCTGCACTACATGAGTGCCGGCGAGGTGGAGGAGTGCTGGCAGCTGCTGCGGCAGTCGCTGATGTCGATCTCGTACGAGTCGCTCGCCCACATTCCGTCGTACTCGGCGTGGCTCGCGGAGCAGGACTGGACGCCCGCGTACGCCCGGCATCGTCGCAACCTGCAGTTGATCGGCGCCAACGACCCGGACAAGCGCTGGGTGCTCAAGAACCCGA
>NZ_JAAYXO010000029.1 GCF_012515855.1 Gordonia sp. (in: high G+C Gram-positive bacteria)
CACTGTCGGCGACATTCCCGAGCGGGACGGTCACCAGGTCACCGGCGACCGTCACCGGCCCGAGCAGCGTCGCCCCGCGCCCCGCCCCCTGTGCCACGGCGCCGGCCAGGACCGTGGTCGGCCCGCCCAGGAGTCTGTTGATCAGTGCGGAGGGGTCGGGCTCGGTGCCGAACAGCCAGCGCGGGTCGGCGACGAGGCGCGTCATGGTGCGATCGGGGAAGAACAGGTCCACCTGCCGATAGGCGGTGAGGAACTGGGCCGAGTCGGTGATGGACCCGGAGGGGACGTCACCGCTGATACGCCAGGCGCCTTTGACCTTGGCCAGCGACAAGGCGACCATCAGCTCGCCCGTCTCCGGCCGAAGGGTGCCGCTCGAGGAGAGCACGCCGGTCTTGTCTCCGGTGACCCGCAACCGGACTGCGTTGTCGGTGCGCTCGTCGATCGTGATGCTGACGTTCCGTATCACGGTCATGTCGCCGTGGTCGTCCCATCCTTCGCTGGCCGACGCCGTCAGGAACTTCCGCGCGGCACGGTGGCCTGCGGACGGGTCGGACATCGCTTTCAGGAAGCTGCGCGCCACTGCCTCCGGGTCGTCGCCCTTTCTCGGTGACGGCACCAGGTTGGTGGGCCGCTGCCTGTCGAAGGCCTCAATGGGCTGTGGCGACGACGAGTCCGGAATGTCGACGCATCCGCTGAGGACGAGCACGCCGCCCATCAGCAGCGCCAGCAGGGTGACCAATCGCCTCATCAGACCGCCTCGATCGGCTTGAGCGGCAGCGGGCTGCCGAGCAGCTTGTGCCCGCGGACCAGCGGGAGTGTCAACCGGAAGCAGGAGCCCTCGCCGGGCGCACCCCAGGCTTCGAGTCGGCCCTGGTGCAGGCGGGCGTCCTCGATACTGATCGCAAGGCCGAGGCCGGTGCCCCCGGAGCGACGCACGCGCGAGGGATCCGACCGCCAGAAACGATTGAAGACCAGTTTCTCCTCACCCGGCCGCAGGCCGATGCCCTGGTCGCGGATGGTGACGGCGACGGCGTCGCCGTCGGAACGCATCGTCAGGGTCACCGGTTTGTGTTCACCGTGGTCGATCGCATTGGCGAGCAGGTTGCGGAGCACGCGCTCGATCCGCCGCGGATCGATCTCGGCGAGCACCGGCTCGGCGGGAACGTCGACGATGAGGTCGCTGCCCGACTCCGCCGCGAGGTGCGCGACCGTCGCGAGCGCGGCGTCGATCGGCACCGCCATGTCCATGCGGTCGGCGGACAGCTCCGCCATGCCCGCGTCGTGACGCGAGATCTCGAGCAGTTCGGTCAGCAACGTCTCGAAGCGGTTCAGCTCCTTGTCCAGGAGTTCCACCGATCGCCGCTGGATCGGGTCGAGGTCTTCCCTGCCGTCGTAGAGCAGGTCGGCCGCCATCCGGACGGTGGTGAGCGGGGTGCGCAGTTCGTGACTCACATCCGACGTGAACTGCCTCTGCAGACCGCCGAACTCCTCGAGGTGGTTGATCTGGCGCGACAGGCTCTCGGCCATGTCGTTGAACGAGACGGCGAGCCTCGCGAACTCGTCTTCGCCGCGCACCGGCATGCGCTCTGACAGTCGACCGTCGGCGAACCGAACGGCGATGCGCGAAGCCGACCGCAGCGGCGCGATGACCTGCCTGGTCACCAGCCAGGCGATCGCGGCGAGCAGTCCGAGGAGCACCACACCGCCGGTGAGCAGGGTGCCGCGCACCAGGGAGACGGTGTTCTGCTCACTGGCCAGCGGAAACACCAGGTACAGCTCCAGGCCGCGAATGGGACTGTCGACCGGACTGCCGATCACCAACGCCGGAACGCTCTCGTCCCCCTGCTGAATCGAGGTGTACTGGTAGGCCACCTGCCCGCCGGCCACCATCTTGCGCAGGGCGGCGGGCACGTCGGGCACGGGCCCGACGGCGACTTCTTGATCGGGTCGGTTCTGCGCGGGCACCACCAGGACGCTGTCGAACGAGCCCGCGACGGCGGCGGTCTGCGTGGAGTCCGCGTCCTGGTCGGTCATCAGCGACCGCGCACGCGCCAGTCGGTTCTGCACCGTGCTGTTGGAGTCGGCGGCGCCCAGGACGCGTTCGACCACGGTCCGCATGCGGCCGATCTCCTCCGTCGCGACGTCTTGCTTGGCATCGAGGAGGCGCCCGGTGATCTGACTGATCAACACGAATCCGAGGATCAGCAGGACGACGAACGAGAGCGCCAGCGTGGACACGATGACGCGGGTCTGCACCGAGCGTCGCCAGATCTGCCCCGTCGCCCGGCCGACCGCCGCGAAGGCGCGCCGAATCAGGGCCAGGCATCGGTCGATCGGCCCCCGGTTGATCCGGCGGCCCCCGATCACGGCGGCCCGGCCTTGTAGCCGACCCCTCTCACGGTGAGGACGATCTCGGGATTCTCCGGATCAATCTCGACCTTGGCCCGCAGACGCTGGACGTGCACGTTCACCAGGCGGGTGTCGGCGGGATGCCGGTAGCCCCACACCTGCTCCAGCAGCACGTCACGCGTGAACACCTGACGCGGTTTACGCGCCAATGCCACCAGCAGGTCGAACTCGAGCGGCGTCAACGAGATCGGCACGCCGTCGCGGGTCACCTTGTGCGCGGGAACGTCGATCTCGACCGGTCCGATCGCGAGCAACTCGGCCGGATCGTCTTCGGTGCGACGCAGTCGCGCGCGAATGCGAGCGACGAGTTCCTTCGGCTTGAACGGTTTCACCATGTAGTCGTCGGCACCGGACTCCAGACCGAGGACGACGTCGACGGTGTCGGTCTTCGCGGTGAGCATCACGATCGGCACGTTGGAGTCCGACCGGAGCACGCGGCACACGTCGATCCCGTTCATGCCGGGCAGCATCAGGTCGAGCAGGACCAGATCGGGACGGACCTCGCGGACCGCTGTCAGCGCCTGTGTCCCGTCACCGACGACGAAGGGCTCGAAGCCCTCGTTCTTCAGAACGATCGTCAGCATCTCGGCGAGCGCGGCGTCGTCGTCGACAACCAGGATGCGTGGCTTCATGCCTGCCATGGTGTCACCTCGGCCGCGGATTGGCAGCCGCGACACGCCCCCGACCGTGATGGTTCCGGCGCGCCGCACTCGTCCGGCCGGAAGGACTGCCTACACTTGCGACGTGGGCATTCTGGTGGCTGTCGAAGGCCTCGACGGCGCGGGCAAACGCACCATTGTCGGACGAATCGAGCAGGCCGCGGCCCAGCTCGGCGCGTCAGTGAGCACGATCGCGTTCCCCCGCTACGGTGAGTCGATCACCGCCGACCTCGCTTCGGAAGCACTGCACGGCAGACATGGAGACCTCCGCGACAGCGTCTACGCGATGGGCCTGCTGTTCGCTCTGGACCGCGCCGCGGCGCGCCCGCTGCTGCGCACGGCGCTGGCCGAGAACGACCTGGTGCTGTGCGATCGCTACACCGCGTCGAACGCCGCTTACAACGCCGCCCGCCTGGGCGAAGGCGCCGAGTCCGAGGTCGTGTCGTGGGTGGCCGACATGGAGTTCGGCCGCTTCCACCTCCCGGTGCCCGACCATCAGTTGCTGCTCGGCATCCCGCCGGAGGTCGCCATGAACCGTGCGACGGGCCGCGCCGAGACCGACGCCGACCGTCCCGTCGACGCCTACGAGCGCGACGCCGACCTGCAGCACCGCGTCTACCGCGTCTACGGCGAACTGGTCGAGTCGAACTGGATGTCGAGCTGGTCCTGGGCCGACGGCGACGCCGCGGTGGAGCAGGTCCTAGCCCAGCTCAACTGACGGACGCAAACGCAAACGCAAACGCAAGAAACAGCGCAACGAAAGCGCCCACCGAACAACCCGGCCAGAGCACTGCCGGAGCGAATGGCACCCACCTCCGCACGGGCTTCACCCGGCGCGGCAAGGAAAACGAGCCCGTGGTCGGGGTGCCGGTGGGCTCGATCGCCGAGCTCTCCGCAGGGACGAGGCCCTAGCCGAGGAGCGAGGACTGTCTCGGCGACGAGGCCACCGGCACCCCGACCACGAGCGGGCGCACAAAAGAAGAACCGCCGCACCGGGAAACCCCGATGCGGCGGAACAGGAACCGAAACGATCAGTACCGGTAGTGCTCAGGCTTGTAAGGCCCTTCGACATCCACGCCGATGTACTCTGCCTGATCCTTGGTCAGCTTGGTGAGGCTGCCGCCGAGCGCTTCGACGTGAATGCGCGCGACCTTCTCGTCGAGGTGCTTGGGCAGACGATAGACCTCGTTGTCGTACTCGTCTCCCTTGGTCCACAGCTCGATCTGCGCGATGACCTGGTTCGCGAAGCTGTTGCTCATCACGAACGACGGGTGGCCGGTGGCGTTGCCGAGGTTCAGCAGACGCCCCTCCGACAGCACGATGATGCTGTGGCCGTCGGGGAACACCCACTGGTCCACCTGCGGCTTGATGTTGATGCGGGTCATGCCTTCGGCTGCCTCGAGGCCGGCCATGTCGATCTCGTTGTCGAAGTGGCCGATGTTGCCGAGGACGGCCTGGTTCTTCATCTTCTTCATGTGCTCGAAGGAGATGATGTCGAGGTTGCCGGTGGCGGTGATGACGATGTCGGCGTTCTCGATGGCCTCGTCGACGGTCACGACGTCGTAGCCGTCCATCAGTGCCTGGAGCGCGTTGATCGGGTCGATCTCGGTGACCTGGACGCGACCGCCCTGCCCTGCGAGCGACTCGGCACAGCCCTTGCCGACGTCGCCGTAGCCGCAGACGAGGACCTTCTTGCCGCCGATGAGCACGTCGGTGCCGCGGTTGATGCCGTCGACCAGCGAGTGCCGGGTGCCGTACTTGTTGTCGAACTTGCTCTTGGTGACCGAGTCGTTGACGTTGATGGCCGGGAAGTCGAGCTCGCCGGCCGCCGCGAACTGGTACAGGCGCAGGACGCCGGTGGTGGTCTCTTCGGTGACGCCCTGGACCGACTCGGCGATCGCCGACCACTTGGTGGCGTCGGCGGCGAGGGAACGACGCAGCAGTTCCAGGAAGATCTTGTACTCGGCCGGATGGCTGTCGTCGGCCGGCGGCACAACGCCCGCCTTCTCGAACTCGGCGCCGCGCAGCACCAGCATGGTGGCGTCACCGCCGTCGTCGAGGATCATGTTGGCGTGGCGCGGGTTGCCGTCGTCGTCCGCGGGCCAGGTGAGCATCTGCTCGGCGGCCCACCAGTACTCTTCGAGCGTCTCGCCCTTCCACGCGAACACCGGGACGCCGCGCGGCTCCTCGACGGTGCCGTGCGGACCGACCACGACGGCCGCGGCCGCGTGATCCTGGGTCGAGAAGATGTTGCACGAGGCCCAGCGGACCTCGGCGCCCAGGTCGACGAGGGTCTCGATCAGCACTGCGGTCTGCACTGTCATGTGCAGCGAACCCGAGATGCGGGCGCCCTTGAGGGGATTGACGTCAGCGTATTCGCGACGCAGTTCCATCAAGCCGGGCATTTCGTGCTCGGCCAGGCGGATCTCCTTGCGGCCGTACTCGGCCTCGGAGAGATCGGCGACCTTGAACTCCACGCCGTTGCGGATATCGGTGGTCAGAGCGCTGTCGGACGCGGTCATCTAGTCCCCTTCAGTTACAGTCTTCGCTTCATGAACGACGGTACCGGCCGCCTTTGCGGCGACCGGTACCGTGTCGTGGCGCCTCTACGCTATCGCGCTCGGCGGGAATCCGACTGATCGCCGTCGCCGACGTCCTTCTCCGCCTCCGGTGTCACGGTTGCGAATCCGGGTAGTTCCATGCGCTCGCGCATGCCCAGGACCGAGTGTTTCGCACCGTAGGCCAGGTAGACGACCACGCCGACCATCATCCAGACGACGAATCGAATCCACGTCTCGATGGACAGGTTGATCATCAGCCAGAAGCAGGCCAGGACGGCGAGGATCGGAACCAGCGGAACCAGTGGAACCCGGAAACCGCGCTTGAGATCGGGCCGGGTGCGCCGCAGGATCACCACGCCGATGCACACCAGGACGAATGCGAACAGCGTCCCGATGTTCACCATCTCCTCGAGCGTGCCCATCGGGAACGCCAGCGCGAGCACGCCCGAGACGATGCCGACGATCAGCGTGATCCGCACCGGGGTGCCGCGGTTGCCGGTCTTCGCCAGGCCCCGAGGGAGCAGGCCGTCGCGCGCCATGGCGAAACCGACGCGCGTCTGACCGAGCAGCATCACCATGACCACCGTCGTCAGGCCGGCGAGCGCACCGATGTTGATGGCCCACTCGGCCCACGTGATGCCGTGGGCCTCGAAGGCCGTCGCCAAGGTCGAACCCTGCACCGTTCCGTCGGGCAGCGTCTTGTCCGCCAGATCGGTGTACGGCACCATGCCCGTCAGCACCAGCGAGACGCCGACGTACAGGACGGTGACGATCGCGAGCGAGCCGAGGATGCCGCGCGGCAACGACTTCTGCGGGTCCTTGGTCTCTTCCGCCGTGGTCGCCACGACGTCGAAGCCGATGAAGGCGAAGAAGACCAGGGAGGCCGCGGCCAGCAATCCGTACCAGCCGAAGTCACTGCCGGTGCTGCCGGTCATCCATGAGAACAGCGTCTGGTGGATGCCGGTGGCCCCGCCGCCGGAATCCTGGCTCGGCGGGATGTACGGCGTGTAGTTGTCCTTCGTGATGTAGAACGCGCCGACGACGATCACCAGCAGGACCACGGCGACCTTGACCGCGGTGATGACCAGCGACACTCTCGAGGAGAGCTTGGTGCCGAGGATCAGCAGGGTGGTCAGCGCCGCGATCAGCAGCGCCGCACCCCAGTCGAACTCGCGCCCGCCGATCACGACGATGTTGTTGCCGTGCCCGATCACGTTGCCGAGATACGACGACCAGCCCTTCGCGACCACCGACGCCGCCAACGCGAACTCGAGGATCAGGTCCCAGCCGATGATCAACGCGACGAACTCGCCGAACGTGGCATACGAGAAGGTGTACGCCGATCCGGCCACCGGCACCGTCGACGCGAACTCCGCGTAACAGAGTGCGGCCAGGCCGCACGCGATCGCCGCGAGGACGAACGCCAGGGACACCGACGGGCCGGCCACGTTGCCTGCCGTGCGCGCGGTGATCGTGAAGATGCCCGCACCGACCACCACGGCGACGCCGAAGACCGTGAGGTCCCACGCGGTCAGTTCTTTCTTGAGTTTGGTGTCCGGCTCGTCGGTGTCGGCCATGGACTGCTCCACGGACTTCACCCGGAACATGGGATTACTCATGCGTCGCCTCCCAATCAGGTGTCACGAGTCGGGTGCGGCTCGGCGGCTCGCGCGACGTCGTCGGCCAGCATCGCGTCGTCCTCGTCCGGCAGATCCGCGACTTCGGGATGCGTGCTCAGGAAGATGATGCTGGCGATCAGTCCACCCCACACGACGATGGCGGCGACCAGCAGCAGCAGGATTGCGGAGACGCTCATTTGGTCATCTCCTTCGTCATGCGGACCGGCGCATTCCCGGCGTCGACCGGTGGCCACGGAGTGAACGACGGATCGTCACGCCCACCCCACTTGATCGCGGTGAGGATTCCAGCGAAGACGACGAGGAAGGCGACGGTGCCCCACCCGAAGACGCCGACGTACCAGGTCGGATAGCCTTCATAACCCTCGGTGATGAGGTCGTAGACCTTCTGGATCAGCATGATTCCGAGGAAGATGGGCGCATACAGGCCGATCACCGGAATCCACCATTTGCCGACCTTGAAGGTCGAGACGGCGTTGAGGTGCGCACGCAGCGTCTCGACGGTACGGCTGAGCCAGACCACGATGACGCACATGGCGATCGCGGAGACGACGATGCCGACGTTGTTGGCGAACTGGTCGACGGTGTCCAACGCGATGAGCCCGGTGGTGGTCGCGAACAGTGCGAACGACACGAAGGCGGAGACGACGCCGACACTCACCGCGGCGACCGTCTTCGACAGGCCGAACTTCTCCTGGAAAGCGACGGAGACGCCGAGAACCAGGGAGATCAACGAGGTGAACCCGGCGATGGAGAGGGAACCGAAGAACAGCGCGCCGAACAGGGTGCTGCCGGGCATCTCGGAGATCACCTGGGGGAAGGTGATGAACGACAGGGTCGGCCCGGTGATGCCCTCGAGGTCGCCGACCGCGACCTGCGTACCCTCCGCGATGCTCTGCTGGTGCGCCATGAACCCCAGGGTCGAGAAGACGCCGATACCCGCGAGGATCTCGAACGACGAGTTCGCGAAGCCGACCACCAGACCCGACGAGGTCATGTTGGCCTTGCGTCGTTGGAACGAGGCGTAGGAGATCATGATGCCGAACGCGATGGACATCGAGAAGAAGATCTGGCTGTAGGCCGCGATCCACACGTTGAGATCGGTCAGCGCACCCCAGTTCGGGGTGAACAGGGCATCCAGGCCGTCGGAGGCACCGGGAAGCGTCAGCGCTTTGATGACCAGCGCCGAGAATCCGATCACCAGCAGCGGCAGACCGATCACGTTGAGCTTCTCAACGCCCTTCGCGACACCCAGTGCCAGCACGACGATGATCAGCACCCACACCGCGATCAGCGGCCAGGCGACGCCGCCGACGAGCTCCGTCGAGATGCCGGGATCGCCGACATTCAAGTAATCCGACAGGAAGAACGTCTGAGCGTCGTCGCCCCATTTGGTGCCGAACGAGAAGTAGAAGTAGCTGAGCGACCACGCGATGATCACCGCGTAGTAGGTCGAGATGACGAAGAGGATCGCCGTCTGGAACCAGCCGAGGGCTTCGGCCTTGCGCCACAGACGACGGAAGGCCAGCGGTGCGGCCGCGCGGAAGCGATGGCCGACTGCGTAGTCGAGGAACAGGATCGGAATGCCCGCGGTGACGAGCGCGATGAGGTAAGGGATCAGGAAGGCGCCGCCGCCTCCTTCGTAGGCAACACCCGGGAATCGCCAGATATTGCCCAGACCCACTGCGGACCCGATCGCGGCCAGGATGAAGCCGCGGTTACTGGTCCACGTCTCCCGCCCTTCTGGGGCAGGTGACTGAACTGTGGTCACGAGAGTGACTCCTTTCACACTTTTGGACAGTGATTGACGACGCTAGCGCATCGCGCCCACATCGGAGGCCGCATCGGCAGCAGTTGCCGATCAACGTCAGCTGCGATGCACCATTCGTCCGGAGTTCAGGAGTCGGCGCCGCGGTCGATGTCAGGTTCGAGATAGATGACGCGAGCCTGCGGCACGGCCGTGCGCATCCGCGCTTCAGCACCGTCGATGGCGCTTGCCACCTGAGCCGCCGTGGCACCGGGCGCGATCGCGATCTTCGCAGCGACCAGCAGTTCCTCGGGGCCGAGGTACTGGGTCTTCATGTGGATGATCCGGTGCACGTCCTGGCCGACGATGGCGGCGGAGAGCTTCGCGTCCTCGTCCGACGTCGCGCCCTCGCCGATCAACAGACTCTTCATCTCGACGATGAGCAGGATCGCGATGATGCCGAGCAGGACACCGATCGAGAGCGTGCCGATGCCGTCCCAGACCGCGTTGCCGGTGATCATGGTCAGTCCGACGCCGCCGAGCGCGAGCACCAGGCCCGCCAGCGCACCGAGGTCCTCGAGAAGCACCACGGGCAGTTCCGGACTGCGCGAGGACCGAATGAACCGCCACCACGAGGCGTCGCCCTTGTGCGGCAGCGACTCCTTGCGGGCGGTGTGGAAGCTGAAGCTCTCCAGCGCGATTGCGATCAGCAGGATCACCACGGCGACCATCGGCGAGTCGAGCCCGTGGTCACCGGCGTGGCGGATCTTCTGGATGCCCTCGTACAGGGCGAAGAGCGAACCGAGGCTGAAGATGACGAGCGCGACGACGAACGAATAGAAGTAGCGACTGCGACCGTAGCCGAACGGGTGCAGCTGGTCAGCTTCGCGTTTCGCCGCGCGCTGCCCCCACAGCAGCAGGCCCTGATTCGACGTGTCGGCGACCGAGTGGACGCTTTCGGCGAGCATCGACGACGAGCCGGTGATCGCGAAGCCGACGAATTTGGCGACCGCGATACCGCCGTTCGCCAACATCGCCGCGACGATCGCTCGAGTGGATCCCTCTGTTGACATTCGTGCCCTCCAAGACATTCCGACAGATCTGCGTTGTCGAGAACGATAGACCCACGCGATCGACGACCAGCGGCTCGACTCCGGCCGGAAGAGCCGAGTGTCGAGCACCACACACCGATCGGAATTAACCGGACCATGGTCCGGTTATGCTCTTTGAAAGCCGCAGGAGCGGAAGTACGAGCAAGGAGCTTTGCGATGCAGTTCGGCATCTTCAGCGTCGGCGACGTGACCACCGACCCCCTGACCGGCACGACCATCAGCGAGCACGACCGCATCGAGGCGATGACGGCGATCGCGCTGAAGGCCGAGGAAGTGGGCCTCGACGTGTTCGCCACCGGCGAGCACCACAACCC
>NZ_JAAYXO010000179.1 GCF_012515855.1 Gordonia sp. (in: high G+C Gram-positive bacteria)
CGCCGCATCATGCGTTCACCATCTGGTGCACCCGTTCCCAGGCTTCCCGCCGTGCGCCGTCGGGGTCGCGTTCCACCCGCGGCGGGTCGTCGAGGATCATCACGCGACGATCGTCGCGGGTGTAGGCGGGCCAATCCGGTGCCGGAACCCCGGTCCGGGCGAACCAGGTCCACCGCGACTGCATGGTGGCGCTGATCCGCTTGCTGGACCCCCAACTGCCCGCGGCCGCGATTCCCGCGCCGATGGGATCGCGATAGATGCCGAACAGCGCGAGCAGTTCGGTCGCGTGGGTGGCGCCGATCCCGCTCGCTTTCAGCAGCGCCGGGGCGTAGTCGTACCGGTAGACGTAGGTCGGCGCGTGCTCCGAGTGGTAACCGGCGAACAGGATCGTCGGCGTCCAGAAGGTCGCGTCGGCGGCCAGTCGCACGTCGTCGCGCTTGCCCGGATACAGGATCTCGAGCTGCTCGATGACCTCCTTGTCGTCGATGCCGACGAGAGCCTGCGTGGAGTCGGGCAGGATGTCCCAGAACCGCGCGAAGAGTTCGCCCTCGTCCTTGTTGTTGCCCACGATCGTCGGCACCGGAATCGTCTGTCCCACCCGGGCCGCGTCCAGGGGACTCAGCGGCAGGTAGTCGCCGTCGACGACAGGCGAGAACGGGATCGCGTCGCTGATCTTGGCGGCCCGGGTGAAGCCGAGCAGCTTGTTGCCCGCCGCCAGCAACTCCGTCGCCGAAGCGCCGTCGATGATGCGGGCGACCTCCTCCGGATCGAGCGGCGGCTCGTCGCGCTCGGTGCCCTTGCGCCGCGTCGGGTCCTTCAGCAGCCGGACGTACTCGTCCGCGAAGAGCTGGGCGTTCTCCCGGGTGACGAACAGGTCGGGTGCCGGGCTCTGCGAGATGGCACCGGAGAACAGGCCTTCTGCGGCCGGAGTCGACAGCAGCGTCAGCACCGCGGAACCTCCGGCGCTCTCGCCGAAGATGGTGACTCGCTTGGGATCGCCGCCGAACTCGGCGATGTTGCGCTGCACCCATTCGAGACCGGCGACCATGTCGCGGAGCCCGAGGTTGCTGTCGAACTGGCGGTCGTCGGTGGAGTAGTCGGTGAAGTCGAGGAAGCCCAGCGGGCCGACCCGATAATTCACCGTCACCACGATCACGTCGCGCAGTCGCGCCAGGTACGAGCCGTCGTAGATCGGCGTCGACGTGCCGCCGAGGATGTAGGCGCCGCCGTAGAAGAAGACCATCACCGGTCGCGGCGTCACCGACGTGGTGGCCGGGGCGAAGACGTTGAGGGTCAGGCAGTCCTCGCTGCGCGGCTGGAACTTTCCCGCACCTCGCGCGGTGAAGATCTTGTCCTGCACGGGCGCGTTGCCGTAGTCGTAGCACTCGCGAACGCCGGGCCACGGGACCACCGGCCGGGGCGCGCGCCAACGGTATTGCCGCACGGGCGGTTCCGCGAACGGGATGCCCCGCCACGACACCGTGCCGCGACGACCGCCGCGGCCGCGCTTACCGTCGACGGCGCCATCGGCCAACTGGACCACAGTTTCCATTCCTGCCATGCGGTCGAGACTAGCTGGAATCCGTCACTACCATCGTGAGGTGTGGCCCCCATTTCGCGCGCAATCGATCTGAACGCCGACCTCGGCGAAGGCGTCGGCGACGACACCGCCATGCTCACCTTGGTCACCAGCGCCAACATCTCGTGCGGCTTCCACGCAGGCACCCCCGTGCTGCTGCGGCAGACCTGTCGTGACGCCGTGGCCGCGGGCGTACGGATCGGCGCCCAAGTCTCGTACCCGGATCTCGCCGGATTCGGGCGGCGTTTCATGGACCTCGAACACGACGATCTGGTGGCCGACCTGCTCTATCAGGTCGGGGCCCTGCGCGCCCTCGCCGCGTCGGTCGGCGGGACCGTCGACTACCTGAAGCCGCACGGTGCGCTCTACAACACCGTCGTCCATCACACCGGACAGGCGCTCGCGGTGGTCGAGGTCGCGTCGTCGTCCGGTCTACCGCTGATGTGTCTGCCGGGATCGGAGGCCGCCCGTCTGGCTCACGATGCCGGACTGACGGTGATCAGCGAGGCCTTCGCCGATCGCGGTTACACCGCGGACGGCCGCCTGGTGCCGCGTACCCAACCGGGCGCCCTCCTCACCGACCCCGAAGAAGTCGCCGAACGCGTGCTGATCCTCGCCGAGACCGGTCGGATCCACGCGGTCGACGGCACCGCGATCGACGTCGTGGCGGATTCGGTCTGCCTGCACGGGGACACTCCCGGCGCGGTCGAACACGCCCGCCGTGTCCGCGCTGCCCTGGCGCACGCGGGCGTCGCTGTGCGCTCACGATGAGCGAACCCGCCAACACGCGAGGTCTCGCCGCGGGCTTCGGCGCCTACGCACTCTGGGGCCTGTTCCCGCTCCTGTTCGTCGCCCTGCGTCCCGCGGGCGCCTGGGAGATCCTCGCCAACCGCATCCTCTGGACCGCCCTCCTCTGCGCCGGCGTGCTCCTGGTGCTGCGCGACTGGGCATGGATCGCACCCCTGCGCCGACAGCCGCGCCTGATGGTCGGGGTCACCGCCGCGGCCCTGCTGATCGCGACCAACTGGGTGGTCTACGTGGCCGCCGTGACCTCGGGCCACACCAGCGACGCCGCCCTCGGCTATTTCCTCAATCCCCTCGCGACCGTCGCGCTCGGAGTGCTGGTCCTCCGCGAGCGGCTTCGGCCCCTCCAGTGGGCTGCCGTCACGGTGGGCGTCGTGGCGGGCGCCTACCTCGCTCTCGCCGCCGGATCGTTCCCCACCACCGCACTGGCGCTGGCGATCTCGTTCGCACTGTACGGACTGGTGAAGAAGAAGGTCGGCGACACGCTCCCCGCGCTCCACAGTCTCACGCTGGAGACGGTGATCCTCTCCCCCGCGGCGGCCGTCATCCTGGTGATCGTGGCGTTCACCCCGGCGGGGCTCACGTTCGGCGACAACGCGGTCCACACCGGACTGCTGGTGTTCTCGGGCGTCGCGACCGCCGTCCCGCTCCTGCTGTTCGCCGCTGCGGCACGCCGCATCCCGCTGGTCACGATCGGCCTGATCCAGTTCATCACCCCGATCATGCAGTTGCTGTGCGCGGTGCTGATCCTCGACGAGCACCTGCCGCGCGACCGCTGGATCGGCTTCGGCATCGTGTGGGCGGCACTCCTGCTGTTGGCCGCCGACAGCGTCCTCAGAGTTTGGTCGAGTCGGTCTTCTTCAGTTCGCGGTTGACCGAGTCCATGGTCTCGGCGGCCCACGTCTTGGCCGCGGCCGTCGCGGCGGCGGTCCGCTTGGCGAGAACGCCCGGATCACGCGGGACCGGCGGCGCCACATCCACCGGAATCTCCTGAACCGCGGGATGCAGTTCGATCGTCAGGAAGGCTCCGACCATCACCAGCACTCCGCCGATGAGCACGAAGCCGCCCACGGCACCGCTCGCCGCGATCTCGACGGACAGGAAGCGGGTGGCCAGAAGCATGCTGCTGAAGGTCACCACGCCGAAGGCGATCACGCTGACCCGGTGCCGCGACCAGCCCAGTTCCGGGCGGGTCAGGGCGGCCTCGAGGGTCAGGGTGAAGATCACGCCCGCCAGCACGTCGATGGCGTAGTGGAAGCCGAATCCGAGAGTCGCACCGGTGGTTCCGGCCAGCCAAGCGGTGCCGAAGATCTTCGATGCCAACGGCCCACGCCACCCGTGCAGGAAGATGCACATCGCCCACGCGGTATGGAGGCTCGGCATACAGTTGCGGGCGACGGTCTGATCGAACAACGGCGCCGACGGATCGCCGATGATCGGCAACTGCATGGGCCACACGTTCTGCCAACCCGCGCCGATCACCTCGTTGCCGAATGCGTAGGTCGGTCCGACCACCGGGAACAGAAAGTAGACCACCGGCCCGATCATGCCGATCAGCAGGAAGGTCCGAACGATGTGATGCCGGGGGAAGCCGTCCCTCGCGCTGTGACGCAGTTGGAAGAACGCGATCACCGCTGCAGCCACCGGGAGGAAGACGTACACCTCTCGGAGCACTGCGGTCAGCCACTCCGTCTGGGACACGACTGAGCCGATGGCCCACGACGGGCTGCCGAGTGCTCGGTCGGCCAACTCTACGTACTCGTCGAACACCGCGGGGTTGGCACGGGTCGACAGCACCAGCCCCACGTCACCGACCCGCCCCATCACGATCAACAGCAGGCCCAGGCCGACGGCCTTCAACGTGCTCGCCCGCTCGCGTCCGCGCAGTCGCCAACCGGCGAAGGCAGCTGTCCCGAGGAGAACGAAGAGAATGCCGTTGCCGATGGTGCCGTTGTCACCGACGGCGACGCGCTGGAGATTCCACACCAGCTCGAGCGCAACGGTCGAGGCGAGAACCGGCAGCCGCAGTCGTGCGGGCAGACACACCAGGGTCAGCAGCATGCCCGCGATCTTGATCTCGCCGATCGTCGGGCGTCCGACGAGATCGGTCGCGAGCAGGCTCAGCGGACCACGAATGTGATTGACGCGAGCAACGACCTCGATGATCAACACGAACGCGAGGAGCAGACCCACCAGCAGCATCCACATGCCGCGGGAGAACTCGACGCGCCGACCGGAGCGGATCTGCTCCCACACCGAACGCACCGAGTCCCACGTGAACATTCACTACACGTTAGTGAACAACTACTGAACAGTAAGAATCGGGTGATGGAATCGTCACCGAGTCGTTGACGGGTCGCCACCCCACACGACCGAAAACTCCCGTTCGCCCGTTAATCGGGGGTCGCCCGCCCTCAGGACAGGCGGCGCTGACGCGCGAACTCCGAGAGCACCACACCGGCCGCGACCGACGCATTGAGACTCTCGACGTTGCCCGCAATCGGGATCGACAGGATCGAGTCGCAATTCTCCCGGACCAGACGCGACAGGCCTTTGCCCTCCGAGCCGACGACGATCACCACGGGGCCGGTGCCGTCGTAGTCGTCGAGCGAGACGTCGCCGCCCGCGTCCAGACCGACGATCTGCGCGCCCTTCTTAGCCCAGTCCACCAGTGTGCGGTTGAGGTTCGGGGTGGCCGCGACCGGCAGTCGCGCCGCGGCGCCCGCGCTGGTGCGCCACGCCACGGCGGTCATGCCTGCACTCCGCCGCTGCGGAATCAGGACACCGTCGCCGCCGAACGCGGCGACGCTGCGGATCACGGCACCGAGGTTGCGCGGGTCGGTGATGTTGTCGAGCGCCACGAGCAACGGCGCAGCGCTGCCGGCCAAGGCGTCGGCCATCACATCGTCCGGGTGCGCGTACCGGTACTCCGGCACCTGCAGCGCGAGCCCCTGATGCAGGCCGTTCGGCGACATGCGGTCGAGCTCGGGGCGGCCGACCTCGAGGATCGAGATCCCGCGATCACCCGCCGTCTGCACGGCTTCCTTGACCCGCTCATCGGCGTCGATCGTGGTCATCACGTAAAGCGCCGTCGCCGGCACCTCCGCGCGCAGGCACTCGACGACCGGATTGCGGCCGACGACGTACTCGGGACCGCCGTCCTCGGACTTGCGATGGTTGCGTCGACCACCGACCGCTTTGGCCTTGGCCTTGGCATCGGCCTTCGCCTTCTTGTGGGCCGTGTGATAAACCCGGTCCTCGGCTTTCGGGGTGGCGCCCCGACCTTCCAGACCACGTCGACGCTGACCGCCGGAACCGACGGTCTGCCCCTTCTTGCTTCCGGACTTGCGGATAGCGCCTCGGCGCTGCGAATTCCCCGCCATCAGTGTTCCTTCGATTTGAGCGCCCAGCGGGCGCCGTCGGGAGTGTCGGTGACTTCGATGCCTGCTTCGACCAATCGGTCGCGCACCTGATCGGCAGTAGCCCAGTCCTTCTCGGCACGGGCCTGCGCACGTCGGACCAATTCTGCCTGGATCAGCACGTCGAGCGCACCGTGAGCGTCATCATCGCCGGATACGTCCGCCCAGTGCGGATCGAGCGGGTCGGTGCCGAGCACACCGGCCATCGCACGGACCTGAGAAGCGATCTCGCGGGCGCGAGCACCGTCACCGGACTCCAGCGCGGTGTTGCCCTCGCGGACCGCGTTGTGGACCACGGCGAGCGCCGCGGGGACACCGAGATCATCGTCGAGCGCGCCGGCGAACTCGTCCGACACCTCGCCCACCGGCACCTCACCTGCGCGTTCGACCACCCGGTGGACGAACGATTCGATGCGGCGGTAGCCGGTCGCGGCCTCCGACAGCGCCTCGTCGGAGTACTCGAGCATCGAGCGGTAGTGCGCGCTGCCCAGGTAGTAGCGGAGCTCCACCGGACGCACCTTCTGCAACATGGCCGGGATCGCCACCACGTTGCCGAGCGACTTGCTCATCTTCTCGCCGCTCATGGTGACCCACCCGTTGTGCAGCCAGTACTGGGCGAACCCGTCGCCCGCGCCGTGGCTCTGAGCGATCTCGTTCTCGTGGTGCGGGAAGATCAGGTCCATGCCGCCGCAGTGGATGTCGAACTCGGCGCCCAGCAGCGAGGTGGCCATCGCCGAGCACTCGAGGTGCCAGCCGGGACGGCCGTCGCCCCACGGCGTCGGCCATGACGGCTCGCCGGGCTTGGCTGCCTTCCACAGGGTGAAGTCGACCGGGTTCCGCTTGCCGGTGCCGGCGCTCTCGCCCTGGTGCACGTCTTCGAGCTTGTGCCCGGACAGGGCACCGTACTCCGGCAGGCTCGCGACGTCGAAGTAGACGTTGCCGTCCGAGGCATAGGCGTGACCGCGCTCGATCAACCGCTCCATGTAGGTGACCATCTGGGTGACGAAACCGGTCGCGCGCGGCTCTGCCGACGGCGGGAGCACACCCAGGGCGTCGTAGGCCCTGGTGAACTCACGCTCGTGCGTAGCGGCCCACTCCCACCAGGGCCGACCCGCCTCCTGCGCCTTGCGCAAGATCTTGTCATCGATGTCGGTCACGTTGCGGACGAACAGGACGTCGAGTCCGCGGTAGCCGAGCCACCGGCGGAGCACGTCGAACGCGATACCGCTGCGCACATGGCCGATGTGGGGAACGCCCTGCACCGTCGCACCACACAGGTACACCGAAGCCGTTCCGGGTCGAAGTGGAACGAAGTCGCGCACCTCGCGGGTGGCCGAGTCGTACAGGCGAAGAGTCACGGCCTGCAAGTCTACTTGAGCGAGAGGAGTGCTGTTGCCACCGCCGCGATCCCCTCGCCGCGGCCGGTCAACCCGAGGCCGTCGCTGGTGGTTCCGGACACCGAAACCGGTGCCCCGATGAGCTCGGAGAGGCGGGCCTGCGCGTCTGCTCGACGCGGTCCGATCTTGGGCCGGTTGCCGATCACCTGGACCGCCGCATTGACGGCTTCGTAACCTTCCGCCTCGATCAGCTCCCGCACGTGGGTCAGCATCGCTGCGCCGGTGACGCCTGCCCACTCCGGTCGCCCCACGCCGAACACCGCGCCCACATCGCCGAGACCCGCGGCCGACAGCAGCGCATCGCACAGGGCATGTGCGCCGACGTCTCCGTCGGAATGCCCGGAACAGCCGTCGGCGTCGTCGAACAGCACCCCGACCATCCAGCAGTCACGCCCGGGTTCGATGGGGTGAACGTCGGTGCCGATTCCCACGCGGATGTTCATCTGGTCAAAGCTCCCGTGAGGTGATGAGTCGAGCGAGTGCGAGATCGACCTGGGTGGTCACTTTGAAGGCCATCTCGTGGCCGGGCACCACCCGCACCGAAATGCCGAGGGACTCGACGAGTCCGGCGTCATCGGTGGCGTCACCGCCACCACTGTGCGCCTGTCGCAGCACCTGTGCGGGGAATCCCTGCGGGGTCTGGACGGCGCGCAGCTCACTGCGGTCGGGCGTCTCGAGGACAGTACCGTCCGGGGCGACGCGCTTGAGCGTGTCGACCACGGGGATCCCCGGAACCACAGCGCGCGCCCCATCGTCGAGCGCCTCCACCACTGCGGTGAAGAGCGCCGGCGGCGTGAGCGCGCGCGCTGCGTCGTGCACCAGGAACAACTCGGCGTCGGGCGCGGCCGCGAGGCCGGCTCGCACCGAGTCGCTGCGCTCTGCTCCCCCGACCACGACCAGCGCGTCGGGGACCAGAGCAGCTGCCTGGTCGATCAATTCTGCGGGAGCGGCCACCACGATCTGGTCGACCGATCCCGATCGCCGCGCCGCGTCGGCGCTGAGTTCGAGCAGCGTGGAGCCATCGATCTCCACGAAAGCCTTGGGCACCGCCTCGCCGAGGCGCGTTCCCATGCCAGCGGCAAGAATCAGCGCGGCGACGCGGGTGCTGCCGTCTCCGGTCAGGACGCCTCGGCGAGAATCTCGTCGAGCATGGTGTCGGCCTTCTCGTCGTCGGTGTGCTGCGCGAGCGAGAGCTCGTCCACCAGCACCCGGCGAGCTCGGGTCAACATCCGCTTCTCGCCTGCAGACAGGCCGCGGTCCTGCTCGCGACGCCAGAGGTCGCGGACGATCTCGGCGACCTTGATGATGTCGCCCGAGATCAACTTCTCCTGGTTGGCCTTGAAGCGGCGGGCCCAGTTGGTCGGCTC
>NZ_JAAYXO010000180.1 GCF_012515855.1 Gordonia sp. (in: high G+C Gram-positive bacteria)
AACCGACTGGTCGGCAGCGTCTTCCCCGAGGAGTCGGTGTTCCGCATCGACCACTACCTCGGCAAGGAGACGGTCCAGAACATTCTGGCCCTGCGCTTCGCGAACCAGCTCTTCGATCCGCTGTGGAGTTCGCACTACATCGACCACGTGCAGATCACGATGGCCGAGGACATCGGGCTGGGCGGTCGTGCCGGGTACTACGACGGCATCGGCGCCGCACGCGACGTGATCCAGAACCACCTGCTGCAGCTGCTGGCCCTGGTCGCGATGGAGGAGCCGGTCTCGTTCTCGCCGCGGCACCTGCAGATCGAGAAGATCAAGGTGCTGTCGTCGACGCGCAACATGCTGCCGATCGCCGAGAACTCCGCTCGCGGACAGTACGGTCCGGGCTGGCAGGGGTCCGAGCCGGTGGTCGGACTGAAGTCCGAAGACGGCTTCTCCCCCGACTCCGCAACCGAGACCTTCGCCGCGATCGCCCTCGAGGTCGACACCCGACGGTGGGCGGGCGTTCCGTTCTACCTCCGCACGGGCAAACGTCTCGGCCGGCGCGTCACCGAGATCGCCCTGGTCTTCAAACGAGCCCCGCATCTGCCGTTCGACGACACCATGACCGCCGAGCTGGGGCAGAACGCACTCGTGATTCGCGTCCAGCCCGACGAAGGCGTCACCCTGCGGTTCGGCTCCAAGGTGCCCGGCAGCGGCATGGAGGTCCGCGACGTCAACATGGACTTCTCGTACGGCGGCGCGTTCACCGTCTCCTCGCCCGAGGCGTACGAACGGCTGCTGCTCGACGTGATGCTCGGCGAGCCGTCGCTGTTCCCGGTCGACGAGGAGGTCGAGCTCAGCTGGCAGATCCTCGATCCGGTGCTCGAGAACTGGGCCGAGTCGGGGGCCCCCGACGAGTACGAGTCCGGCACCTGGGGTCCGGCGTCGGCAGACGAGATGATGGCCCGCACCGGACGAGCCTGGAGGCGCCCGTGATCGTCGACCTGCCCGACACGACGACCGAAGCGATCAGCAAGCGGATCGTTCAGTTGCGCCGCACCGGCGGGGCCGTCACCCTCGGCCGCGTCCTGACGCTGATCATCGATCTCGACAACGGCGACGACGCCGAGGACGCCGTGGAGGCGTCCAACCGCGCCAGCCGCGAGCACCCGTGCCGCGTGATCATGGTGGTCCGTCACGACCGTTCCGCCGCCACGCAGCTCGACGCGCAGATCCGGGTCGGCGGCGACGCCGGCGCCTCCGAAGTCGTCGTGCTGCACCTCAACGGCGCGCTCGCCGATCAACCGCAGGCGGTCGTGACCCCGTTCCTGCTGCCCGACACGCCGGTCGTGGTCTGGTGGCCGGGCAACGCCCCGGCCCGACCCGCAGAAACTCGGCTGGGCCGGCTGGCGTCGCGTCGCATCACCGACAGTCGCCGCAGCGACGATCCCGGTGCACTGCTCAGCGCTCGACGCCTCGGCTATCTCCCGGGCGACACCGATCTCGCCTGGTCGGCCATCACCCAGTGGCGCGCGATGCTGGTGTCTGCCCTCGATCGCCCGCCGCACCACCCGATCACCTCCGCCCGGGTCACCGGACCGCACGAGCTCGCAGGCCTGGACCTGTTCGCCGGATGGCTGGCATCGGCGCTGGGCGTCCCGGTGTCGCGCGGCGACGGCGAGATGTCAGTGACGCTGCACCACAGCGGCGGCGAGCTGTCGATGAGCGTCGGGCCCGAAGGCGGGATCCTGCGCAGCACCGGCCACCCGGACGGACGGTCGCACTGGGCCAGGAGGACCACCGCGGAGTGCCTCGCCGAAGAACTGCGGAGCCTGGACGCCGACGAAGTGTACGAGAGCGCCCTGCATGGATTGTCGGGCGTCACCCACGAGGAGCATCGATGAACGACCAGGCCGAACGCCTGATTTTCGAATCGTCCGCCGAACTGGTGGCGACCGCTGCCGCCCGATTCATCGCCGCGGTCACGCACGCGCAAGAAGCTCGCGGTATCGCGACCGTCGCCCTCACCGGCGGCAGCAACGGCATCGGGCTGCTCCGGGAACTGGCCCGTCACCCGCGCGCCATCGACTGGGAGCGCGTCGAGATCTATTGGGGAGACGAACGCTACCTCCCGATCGACGACCCCGAGCGCAATGAGTTGCAGGCCCGCCAAGCCCTGTTCGACCACATCGACATCGATCCCGCGCGGGTGCACGTGATTCCGGCGTCCGACGGGCCCTTCGGCGACGACATCGACGCCGCGGCGCACGAGTACGCCCGCCTGATCGGCGACGACACCGTCTTCGACGTCCACCTGCTCGGCATGGGCGGCGAAGGCCACATCAACTCGCTCTTCCCCCACACCGATGCGACCGCCGAACAGTCGCGTCCGGTCGTGGCCGTCACCGACTCGCCCAAGCCCCCTCCGCGGCGCATCACGCTGACGTTCCCGGTCATCAACGCCTCGCGCGAAGTCTGGTTCCTGGTGTCCGGGGCCGAGAAGGCCGAAGCCGTCGCCGCCGCAGCGGCCGGAGCCTCCCGACACGACTGGCCGTGCGCGGGGGCCGCGGGAACCGAGAACACCGTCTGGTTCCTGGACCGCGCCGCTGCCGCCGATCTCCCGAACGCGTGACCGACGGCGCCCTGCCGAACCCCAGGTTCAGCGGCGCCAGGCCGCCAGCACGGTGCGGATCCCGGTGATCATGGCGATCGGTTGGTCGAACATCGGGTGGTGCCCGGCCTCGGGCAGGTCGATCACCCACGCGTCAGGACCGAGCATCGGGCGCATCCGGTCGAGGAGGTCGTCGTCGACGATCCCGTTCTCGCTGCGGAAGTAGGCGACGGCGGTTCCGGCGACGGTGCCTTCCAGCTGCCGCGAGTTGGACCGTCCCATCCGGTTCTGATCGAATTTCCGCCCCCACCCACCGTCGACCTCCCTCAGGGACTGCCGACCGACGTGCTCGAGGATGTACGGCTCCGCGTAATTCTGAGCGGGCACGAGGCGGTAGCGCGCGACGGCGGCCTCGACGGTCGGATAGATCCGTGGCGGGTGAGCCGTGATGTCGGCGCGCATCGCGCGCTCCTCCGGAGTCATGTCACGGACCGGAGAGTCGAAGACGATGACGCCCGCGATCTGTTCCGGGCAGCGCGCGGAGGCCGCGTAGGCGACGATCCCGCCCATGCTGTGGCCCACGAGGATCGGCGGGCCGGCGATTCGGCCCGCTGATGCGACTGCCAAGACCTCGTCGATGAACTCCTCGAAGCGGTATTCGGAACGACGGTCGCTGTCGCCGTGGCCCGCCAGATCCAGGGTGACCACCCGGCGGCCCGACGCCAGGAACGGCGCGATGTGATCCCACCAGTTCTGGTTCGCCATCCCGCCGTGGATGAGCACGACGCCGGGCGTGTCCGGCTCGCCCCACGAACGGTAGGCGATGGATGCACCGTTCACGTCCACGCGGCCCGGCTGGCCCGACTGCGCGAGTGCGTCTCTGAACCACTGCGGTGGGGACTGGTCTTCTACGCTCACCATCCGACTGTATCCACGAGCCGTCCGGCGATTCTCAGCGGACTCCGCGAACTCGGTTTTCACCGACGTCCGCAAACACCCATCACATGTGACCGAAGTTGATATGGTCGTCACACCCGAAGTCAATCGCACGTTCATACGAAACCTTGGGCGCTCGAACACCGTTACCACGCCGTGCAGGCGATGCCTTCGCGGATGTCTTCCCGACGGTCGGTCGACGCCCACCGGGGAAGAAGACAGTTGATGAGAATCCGAAGCGACAACCGACACCTGGCACGCAGAGGGGCGGCGCTGCTCGCCACCGCACTGCTCACCGCCACCGCCCTGACCGCCTGCACCAAGACCGACAGCGACGCCGAAACCACCCTCGAGTCCCTCCGCGAGGCCGGCACCGTGACCGTCGCCTACGCCAACGAGGCCCCGTACTCGTTCGACAAAGACGGCGAACTGACCGGC
>NZ_JAAYXO010000181.1 GCF_012515855.1 Gordonia sp. (in: high G+C Gram-positive bacteria)
CGCGCGACCCGGTACACCACCGACGTGAGACCTTCCTTGTTCGCGTAGTCGCGAACGGTCTTCGCGATGAAATCACCGTCTGCGCCGGAGGAGGTCTCCTTGTTCGTGCATGCTGCCCCGGAAGAAGGCGACTGCGTTCCCTCCGTCTCCGAGGAACCCGGTGTGCAGGCGGTGGGGACGACGAGTGCAACGCACATCGCGACCACGGCCACGCGATGAAGATGTCTCATCTTCGGAGATTACCGCCAATACCCGACCTCTTTGCCCGAATGGTTCTCGCATCAAGAGAGCATCCAGACCGCCAGTACGCGAGAACCATGGACCTTCGGCCAACTCGCTGAAGCCCCCAACAAAGAAACCCGCTCCGACTCAGGTCGGAGCGGGTTTCTCGAAGTAGAACTGAGGGGACTCGAACCCCTGATCTCGAGCGACGAACTACAGGTGGACGCCGCGGTTGGCCAGCCACGCGTGCGGATTGATCGGCGAGCCGCCGGCGTTCCAGACCTCGTAGTGCAGGTGTGGACCGGTCGAGTTGCCGCGGTTGCCGACGGTGCCGATCTGCTGACCGGCCGTCACTCGCTGCCCCTCGCGCACGAAGCTCTGGTCGACGTGTCCGAAGATGCCGGTGGTCCCGTCGTCCTGGCGGACGCGGATCCACTGTCCGTAACCCGACGCCGGGCCGGACTCGAGGACGACGCCGTCGGTGACCGCGTACACCGGGGTACCGATCCGGTTGGCGATGTCGACACCGTCGTGGTGGGCTCCCCAGCGCGCGCCGTAACCCGAGGTAACGGTTCCGGACGCGGGCTTCACGGCGACGCCGGGCCTGGGAATCGTCGGCAGTGCCAGACCGCGGAGTGCCTTGTCGAGTTCCGGCGGCAGGTTCAGGTTCGCCGGCACCTCGATGTTCCCGGGCAGCACCACGGGCGCTTCGGGCTTCGCGGGCTTGGCGGCGGCTTCGCCGGCCGAGATGGTCCCGAGACCGACGGTTCCGGCGAAAGCGGCGAGCGCGCCGACACGGACCGGCACCGACGTCCGGGCCGACCTGGCGACACGATGGCGGCCACGCCGGCTGGGCAGGCCAGCTGCGGGGTTCATGGAGTTATCGGCATTCACGCGGAATTGCGGCACAATCACGTCCGTTTCGAATTTGGTAACGATTTGGAATCGGCAAGGACACGGCGACGTTACCTGATCCGGGGCTCGTCCGCCAAAACGACCCCCGCCGACGGTCGTGTCGCGGTCAATCGCCGGGCGGAACCGTGCGCGCCGCCAGGTCTTCAACGATCTGCGCGACGATCACCGCCCGCCGAGCAGTCGATCGCGCTTTCAGCACCGGGAGGATCGTCAGGTACCGCTCCGACCGGTTCAGCGCGTTGAAAACCGCCTGGGCCTTCGGAACTGCCGCCATGGCCTCAGTCAATTCGGCGGGCGCCTCCGCTGTCCGCTGCGACGCGTAGGCGGCGTCCCAGCGACCGTCGGCCTTCGCGGCGTCGACCGCAGCGAACCCCGCAGGCCGAACTCGGCCTGCCGCAGCCAACGCCTCGAACCGTTCGACATTGATCCGCGACCACGAACTCGTGGACCTGCGCGGCGAGTACCGCTGCAGAAAGCTGTCAGCATCGTTGGAGCGCCGCTGACCATCGATCCAGCCGAAGCACAAGGCACCGTCGAGCGCCGCCCCGATCGTGATTCCCGCGACCGTCGATCGACTCTTCGCGATGCGCAGCCACGCGTCCGGCGCCGTCTCGTGGTTCGTCTCCAACCAGTCCTCCCACTCGTCGCCGCTGCCGAAGGTGAGGACGTCGCCGGAGGTCGTCATCGGACGATCGTAAGCGAGGCGGCATCCACCCGAAAGCCGGTCGCGTCATGAGTGGATGGCGGTCACGTTCACGTACCTGATCCTGGTCCCCGTCGAGTTCGGTCTGGATGATCGGGGGCTGCAGGTTCCCGAGCGCACCAGCATGGGGGATCGCGACAGACCAGAAAACCCGCTCCGACCGAGGTCGAAGCGGGTTTCTCGAAGTGGAGCTAAGGGGACTCGAACCCCTGACCCCCACACTGCCAGTGTGGTGCGCTACCAGCTGCGCCATAGCCCCGTGTTCATTTATTCGCACAGGAGTGTTTGCCCCTGAGTGCGCTAGCTAAGTTACCCCAGAGGTCGATCGAGTAACAAATCAGCAGGTGATAGGGCATTCGGCCGCCTCCCTTCGCGTCGGCGGCGACTCCCGAATCCCCAGGACCGAATAGTCCGAGTCGACCGAAAACGCCGCGGAGCTTCGCTACCGTCGACCAGAAGGTTCCGCCCGCCCCGACCGTCCGACTCAGCTGCCCGGCTCGAAGCCGAGAATCCATGCACTACAGCGCAGGCAATTACGAGGCTTTCGCTCGTCCCCGCAAGCCCGCAGGAGTCGACGACAAGACCGCATGGTTCGTCGGAGCCGGACTCGCCTCGATGTCCGGCGCAGCATTCCTGATCCGTGACGGCCAGATGGCCGGCGACAAGATCACCATCTTCGAAGAACTCGATCTGCCCGGCGGCGCGCTCGACGGCATCAAGGAACCGAAGAAGGGCTTCGTGATCCGCGGCGGCCGGGAGATGGAGAACCACTTCGAGTGCCTCTGGGATCTGTACCGATCGATCCCCTCGATCGAGATCGAGGGCGCCAGCGTGCTGGACGAGTTCTTCTGGCTCAACCGCGACGACCCCAACTACTCCCTGCAGCGCGTCACCGAGGAGCGGGGGCAGGACGCGCACACCGACTTCAAGTTCGGTCTCTCCGACACCGCGCAGAAGGACATTGTCAAGCTGTTCATGGCGACGCGCGAGGAGATGGAGAACCAGACCATCGAGGGGGTGATGAGCGAGGAGTTCCTCGGCAGCAACTTCTGGCTCTACTGGCGAACGATGTTCGCCTTCGAGAACTGGCACAGCGCACTCGAGTTCAAGCTGTACCTGCATCGGTTCATCCATCACATCAAGGGACTCCCGGATCTCTCGGCGCTGAAGTTCACCAAGTACAACCAGTACGAGTCGCTGGTGCTGCCGCTGTACCGCTGGCTGCTGGACCAGGGCGTGAAGTTCGAGTTCTCCACCGTCGTCACCGACGTCGACTTCGACATCCGGGGCGACCGCAAGCAGGCCACCCGCATCCATTGGACGTCCCACGGGCAGAACGGCAAGGAGGAGCTCGGCGAGAACGATCTCCTTTTCATGACCATCGGGTCGCTCACCGAGAACTCCGACGAAGGCGATCATCACACCCCGGCGCAACTCAACCGGGGGCCGGCGCCCGCGTGGGATCTGTGGCGCACCATCTCGGCCAAGGACCCGGCGTTCGGCAGGCCCGACGTCTTCGCCGGCGACATCGACGCCACCAAGTGGGAGTCCTGCACCGTCACCACGCTGGACAGACGGATCCCGGAGTACATCCAGAAGATCTGCAAGCGCGACCCGTTCAGCGGCAAGGTGGTCACCGGCGGCATCGTCACCGCCCGCGACTCCAGCTGGCTGCTCAGCTGGACCGTCAACCGCCAGCCGCACTTCAAGCAGCAGCCCGACGACCAGATCGTCGTCTGGGTGTACGCGCTGTTCTCGGACGTCGACGGCGTACGTGACCGCGTTCTTCATGCCGCGCCAGGCAGGCGACCGCCCCGCGGTGGTGCCCGAGGGCTCGGTGAACTTCGCGTTCATCGGCCAGTTCTCCGAGAGCCCGACCCGGGACTGCATCTTCACCACCGAGTACTCGGTCCGCACCCCGATGGAGGCGGTGTACACCCTCCTCGACATCGAGCGCGGCGTCCCTGAGGTCTACGGATCCACCTACGACGTCCGCGAACTGCTCAACGCGACGGCGCGGCTCCGTGACGGCGAGGAAGTGGAGCTGCCGGGACCGCACTTCCTCCGAGAGAAGCTGTTCGAGAAGTCCACCGACAACGAGGTCGGCAAGCTGATCGCCGACTACAAGCTGATCGCCGAACCGTAGGTCGGTGCCCGACCAGCGGCAGGTGGTTCAGGATCGCTTGATCGTCAAGGTGCTCATCGAGGCCAACGATCCGGTGACCTGGACCACCGGCCCGCCGGGCCGAGCAGCGGCGCCCGCCTTGTCCTTCAGCGTCGACCAGCGTGTCTTGTCGAGCGTGTCGTAGCGGATCTCGTGATCGGGGCCGAGTTGTAGCTTCACCGTCGAGGCGTTGACCTGAAGGTGCAGCTCGACGAGCGGCGCAGTGAAGATCGCCGCACGGTAGTCGAAGTTGAAGGTGCCCATCTCGCCGGAGAGCACCATGCGCGGCGGTACGGTCCACGCCCCTTTGCGACGTTGGGTGTCCCAGTCCGCCGTGACCGATTCCGCCGGAACGTACTGTCGTGTCCCGTACTTCGCCGCCCCGTACTCCGCGTGCACCATCTGACCGCCACCGACCACCGGCGCGTCCGGGAACAGCATGTGGCCGTTCGGCAAGTCGACGACCACTGTGCGCAGCGCACCCCGCGTGCGTGACTCGTAAACGATTCCCGACCGCTCCTCGAACTCGACGATGTCAAGGTAGCCGCGGGAGAAAGCGTCGTTGATCAGCTCGATGGCACGTTCCCGCTCGGGATGCCCCACACGGACGTCGTCGTCTCCGCTCTCCATGCTCACGTCCGCCACCTTACGAGAATCGCTCGCCCGTTCGGCCGATAGTCGTCAGGAAGTCGGTCGCTCCCCCGCGACGATCTGCTCCAGCCAGACCGACCCGTCCATGATCCCGTCGACCGGCTTGCCCGCCAGCAGCACCGTGGGCGTGGAGACCCGGCCCTCGTTGGAATTACTCAACTGCCCCTGCGATGCCTCGGCCATGGTTCGAGCCTCGTCGACCAGCTGTCCGGAGGCGATGCACTCGACGCTCGCCGGACCGGCGCCCGCGGTCGCCGCGAGATCGGCGAGCTGCCGGTTGTCGAGGTCGTCGCCCGACTTCGCGAAGATCGCCGATTGCAGCTTCCAGAACACCTCGCGGTCGTCGTTCCGGGCCACGCACAGTGCCGCGCCCGCCGCCCGCGACGAGAAGTCGCCGGAGTCCGACGACGAGTCGAGGAAGTTCAGCACGTGGTAGCGCGCCCGGATCTCGCCGTCGATCACGCTCTGCCGGATCGCGGCGCTCGATCCCTTCTCGAACGCCGCGCAGTGCTCGCAGTTGAAGTCCTCGAAGATGTCGATGGTGACCGGTGCGGTCCGGTCGCCGACGATGAACGAGGCGTTCTCGGTCAGGACCTTGTCGTCGACGGGCGGATACGTCTTGTTGTTCATCCAGAAGAATCCGCCGATGGCGAGGGCCGCCACCACGAGCAGTCCGATGCCGACATACAGATACGACGACGCGCCCGCCGCCTGCGGCTGGTAGTCGGGATTCTCACGCGGTTTCTTGCCGTTGGTCACAGTGTCGACTGTAGCGGCAGGCCCGCTCAGACCCGCTCAGTCGGTTGCCGACCCCAGCACCGAGTCGACCAGCTCCTGCGCCTGCGACTGCACCTGCGCGAGATGGTCGGCGCCCTTGAACGACTCCGCGTAGATCTTGTAGACGTCCTCGGTACCCGACGGGCGCGCGGCGAACCAGGCGTTCTCGGTGGTCACCTTCAAACCGCCGATCGCCGCACCGTTGCCGGGGGCCTCGGTGAGCACCGCGGTGATCGGCTCGCCCGCGAGCTCGGACGCCGAGACCTGGCTCGCCGACAGCTTCGCCAGCCGCGCCTTCTGCTCACGGTCCGCCGGCGCATCGATCCGAGCGTAGGCGGTCTCACCGAAGCGCTCGGTGAGGTCGACGTACCGCTCGGACGGCGTCTGCCCGGTGACCGCGAGGATCTCGCTGGCCAGCAGATTCATGATGATGCCGTCCTTGTCCGTGGACCACGGCCTACTCTCGAACGTGAGGAAGGAGGCTCCGGCGCTCTCCTCGCCACCGAAGGCGATGGTGCCGTCGAGCAGCCCGTCGACGAAGTATTTGAAGCCGACCGGCACCTCCACCAGCGGGCGGCCGATGCCCGCGGCGACGCGGTCGATCAGCGACGACGACACCAGCGTCTTGCCGACGGCCGACGCCGCACTCCATCCTTCGCGGTGGGTGAAGAGGTAGTCGATCGCGACGGCCAGGTAGTGGTTGGGGTTCATCAGGCCCGCGTCGGAGGTGACGATGCCGTGGCGGTCGGCGTCAGCGTCGTTCCCGGTCGCGATGTCGTACGACTCGCGCGCGGCGATCAGCGAGGCCATCGCATTCGGCGAGCTGCAGTCCATCCGGATCTTGCCGTCGGTGTCGAGGGTCATGAAGCCGAACGCGGGATCGGTGGCCGGGTTGACCACCGTCATGGAGTCGAGTCCGTAGAAGTCCTTGATCTCTCCCCAGTACGCCACCGACGCCCCACCCAGCGGGTCGGCGCCGATGTGCACGTCGGCGGCGCGGATCGCGTCCATGTTGACCACCTCGCCGAGCGCCGTGACGTACTCGTCGAGGAACGGGTAGTCGATGACCAGTTCCGAGGTCCGGGCTCGCTCGAACGGAATGCGCTGCACATCGCGCAGGCCGCCTTCCAGGAGCTCATTGGCGCGGGCGGCGATCGACGAGGTGATCGACGCGTCGGCCGGTCCACCACTCGGCGGGTTGTACTTGAACCCGCCGTCCGCGGGCGGATTGTGCGACGGCGTGACGACGATGCCGTCGGCCTGCACCCCCGGGTTCTCGCGGTTGAAGCGGAGGATCGCACGACTGACCGCCGGGGTCGGGGTGAAGTGGTCCCCGTCGGCGGTGAACACCGCGACCCCGTTACCAACCAGCACTTCGACTGCCGTTCGCCACGCAGGCAGGGAGAGCGCGTGCGTGTCGAACCCGATGAACACCGGGCCCTCGACCTCCGCGCGCTCCCGATGCTCGACGATCGCCTGTGTCATCGCGAGCACATGCGCTTCGTTGAACGCGCCGTCCAGACTCGACCCGCGATGCCCCGACGTGCCGAACACGACGCGCTGATCGGGGTTCGACGGATCGGGCGCGATGTCGTAGTAAGCGCCCTCCACAGCCGCCACATCGATCAGATCATCGGCGGTCGCGGGGGTGCCTGCTCTCGGGTGTGCCATGTGACCGATTCTGCCACCGGCCGGTCACCTCTGAACCGCCCTGTCTCAATCGTCACGTTCACCGGGCAATCCACCCGAAAACGCCTACCGTCGAAGGCATGAGCGAATACACCAAGATCACTGTTCTCGGCACCGGCGTCCTCGGATCGCAGATCGCTTTCCAGACCGCCTACTCCGGCTTCGACGTCTCCGTCTACGACATCAACCAGGCGGCACTCGACGCGGCCAAGGAACGCTTCGAAGGACTCACCAAGACCTACCTCGCCGAGGTCGCCTCAGCCACCCAGGAGAAGGTCGACGCGGCCGTCTCCCGCATCAGCTACTTCGACGATCTCCCCGCATCGGTCGCCGACGCCGATCTGGTGATCGAGGCGATCCCGGAGATCCTGGACCTCAAGCGCAGCACGTGGGCCAAGGTCGGCGAGGCCGCCCCCGAGCGGACGGTGTTCGCAACCAACTCGTCGACCCTCCTGCCGAGCGACATCTCCGACGCCACCGGCCGTCCGGACCGCTTCCTGGCCCTGCACTTCGCCAACCGCGTATGGAGCGCGAACACCGCCGAGGTGATGGGCACGCCCGAGACCTCACCGGCCGTCTTCGACTCGGTGGTCGCCTTCGCGGGCGAGATCGGCATGGTCGCGATCCCGATCCACAAGGAGAAGGCGGGCTACCTCTTGAACTCGCTGCTGGTGCCGTTCCTCAACGCCGCCGCCGGGCTCGCCGCGGGCGGCTACGCCGAGCCGAAGGACGTCGACAACGTCTGGCGGATCAGCACCGGTTCGCCCGTCGGACCGTTCCAGATCTACGACATCATCGGGCTCACCACGCCGTACAACATCATGGCCGCCGGCGACGACGACACGAAGAAGCTCGCCGCATGGTTGAAGGAGAACTACATTGACAAGGGCCGTCTCGGACTCGCGTCCGGTCACGGCTTCTACGACTACAAGTAAGCGTCTGTGCCCGCGGCTCGGACCCGACAGTGAGCGGCGATCTTTGTTTCTGAACACCCTGCTGGCACCGATTCACCGATCGTCGCCCGACCTGGCTGTCCTGGTCCTGCCGGGCGGCACCGATTTCAGTTACCGGCAGTTCTCGCCGACGCAGGGCTCGGCGTTGCGGATGTATCCGTTCACCGCGTCGATCCAGGCGCGCTTCGGCACCCGCGTGCGGGTGCGGCAGGCGCAGTACCGCGTCTACGGCTGGAACGGCGGTCAGGCCAGTCCGATGCCGCACGCGCGGGCGGCGCTCGACGCCCTGGCCGCCGACCATCCGGGCGTGCCGATCGCGGTGATCGGGCACTCGATGGGCGGTCGGATCGCCGCGCAGCTCGGCGCCGACGAGCGGGTCACCGACGTCCTGGCGCTGGCCCCCTGGTGGCAGTTCGCCGACTGGCGACAGATCCGCGAGGGCGTCCGCGTCCGCGCCATTCACGGCGACGCCGACACGGTGACGCGCGCACCGCGCACTGAGAAGGGCATTGCGGAGTTGGTGGCCCGCGGGTTCGACGCCGACTACCTCGCGGTGACCGGCGGCGGGCACGCGATGCTCGACAATCTCGGGGTGTGGCAGGGCGGAGCGCTGCGCTTCGTCGGCGAGGCCCTCGACAGGGCTTCACAGAGAGACAGGGCATCGCGTAGGGGCAGGGCATGGCGTTGACCGGGCCCGGCGTCGCGATGTCGGGCCCGGTCCTCACCGCGACCGGGTTGGTGCGGTCGTTCGGGGGCCGCTACGCGGTGACCGGCGCGGACGTCGCCCTGCACCCGGGGACCGTCACCGGGCTGGTCGGGCCCAACGGTGCGGGCAAGACCACGCTCCTGCTGATGCTCGCCGGGCTGCTCGCACCGGACGGCGGACGAATCGAGTTCGACGGCGCGCCCGTGGATCACACTCGACTCCGGCGAACCACCGGTTGGATGCCCGACGCGTTCGGCACCTGGGAGTCGTTGACCCCGCGCGAGATCCTGGTGGCGTTCGGGAAGCTGTACGGGATGCCTGGCGCGGCCGCCGACGCCCGGACGCGAGAACTCCTGGCGTTGGTCCATCTGGAGGAGTTCACCGATCATCCGGCGTCAGGACTCTCTCGCGGCCAGAAGCAGCGGCTCGGCCTGGCTCGGGCACTGATCAATCATCCGCGGATCCTGCTGCTCGACGAGCCGGCATCCGGCATGGACCCCCGCTCGCGCATCGAACTCCGTCATCTCCTGAGACGCCTGGCCGATGCGGGGACCGCCATCCTGGTGTCGTCGCACATTCTCTCCGAACTCGACGAGATGGCCGATCACATCGTCCTGATGAGAGCGGGCAGCACGCAGGTGCCGCAGCCGATGCAGCACGCGTCGTGGCGAATCCGGCGGGCCGGGGAACCGCCCGACCGCGCGGTGACCGTGGAACTCACCGACGACAACGCCGCCGCGCAGTACCTCGCGAAGCTCATCGGCGACGGTCATCCGATCGCCGAGTTCTCGCGCGTCGGCACCGACCTCGAGCAGGTCTACCTCGACCTCGACGCCGAGAGGACCTGACATGAACGTTGCCGCGATCACCACCATCGCTGGACTCGAGGTGCGCCAACGAATCCGGTCCACGCGCTGGAAGTGGACCCTCGCGATCCTGTTCGCCCTGATCAGCCTGCTGATCCTCGGATCCCTGTTCTTGACCGTCGGAGTCGTCGGTGTGCCGTACCGCGACTGGGCGCGCTACCTGTACGACCTGACGCTCGGCATCGTGCTGTTCCTCGGCCTCGCCGCGGCGCCCACGATGTCCGCGACGTCGATCAACGGCGACCGCCGCGACGCGACCCTCGCGCTGGTCCAGGCCACGCCGATCACCTCCGTGGAATTGACCGTCGGCAAACTCCTCGGCTCGTGGCTGGCATCGCTGGTTCTGATCGGGGTGGCGCTGCCCTACCTGCTCTGGGGCCTGTTCCAGGGTCCGATGTCGATCGTCGCGGGCGTGCTCGGCATCGTCGTCACCGCACTGCTGCTTGCGGCCTACTGCGCGATCGGCCTCGGTTTCTCGGCCATCACCTCGCGGCCCGCAGCATCGGCGATGTTGACGCAGGCGACCGTCCTGACCCTGCTGATCGGACTGCCGATCGTCTTCGGCATGACGGTTCCCCTGGTGACGCAGAAGCACGAGGTCCGTGAGCCGCAGACGGTGTTCGCGCCCGGTGAACCGGTGACCCTCGGCTCCGCTCGATCATGCGACGACGCGCCCCGGGAGCAGTCGTTCCTGCACACCGAATGGACATGGTGGCTGCTGCTCCCGAATCCGCTGCTGGTGGTCGGCGACGCGGTCTCGTCCGGCGTCTATCTCGACGCCGCCCGCCGGGTGAACGGCGGAGCGTCACTCGGCGGCGAGGCCCTCTCGATGGCGCGAGCGGGCCCGAATATCACCGACCACACCTGTGCAGAGCAAACGGCGCAGGGCGACGACTGGTACAGCCTCCGCCGCGCGGCCGACGCCCGCCACGAGATGCGCTACATCGGGCACAGCTGGTACCTCGGACTCCTGGTGAATCTGGCACTGGGCGGCATCGGCCTGTGGGTCGCGAGCCGGCGTCTCCGCGTCCCGGCGCAACGCCTGTCGAGGGGCGTCCGGGTCGCGTAGCGTCGGCGATGGACGAACCGACCGGACGACGAGAGGAGCGAAGAATGACGATCTCGATCGCCCGCGTCTACGACGATCCTGGCGACGGCCGCGTGTTGGTCGACCGCCTGTGGCCGCGCGGCATGCGCAAAGACGATCCACGCATCGGCCGCTGGCTCAAGGAAGTGGCGCCGACACGCGAACTACGCACCTGGTATCACGCCCACCCCGACCAGTACGACGCCTTCCACGACCGCTATCTGGCCGAACTGAGCGCACCGGGCGCCCAGGCCGACGCCCTCGCCGAACTCGTCGAGTTGGCGAAGTCGGGTGACGTCGAACTCGCCACCGCGATGAAGGATCCCGCTCGCAGCGAGGTCCCGACGCTGGTGGAAGCACTCAAGGACCGGCTGTCCTCGAGCTGAGCTCCGCTACCTGCGGTGCGGGAACGCCGACCGCAGCCAGAACGGCGGGTTGAACGGCGACAACTCGCCCTCGGGCATGGCCAGTCGATCCGCGACACCCCACACCGCGGCGGGGTTGTGCCCGAAGCCCAGGTGCGAGGTGAGGACTTCGATGCTCTCGCTGAGCTCCGACGGCTTCTCCCGGCAGACCTGCCAGGCCACGACGCCGTCGAGCTTGCTGTAGAAGGCCGTCGAGGGCATCGTCAGCGGCGCCGTATCGACCTCGAGCGGGGTCTGCAGGCTTTGCGCGTGTTGACCCGAGAACAAGTTGAACGCCGCCTTCGCACGACTCTGGTCGTGGGTCTCCATCCGGAACGGACTCCCGAGGGTGATCACTTGGCGAACCATCTCGGGCCGCTCGCGCGCCAGTTCCCGCGCGAAGATGCCGCCGAGGCTCCAACCGACCAGACTCACCGGCTGACCGCGACGCTGGTACACGCGCTCGAGCTTGCCGCGCATACCGTCCAGGATGCGGGCGGTCGGCCCGATGTTCATGCCCAGGCGCCAACCGTAGGTGGGATAACCGAGCTGGGTGAGCGTGGCACGAAGCGGCGACGTCAGCAGATCCGACGTCCCGAATCCCGGCAGCACCAACACCGGCTGCGAGTCGCCGCTCACCGGCACGGTCGCCATCGCGGGCCACGTGCAGGCATAGGCCCCGAACTCCCACATCGACCGAGCGAGGTCGGTGGTGGCCAGCGCCAGACCCGGTTTGCGCACATATCGCTTGGTGGTTGCGGCTTTCGCCGCAGGTGTCGTTGCGGTAGGCAGCACTGCCGCCGTTGTACTCATGATGTCTCCTGTCAGTTGGTGAGGACGCCACCGTCGACGGGCAGAGTCACTCCCGACATGTAGCTGCTCGCGTCGCTGGCGAGGAACACCAGTGCCGCATCGAGCTCGCCTGGATTGCCGAGACGCCCGAACAGCGTACGCGGCACGATGTACTTCTCCAGCACGCCGGGTTCAAACTCCCCGGTCATCTCCGACTCGAAGTAGCCCGGCGCGAGTGCGTTGACGCGGATTCCCTTGCGCGGAGTCCACTGCTGTGCGAGGTCGCGGGTCAGGCCGATGACTGCCGACTTGCTGGCCGAGTAGGCGGCCTGCGGCATCAGCACGCTGGTGATCCCGAGGATGCTGGCGAGGTTGACGATGGAGCTGCCGGGCTGCATCACTCGCGCGCACGCCTGTGCCATCCAGTAGGTGCCGTTGAGGTTGATGTCCATCACCTGGCGGAAGTCGTCGGGCGCCTCGCGCAGCGCGGGCACCGAGGTGGCCACACCGGCGTTGTTGACGAGGATGTCGAGACGCCCGAACTCCGCGATGGCGGCCTCGGCCGCGGCGGTGCACTGATCGGGGTCGGAGACATCGGTGCTGACGGCGAGCGCACGACGCCCGAGCGCTTCGATCTCGGCCTTGGTCTCGGCCAGGCGGTCGGCTCGCCGGGCGGCGAGGACGACGTCGGCGCCGACCCCGGCGAGCGCTTTGGCGAAGCCGACGCCCAAACCGCTCGAGGCGCCGGTAACGAGCGCGACCTTGCCGTCGAGGCGGAAGCTGTCGATAACTGCGGACATGAGGTGGGTCTCCTGAATCAACTGACGAAGAAACGTAGGGGCTGTGGAGTGCGGTCTCAGCCGAGAGCGTCGGCGACGCCGATCACGTCGAGCGTGTCGAAACCCTCGCGCACGTGGTGCGCCAGGACGATGAGATCGCGCAGTTCACCGTCGCGGTCGCGGATGTGGTCCCGCAACAGTGCTTCGCCGGTGAATCCGAGGCTCGAGAACATCTCGATGACGCCCTCCTGGTCGGTGGCGAGCTCGATGACGATCTTGCCGAGGCCCGCGTTGAAGCCGTCCCGCAACGCCCGCTTGGTGAGGTCGCGACCGAGGCCGCTGCCGCGCGACGACGGGTCCACCACGATCCGCAGTTCGCCGACGTGGTCCGACCAGCCGGGCAGCCGGTTGACTGCGGCCCAGCCGACCACGGCGCCGTCGTCGACGGCCACCCAGCGCAGATCGGGCGCCTGCGCCAACGACCTGACGTGCGCCGGGTCGTGAAGGTCCTCGCGGATCAGTGTGAGGTCGAGGTCCGACAAGCGATGGAACATGGCGCCGAGTCCGTCGACGTCGGCC
>NZ_JAAYXO010000182.1 GCF_012515855.1 Gordonia sp. (in: high G+C Gram-positive bacteria)
GGCGCGAACAACCCGCAGGAACTCGGCCTCGTGGTCGCCGCGGCCCTCGCACACGTCCGCGATCTGGTCGCCGCGGGCATGTCGCGGGCGCAGGCGCTCGGGCAGATCACCTTCGCCGTCTCGATCGACGACGATCAGTTCGCCGGCATCGCCAAGCTGCGCGCGCTGCGCACCGTCTGGTCGCGTGTGGCCGATGTGCTCGGCGAGGCGGACGCGGGCGCCGCGGTGACCCATGCGGTGACCGATCTGGCGATGCTCACCCAGCGTGACCCGTGGGTCAACATGCTGCGCTCCACCGTGGCCGCGTTCGGCGCGGGCCTCGGCGGCGCCGACCAGGTGACCGTCCTGAACTACGACGCCGCACTGCCCGCGGACCAGCGGTCGTCGAACCCGTCGTTCTCGCTCCGCATGGCACGCAACACCCAGCTGCTGCTGCTCGAGGAGTCGAATCTCGGTCGGGTGCTCGACCCCGCAGGCGGCTCGTGGTTCGTCGAATCGCTGACCGCCGACCTCGCCGCCGCGGCGTGGGAGGTCTTCACCGAGATCGAGCGCCGCGGCGGCTTCGAGTCCGCCGTGGCCGACGGCTGGGTCGGCGAGCAGATCGCCGAATCCCTGGCCGCGCGCGACGTCGCGGTGGCGCATCGCCGCGCACCGCTCACCGGTGTCAGCGAGTTCCCGAACCTCGACGAGACCGCACGTCCGGCAGGCACTGCGACCTCGGTCGACCTCAGCACGGCCACCCCCAAACTGGCACGCGTGGGACGCCAGTTCGAGGCACTGCGCGACCGTGCTGACGCGGCCGCCGCCGGAGGCGCCCGTCCGGCGGTCCTGATGCTGCCGCTCGGTTCTGTCGCCGAGCACAACGGACGCACCACTTTCGTCGCCAACCTGCTGGCCGCGGGCGGCATCGCCGCGGTCAACCCGGGACCGGTGGACGCGGACGGCATCGCCGCGCTCGTCTCCGACAACCCGTCGACGGTCGCCGTGATCTGCGGTACCGCCAAGCGCTACGCGAGCGACGGACCCGCGGCTCTCGCCGCCGCCCGCGCGGCGGGCGTGACCAGCGTGCTGCTGGCCGGTCCGAGCCGCGAATGGCCGGAAGGCGCCGACCCCGTGGACGGTTCGCTCCGTGTCGGAATCGACGCCGTGGCGACCCTCACCGAACTTCTCGATCAACTGACCGATGGCGGGAGTGCATCCGCATGAGTGACACCTTTCCGAACTTCGCCGACGTCGAACTGACCGGCGACACCGTCGCGGCTCCGGCCGGTTCCGGCGCCGACCAGACCGAGGCCCTGGCCTCGGCCAACGGGTACTCGACCGAGCAGGTCACCTGGAACACCCCCGAGCAGATCGATGTGCAGCCGGTGTTCACCAGAGCCGACCGCGACGAGGTCGCCGCCGGCGAGGGCTACCCGCTGGACTCGATCCCCGGCGCCGCTCCGTTCATCCGCGGCCCGTACCCGACGATGTACGTCAACCAGCCGTGGACCATCCGCCAGTACGCGGGCTTCTCGACCGCCGCCGAGTCGAATGCCTTCTACCGCCGTAACCTCGCGGCCGGCCAGAAGGGCTTGTCGGTGGCCTTCGACCTCGCGACCCACCGCGGCTACGACTCCGATCATCCGCGCGTCGCAGGCGACGTCGGCATGGCCGGCGTGGCGATCGACTCGATCCTCGATATGCGTCAACTGTTCGACGGCATCGACCTCGGCAACGTGTCGGTGTCGATGACGATGAACGGTGCCGTGCTGCCGATTCTCGCGCTGTACGTGGTGGCCGCCGAAGAGCAGGGCGTGCCGCCGGAGAAGCTGGCCGGAACCATTCAGAACGACATTCTGAAAGAGTTCATGGTCCGCAACACCTACATCTATCCGCCGGCCCCGTCGATGCGGATCATCTCGGACATCTTCGCCTACACCAGTCAGAAGATGCCGAAGTTCAACTCGATCTCCATCTCGGGCTACCACATCCAGGAGGCCGGAGCGACGGCCGACCTGGAGCTCGCGTACACCCTCGCCGACGGCGTCGAGTACATCCGTGCCGGCCTCGAAGCGGGCCTGGACATCGATCAGTTCGCACCGCGCCTGTCGTTCTTCTGGGGCATCGGCATGAACTTCTTCATGGAGGTCGCCAAACTCCGCGCCGCGCGTCTCCTCTGGAGTGAGCTGGTCGCGAAGTTCGAGCCCAAGAACAGCAAGAGCCTCTCGCTGCGCACCCACTCGCAGACCTCGGGCTGGTCGCTGACCGCGCAGGACGTCTTCAACAACGTCGCGCGCACCTGCGTCGAGGCGATGGCCGCCACCCAGGGCCACACGCAGTCGCTGCACACCAACGCCCTCGATGAGGCGATCGCGCTGCCGACGGACTTCTCGGCTCGCATCGCTCGCAACACCCAGTTGCTGCTGCAACAGGAGTCGGGCACCACGCGTCCCATCGACCCGTGGGCCGGATCCAACTACGTCGAGTGGCTCACCCACGAGCTTGCCGAGAAGGCCCGGGCGCACATCGCCGAGGTCGAAGAGGCAGGCGGCATGACGCAGGCCATCAACGAGGGTCTGCCGAAGCTCCGCATCGAAGAGGCGGCCGCCCGCACCCAGGCACGCATCGACTCGGGTCAGCAACCGCTGATCGGCGTCAACAAGTACCGGGTGGCGGAGGACGAGGAGATCGAGGTCCTCAAGGTCGAGAACTCCAAGGTGCGTGCCGAACAGCTCGCCAAGCTCGAGAAGCTGCGTGCCGAGCGTGACCAGTCGGCGGTCGACGCCGCGCTGGCCGATCTCACCCGTGCCGCCGCCGAGCCCGGCGGCAGCAACCTCGACAACAACCTGATGGCGCTGGCGATCAACGCCGCACGCCACGGTGCGACGGGCGGTGAGATCTCCGACGCGATGGAGAAGGTCTACGGTCGTCACCAGGCTGAGATCCGCACCATCAGCGGCGTGTACCGCAACGAAGCAGGTGATTCCGTGAGCAACATCGATGACGCCATGGCAGTGGTCGACGCGTTCGCCGACGCCGAGGGCCGTCGTCCCCGCGTGCTCGTCGCCAAGATGGGCCAGGACGGTCACGACCGCGGCCAGAAGGTGATCGCCACCGCGTTCGCCGACCTCGGCTTCGACGTCGACGTGGGCCCGCTGTTCGCGACCCCCGAAGAGGTGGCCACCCAGGCGGCGGACAACGACGTGCACGTCGTCGGCGTCTCGTCGCTCGCGGCCGGTCACCTCACCCTGGTCCCGGCACTCAAGAAGGCACTGGCCGACGTCGGCCGCGACGACATCATGATCGTCGTCGGCGGCGTCATTCCGCCGGGTGACTTCGACGAGCTGTACGAGGCCGGGGCCGCCGCGATCTTCCCGCCGGGAACCGTGATCGCGGACAGCGCCGTGGATCTGATTCGCAAGCTGGCAGATCAGCTGGGCCTGGAACTGGCCGCAGCAGGCGAGTGAGCGGCGACGCCGCCCGCCCGCAGAGGCGCCCGGTCGACGTCGATGCGTTGACCGAGGGCGTCCTCTCCGGTGATCGGGCTCAACTCGCGAAGGCGATCACCCTGGTGGAATCGCTGCGCCCGGACCACCGGGCGGCAGCTCAGCAGCTGCTGCTGAACCTGACGCCGCACGCGGGCAAGTCGTTCCGCGTCGGCATCACCGGCGTCCCCGGGGTCGGCAAGTCGACCACCATCGAAGCCCTCGGGATGCACCTCATCGAGCAGGGGCATCGCGTCGCGGTCCTGGCGGTCGATCCGTCGTCGACCAGGACTCGGGGCTCGATCCTCGGCGACAAGACGCGAATGGGACAGCTGTCGGCGGCGCCGCAGGCGTACGTCCGACCGTCGCCCAGCTCGGGCACGCTCGGCGGCGTCACCAAGGCCACCCGCGAGACCATCGTGCTGGTGGAGGCCGCAGGCTACGACGTGGTGTTGGTGGAGACCGTCGGCGTCGGCCAGTCGGAGGTGAGCGTCGCGAACATGGTCGACGTCTTCACCTTCCTGACGCTCGCTCGTACGGGTGACTCGCTGCAGGGCATCAAGAAGGGCGTCCTGGAGCTCGCCGAGATCGTCGTGGTCAACAAGGCCGACGGCAAGCACGTGAACGAGGCGCGTGGCGCGGCCCGCGAGCTGCGCAACGCGCTCGGCCTGATCTACCCGCACGACGCGCTCTGGCACCCGCCGGTCCTGACGATGAGCGCCATCGAGAACACCGGCGTCGACGGGTACTGGGAGGCGATCCTCAAGCACCGCGAGACGCTCACCGCGGCGGGACTCTTCGAGACTCGGCGTGCTCAGCAGCAGGTCGACTGGATGTGGACCATGGTCCGCGAGACCATGCTGAACAAGCTGGAGGAGGACCCCGACGTGCGTGCGGTCCGCCGGCGGGTGGAGGCCGAGGTGCTCGGCGGGTCTCTGACCCCCGCCCTCGCGGCAGAACAGATCGTCGACGTCGCCGGATTCTGATTTTGCCGGTTCTGATCGCGCCGGAGTTGAGCACGCCGAAACCCCCGCCTCGACATTCGGGACGGGGGTTTCGGAGTCTCGGACGGGCGACGGTCAGCGTACTTGCGCGCGCGAACGGATCCGGCTCAGCAGACCCAGGATCGCCACGCTCACCAGCACCAGCAGCAGCGTGTTCGCGGCGGCGGAGAACAGGTCACCGCGGTCGGACTGGGTGAA
>NZ_JAAYXO010000183.1 GCF_012515855.1 Gordonia sp. (in: high G+C Gram-positive bacteria)
CACCTGGTGGATCCGCCAGGCGATCAGCCGCGGCATGGCCGACCAGAGCCGCACCATCCGTCTTCCCGTCCACCTGGTGGAACAGGTGAACAAGATCGCCCGGATCCGCCGCGAGTTGCACCAGCAGCTCGGTCGCGAGGCGACCGACGACGAGTTGGCCGCCGAGACCGGCATCCCGGCCGAGAAGATCGCCGACCTCATGGATCACAGCCGCGATCCGGTGAGCCTGGACATGCCGGTCGGCGCCGACGAGGAGGCGCCGCTGGGCGACTTCATCGAAGACAGCGAAGCCACCTCCGCCGAGAACGTCGTGATCTCCAGCCTGCTGCACTCGGACATCCGCAAGGTCCTGAGCACGCTGGACGAGCGGGAACGCCAGGTGATCACCCTGCGCTTCGGCCTCGACGACGGTCAGCCGCGCACCCTGGACCAGATCGGCCGCACCTTCGGACTGTCGCGCGAACGAGTCCGTCAGATCGAGCGCGAGGTGATGGGCAAGCTGCGTCAGGGCGACCGCGCCGACAAACTCCGCGCGTACGCCAGCTGACCGCCGCCGCGATCGCCGCAGACACGAGGTCCCCGCTCTCCGCCGGAGAGCGGGGACCTCGTCGTCGAGCGTCGTCGGCGGTCAGCGCAAGCGACGCGGACCCGTGTCGGCCAGCGCCGGTACCGGGCCGATGGTGATCTGAGCAGCCAGTACCTCCGTGCCGCCGTCCGACGACAGGATCGGGTCCAGGTTGACCCCGCGGATCTCCGGGACCTCCTCGACCAGTGCCGATACGCGCAGCACCATGTCGATGAGCGCCTCCACGTCAGCGGGCGGCTCACCCGCCCCGCCGGCCAGCATCTGCGCCGACCGGGGTTCGGCGAGCAGGTCGCGGGCGTCGTCGACGGTGAGCGGGACCGCACGATAGCTGCGATCTCCGAGCGACTCGAAGAGCCTGCCGGACAGCCCGAAGGAGATCACCGACCCGTAGGAGCTGTCCTCGGTGGCCCGGATACACACCCCGAGGCCCTTGGCCGCCATGCGCTGGACCTGCAGCGTCGTCTCCCCGGTCAGCTGCTGCAACTCGGCGAAGGCGGTGATCACCGCCGTCGCGTCACCGAGATCCAGCCGGGCGCCTTCGCGGTCCAGCCGACCGACCCAGTCGCGCCCGGTGGCTTTGACGGCGACCGGAAAGCCGAGTTCACGGGCAGCAGACGAGGCCTCGTGCAGCGTCGACGCCTCACGGAACTCGACCACGTCGATGCCGTACCAGGCCAGCACCGTGGCCGCTTCCACGGAGGTGAGTTCACGAGCCCCCTCGCCGATCAGCTCGCGCACATAGCTGCGCGCGTGTTCAGTCGAGATCCCCTCCAGCAACACCTCTTCGGCGTCGGGCCGGGTACGCCAGCGGGCATACCGCCAACTCAGCGCTAGGGCGCCGGCGGCGCGCTCGGGAGTCGGGTACGACGGAATCGAGCCGCGCGTGGGCATCCCGGACTCGCCCGGGATCGACAATCCCTCCGGGATGCCCTCGACCGCCAGAAAGGTGGTCACGATCGGCTTGCCGGCCGACTCGACGCTTCCGGTGACCGCCCCCATCAGCGCCCGTGAATAGCCGTCGGCGTCGACGGCGACCGGCGGCACGAAGACCACGATCACCGCGTCGACCCCGGGATCGTCGACGGCGGTCGAGACCGCCTGGGCGAGATCCTCTTCGGTCACGCCAGGCCCCAAGTCCACCTGCAGCACCACGTCCAGGCCGGAGCTCCGCGCGGTGTTCGCCGCGAGTGCGGCGATCACCGACGAGTTGCCGATGATCGCGGTGCGCGGACCGACCGGCAACGGCTGATACGCCAGGACGGTGGCCGCGTCGAAGAGGTCGGACAGCGTGTCGACCTGGAGCACCCCGGCCTGCGCCAGCACCATCTGGGCGATGCGGTCGTCGACGGCGCCGAACCGCTCGCCCTGCTCCCCGACCCTGGTCATGGCGCCGCGGCCGGACTTGATCGCGATCACCGGCTTGTTGCGCGTCACCCGGCGGGCGATCCGGCCGAACTTGCGCGGATTGCCGAAGTTCTCCAGGTAGAGCAGCACGACGTCGGTCGAATCGTCGGAGTCCCAATACTGCAGCAGGTCGTTGCCCGAGACGTCGGCGCGGTTGCCGGCCGAGACGAACGTCGACAGGCCGAGGTTGCGTTGCGCTGCAGTGGCCAGGATAGCGATGCCCAGGGCGCCCGACTGGCAGAAGAAGCCGACGCGCCCGGGACCCGGGATCCGCGGTGCCAGAGTGGCGTTGAGCCGGACGTCCGGGTCGTTGTTCACGACGCCGAGCGCGTTCGGCCCGACCAGCCGCATCCCGTGCGCGCGCACCTGCTGCAGCAGCGCACGCTCGGTCTGCAGGCCTTCGGCACCGAGTTCGCCGAAGCCGGACGAGACCACGACCAGGGTCTTGACGCCCTTGGCCAGACAGTCGTCGAGCACGTCGGTCATCCCGGACGCCGGCACGGCCACCACCGCCAGGTCGACCGGATCGGGGATGTCCATCACACGCTCATACGCACGGATCCCGTTGACCGAGCGGGCCTGCCCGACCGGATAGACCGGTCCGGTCGATCCACCCGCGATCAGGTTGCTGAGCAAGACGTGACCGACCTTCCTCGGGTCCACCGAGGCGCCGATGACCGCCACCGAGCGCGGCCGGAGCAGGTTGGCGATGCTGCGTGCCTCCGACGCCCGTTCGCGCGCGTTCCGCACCGAGGTCAGCGCATCGGTGGGGTCGATCTCGAACTCCACATGGACCGTGGAGCCGTCGAAGGCCCGGCTCACCTGGTAGCCCGCATCCTTGAACACCGCGACCATGTTCGGGTTCTCCGACAGGACCTCGGCCTCGAACTTGGTGAACCCGTTCTCAGCGGCCGCTCCGGCCAGGTGCTCGAGCAGGATCGGGCCCAGTCCGCGGCCCTGGTGCGCATCGGCGACGACGAAGGCCACTTCGGCCGAGCCCGGCTTGCCGCTCGCCTCCAGCCCTTCGTACAGCCCCATCGCGATGACGTCGTCGCCCAGCCACGCGAGGAACGCCACCCGATTGCGATAGTCGACGGTCGTCATGCGCACCACCTCGCGCGCCGGCAACGTCGGCGTCGGGCCGAAGTAGCGCAGATACCGGGTGCGCTCAGAGAGTCCTTCGTGGAAGCGCACCAGGGCATCGGCGTCGGCGGGAGTGATCGGCCGAAGGTGGACCACACCGCCGTCGGAGGCCAGCACGTCGGCGGCCCAGTGCCGCGGGAACCTGTCAGCGCCGGGCTCGCGGGCTCCCTCGCCGGTGCCACCCCGATCGGCGTGGTCGGCCTGCTCGCCGGCCGGGTCGGTCGCGTCCGCGGCGTCAGGAGTGGGAGCGTCAGTCACGAGGGTCCTCCGGGTCGAGTCCGTGCAGGGGGAAGGCCGCGCGCCTGGTGGCCAGAATCGCGCGGTCGGTCTGTTGCTGAGCGGCATCGGGGATGCCGGCCGGCGGCGGCGCCCCCGCGTCCCCGTCCCAGGGCACGTAGCCGACGTCGCCGTTGTCTCCCATCATGCCCACCGGCGGACGTGCGTAGTCGGGGTGGACCTTGCCCGCCAGGTCGACGGCGGTCTCCATCCACTCCGCACCGACCGGCGTCCGGGTGTCGACGTCGCGGTCGAGGGCCGTCGCGATCAGATGGGTCCAGGCCCGCGGAACCACGTTGATGACGCCGTAGCCGCCTCCGCCGACCGCGATCCACCGTCCCTCGCAGTACTTGTCGGCGAGGTCGCGCAGAGCGCGCATCGCCGCGGCCTGGCCGTCGACGGTCAGGGCCAGGTCGGTCAGCGGATCTGCGCGGTGGCTGTCGACGCCGATCTGCGTGAGGAGGATCTGTGGTTTGTACGCGGCGATCATCGAGGGGACGACCGCGTGAAAGGCTCTGAGCCACAGTCGGTCTTCGATTCCCGGCATCAATGCGACGTTGACGGCGGTCCCCGCTGCGCGGTCGGAGCCGACCTCGGTGGGCCAGCCGGTGCCCGGCCAGAGTGTCGCCGGGTGCTGGTGCAGCGAGATGGTCATCACCCGCGGATCGTTCTCGAACTGCACCTGAACGCCGTCCCCGTGGTGCGCATCGATGTCGACGTAGGCGATGCGGTCGTAGCCCTGTGCCAGCAGCCACTCGATCGCGATCGAGGCATCGTTGTAGATGCAGAAACCCGCAGCGTGACCAGCCATCGCGTGGTGCATGCCGCCCCCGATGTTGACCGCGCGCTGCACGGCCCCCGAGTGCACCGCCTGCGCGGCCGCGAGAGTCCCGCCCACCAGCATCGAGCCCGCCTCGTGCATGTTGTCGAAGACCGGATTGTCCTCGCTCCCGAGCCCGAAGAGCCGCTCCAGCATCGGGCCGCTCAGGGACGCCATTCCGGAGCCGACAGCACGAACGGCGTCGATGTAGCCCTGGGTGTGCACAGTCCGGAGCGTCTCGTCGTCCACCGGCAGCGGCGCGACGGTGTCGACACCGTCCAGCACACCCAGGCTGCGGGCCAGGTCCATCGTCAGAGCCAGGCGGATCGGACTCATCGGGTGCGTGTACGCCCACTTGTAGTCGAGGAACTCGTCACTCCAGATGATCGCCGTATTCACTGCTGCTCCACTTCGCACGTCACACCTGCACGCTAGTGTCTCGTGCCGCAAGATTCTCGTGAAAGCTCCGGCGCGCGACACACGTGCCTCGGTGGTCACTGCATCCGGGTAACCTGAACTGTGGCGAAAGGACTGAGGCACTCGTGAACGATCTGGTCGACACCACCGAGATGTACTTGCGCACGATCTACGACCTCGAAGAGGAGGGAATCGTCCCGCTGCGCGCGCGCATCGCGGAGCGGCTCGAGCAGAGCGGACCGACCGTCTCGCAGACCGTGGCCCGGATGGAGCGCGACGG
>NZ_JAAYXO010000184.1 GCF_012515855.1 Gordonia sp. (in: high G+C Gram-positive bacteria)
TCCGATATCGGTGAGGTCGGTCGGCAAGCTGTCACCGAGGGTGAGGGCGGCTCCCGCACGCGCCAGTGCCGGTGCCATCTGAATCCCGTAGCCGCCCTGGCCTGCGAACCAGGAGAAGCCGTCGACCGCCGGGTCGGGTCCGACCACCGGCGTGCGATCGGCGGTGAAGCTGCGTAGGCCCGCCCACGCCGTCGCGACACTGCGTACCTGTAGCAGCGTGGCCTCGTTCAGCCGCTCGATGGCGCGCGCGATCTCGAGGTCGTCGGGCTTGGCGTCGGCCGGTTCCTGCTGAGTCTCGTCGGCGGGCGAGCACAGGAAGCTCGCACCGTCGGGTTTGAAGTAGAAGTCCTCGCTGGCCGAGAGAGTCATCGTGTGGCGCGCCGAGGTGAAGCCTGCCGGACGCTCGCGCGGTCCCGACACCATGAACGCGGTGCGCCGCAGCGGCCGAATGTCGATCGGGGCGGCGCCGAACAACCGGGCCACCTCATCGCACCACGCGCCCGCGGCGTTGACGACGTTCCGCGCGCGGAACTCTTGGCCGGTGGCGTCGGTGAGAATCCACAGCGACCGCTCGCGTCGAGCTGCGACGATCCCTGCGGACTTGAAGACCGCGCCGCCGCGCCGTCGGAGACCGCGCAGGTAGCCCTGGTGCAGGCCGTGGACGTCGAGCTCCATGGAGCCGAAGTCGACCATTGCCCGGTCGGTGTAGCCCGGGCGCAGCATCGGGTTCAAGGCCTGTGCGTCGGGGCCGTCGATCAGTTCGATGGTTCCACTGCGGGCCGGGCCGCCGTTCACCGATTGATGCAGTGCCAGCAAGCCGTCGACCTCCGACTCCTCGGCGATGATCAGCAGCGGAAGGTCGGCTACCAGCGGCCCGTCGACGATATCGGGCGGCGCGACGAAGAAGTCGCGGCTGGCGCGGGTCAGTGCACGGACGACGGCGTTCCCGTAGCTCTCGAGAAAGGTCGCGGCCGAGCGCCCGGTGGTGTGGAAGGCGAGGGTCGACTCACGTTCGACGACGGCAACCGACTGATGTTCGGCGAGTTCGTACGCGACGGAGACACCGGCGATGCCGCCACCGATGACGAGGGTGTCGTAGTCGGGAGAGGCGGTGGGCGCGGTGGTGCTCATGAGATTCCCTTCGGCAGTTCGAGGTGACGAGAGGCGTCTTCATCTTCGAGGGTAGGCAGTCCCGACCGGCGGCGTCGTGGTGATCGCCGGGTAGGCGGGTCGCGTTCGGTGAGCGCTGAGCCGGTCAGTCGGTGGTCGGAGAGCCGGCGAGGCGGTCGATCAGCGGAAGGGTGCGATACGGGATCGCCTCGTGCATCACCACGGAGACGGTGGTGCGATCGACGCCCGAGACACCGAGGACCTGGCCGGCGATGCGGTAGAGGTCGTCGGCGTCGGCGGCGACCACCAGGAGTTGCAGGTCGGCGATGCCGGAGATGCCGACCACCTCGAGGACTTCGGGGATCTCACCCAGCGATTCGACCACTTCCTCCAGGCGATGCTGATCCACGACCACCGCGATGTACGCGCGGAGCGGGTAGCCCAGATCGCGAGGATCGACGCGCCGGTCGAAGGGCGCGAGCAGATCCTCGGTGTCCCAGCGACCCAGCCGCGCCTGGACGGTGTTGCGTGCCATGTTCACCAGCCCGGCGAGCTGCACGCCGGTGGCGCGGGGAAACGCGCATAGGGCTCGCAGAATACGAGCGTCGGTCCGATCCAATCTGGCCATAAAGACCAGTATTACCCGTTATGCGGTCGGAAAACTGGTCAGACTGCGCAAGAAAGAGAAACAACCTTGTGCACCCTGACAGGAGTTGAGACGGTTACCACAGGAACACGGAGCGTGCGATCCACGCAGACGTCCCAAGGAGGCAGTCGTGTCTGACATCGACGAAATCGTCCAGCTGGTCACCATCGCCGGCGAACGCCACATCCATCCTGACTTCTCGACCTACGTCGACGACATCGGCATGGACGATCTACGGAAACTCTACGAAGACATGGTGGTGGTGCGTCGTCTCGACGCCGAAGCCACGGCCCTGCAACGCCAGGGGCAGCTCGGGCTCTGGGCCCCGCTGCTCGGGCAGGAAGCCGCGCAGATCGGATCGGCACGGGCGCTCGAGGCCGACGACTTCGTCTTTCCGAGCTATCGCGAGCACGGCGTCGCGTACTGCCGCGGCGTGGAGCTCGCCGAGCTCATGCCCTTCTGGCGCGGTACGTCGCTCTCCGGCTGGGATCCGAATCGGTACAACATGGCCACCCCGGCCATCATCATCGGTGCTCAGACGCTGCACGCGGCCGGTTACGGCATGGGCATCACCTTCGACGGCGCCGCCTCCGCGGTCATCACCTACTTCGGCGACGGCGCGACCAGCCAGGGGGACGTCGCCGAGGCCATGGGATTCGCCGCGAGTTTCGCCGCTCCCGTCGTCTTCTTCTGCCAGAACAACCAGTGGGCCATCTCCGAGCCCGTCACGCTGCAGAGCAAGACCCCGATCGCGCATCGCGGCCGCGGTTACGGCATGCCGACCGTCCGCGTCGACGGCAACGACGTCCTCGCGGTCCTCGCCGTCACCCGTGCCGCACTCGAACTCGCCCGCGAGGGCGGCGGCCCCACCTTCATCGAGGCCGTGACCTACCGTCGTGGCCCGCACACCACCTCCGACGACCCCACCCGCTACCGCACCTCCGACGACGACGCCGAGTGGATCCGTCAGGATCCCATCGAGCGGATTCGACTGCTCCTGGAGTCGGCGGGGGCGCTGTCGGAAGACGACGTCCGGGCGATCAGCGAGCATGCCGTCGCGGCCGCGGCCGAACTGCGTCGCGGCTGCCTGGCACTGGGCGACCCGCCCGCCCTGTCGATCTTCGACAACGCGTACGCCGAACCCCACGCGCAGATCGAAGCCGACCGTCGCGCGTACGCCGCCTACCTCGAGGCCCTGGAGTCCTGATGTCTGCCGCGGCCGCTCGCGTCCCGCTCGGGAAGGCCGTGACCGCCGGGCTGCGCAAGGCGCTCGCCGACGACGACAAGGTGATCCTGATGGGCGAGGACATCGGCAAGCTCGGCGGCGTCTTCCGCATCACCGACGGACTGCAGGCCGAGTTCGGCGACCGGCGCGTCATCGACACCCCGCTCGCCGAATCCGGGATCATCGGGACTGCCGTCGGGCTCGCGTTCCGCGGCTACCGGCCGGTCTGCGAGATCCAGTTCGACGGCTTCATCTACCCGGCCTTCGACCAGATCGTCTCGCAGGTCGCCAAGCTCCACTACCGCACCGCCGGTGCGGTGAAGATGCCGATCACCATTCGCGTCCCGTTCGGCGGGGGCATCGGGGCCGTCGAGCATCACTCCGAGTCGCCCGAGGGCTACTTCGCCGCGACCGCCGGGCTGCGCGTCGTGAGCTGCAGCAATCCCGCCGACGCGTACACGATGATCCAGCAGGCCATCGCCTCCGACGATCCCGTGCTGTTCTTTGAACCCAAGCGTCGCTACTGGGAGAAGGGCGAGGTCGACTACGCCGCCCTCGACGCCGGTGAGGCGTACCCGTTGCACCGGGCGCGAATCACCCGGCCGGGGACCGACGTGACGCTCCTGGTGTACGGGCCGCTGGTCGCCACCGGACTGCAGGCCGCCACGGTGGCCGAGGAGGAGGGCCGCTCCGTCGAGGTGGTGGACCTGCGCTCCATCGCCCCGCTCGACATGGAGACCGTCGCCGACTCGGTGCGCCGCACCGGCCGCCTGGTGATCGCGCACGAGGCCCCGGTGTTCATGGGGGTCGGCGCCGAGATCGCCGCGCGGGTGGCGACCGACTGCTTCTATCACCTCGAAGCGCCCGTGCAGCGCGTCGGCGGGTTCGCAACCCCCTATCCGCCGGCGAAGCTCGAACAGCACTTCCTGCCCGACGTCGACCGCATCCTGGACGCCGTCGACCGCACGTTCGCCGACTGACTCGCGGAAGGACCCGGCATGCCCGTCATCGAGACCTTCAATCTGCCCGACCTCGGGGAGGGCCTGACCGACGCCGAACTCGTGACCTGGTCGGTGGCGGTCGGCGACGTGATCGAGCTGAACCAGGAGATCGCCGAGGTCGAGACCGCCAAGGCATCCGTCGAACTGCCGTCGCCCTACGCGGGCACGGTGGTGAAGCTGCACGTTGCCGAGGGGGCGACCCTCGACGTCGGCAGCCCGCTGATCGATGTCGAGGTCGCCGACGGCGCCGAGACCGGCGAGGAGCCTGCCGGTCGCACCCCGGTCCTCGTCGGCTACGGCGTGGCCGAGGAGCGCGCCGGCCGTCGCCGCCGCAAGGTCGCGGCCCCTGAACCAGCGGCGCCCGCGCCGACAGATTCGGGCGCTGGAGGTTCGGGCGCTGGGGGTTCAGACGTTGGGGATTCGGATACCGTGCCGTCGGTGAAGCCGCTCGCGGCGCCGCCGGTCCGCAAGCTCGCCCGCGAGCGGGGCGTCGACCTCACCGAGGTGACGGCCACCGGGTCGTCCGGGCAGGTGACCCGCGACGATCTGGAGCGTCACGAGGGCGCCGGTGCCGACGCCGTTCACTCCGCGCCGTCGGGAGCACTCGAAGAGCGCACCCCCATTCGCGGCGTGCGACGCCGCACCGCTGACGCGATGGTCCGCAGTGCCTTCACTGCGCCGCACGTCACGGAGTTCGTCGACGTCGACGTGACCCCGATGATGGACCTGGTCGCGAAGCTGACCGAGCACAAGCGGTTCGACGGCGTGCGGATCACGCCGCTCGCGCTGGTCGCGAAAGCGCTGCTGGTGTCGTTGCGCGGCAATCCGTCGCTCAACTCGACGTGGGACGACGCCACGCAGGAGATCGTGACCAAGCGCTATGTGAACCTCGGGATCGCCGCGGCCACGCCGCGCGGGCTGATGGTTCCCAACATCAAGAACGCGCACGAGCTGAGCCTGCGCGACCTCGCCGAGCGCCTCAGCGACCTCACCGCGCTGGCCAAGGCGGGTACCACCCCGCCCGCCGATCTGGTGGGCGGCACCATCTCCATCACCAACGTCGGTGTGTTCGGCGTCGACGCGGGTACCCCGATCCTGAATCCGGGCGAGGCCGCGATCCTCTGTTTCGGCGCGGTCCGCCGTCGCCCTTGGGAGTGGCAGGGCGAGATCGCGCTGCGCGAGGTGACGACGCTGAGCCTGTCGTTCGATCACCGTTTGGTGGACGGCGAGCAGGGTTCGAAGTTCTTGGCGACGGTGGCCGAGGTCTTGGCGGACCCGTTGGCGCTGATCGCGTTGAGTTGAGCGCTACACCCGTCGCGCCACGTACCGCGCCCCCTGATCGGCCATACCGTTCACCGAGTACAGCAGGTGAAGGGCATTCGGTCCGCCGAGGCGAGCCCCGTTGCAGATGGTGTCGCCCTGGATGCAGTAGCGGACGGTCTTGCCGCGGTACGCGGCCAGCGGTACGACAGCCGGCGCGCCGGCCTGGCGCATGAAGTGCGGCGACGGCGGTGCGTACAGCACCACGGCTGCGACGTGCGATGCGACGCTCGCGGGGAGCGGCCGCGGGACGTACGAGCGGTACCGCTGGTACCGCTCGGGGACCTGAACCTGCGCGCTGACCGCATACTGAGCGAGTGCCGCACCCTGCGAGTAGCCGCCGAGCACGATGTCGGTGTCGGGGCAGGCGGCGGCGATGGACCGCATTCGACGTTGCGCCGACTCGACGCCGCGGATGAACGAATGGGCGAAGGCCAGTTTGTTGCTGAAGTTGGCGCTCGCGGCATAGCGAACGGCCTCGACGCGCACCGACTTGCCGGGCAGGCGACCGCGCACCGCGTTGGTGAACGCGATTCCGGTCAGGCCCAGCGGCGGTGCGGTCTCGACGGTGCCGCGGGCGAACAGCACGTGCACGTCGGCGCAACGGGGGGCGGCACCCGCGGGTGCCTGACCTGTCGATGCGCCGCCGACCGCCAGGCCGGTCGCGGTGAGGACGATGCAGGACAGCAGGACGAGCGTTCGGCGCAAGATCACTCGGTCAGCCTACAGTGGTCGGATTCACATTCAAGCGGGCGAGTAGGTCGTTGTCGATGGCGGTGAGTTCGTTGTCGATGGCGCGCTGTGCGTTCTTGCGCTGTTGCGGCGGCATCGTGTCGGCGGCGTCGGCTGCGACCTTGAGGTTGTCCAGGCGCGCGGTCATCGCGGCAACGAAGTCGCGGCCCTCAGCGGTCTGCTCCAGGCCTGCCACCTCGGCGGCCGTCGCCTGACATGCCGCGATCCTGGCGCGCAGGGTGGCGCTTGGACCGCCGTACTGGGTCAGCAGGGCGGGTGGAACGCCGGCGCGGTTCGCCTTGACGACCGTCACCTGGCTGCGCGCGTTGACGGCGGCGCGGTAAGCGATCGGGACGACGACGGGCGCCACCATCCGGGCCACGGTCAGGTAGCGCTTGAACTTGGCCGGGGTGAAGAACGCCTTCGCGGCGTCGGCCTTGGCCTGCTCGGCAATCGTCTTGGCCTCGGCGGCGGCGACCTTCTGCTGCACCTTGCCCGTGGCCTTGGCAGTCTTGCGATCCTGCTTGTGCGTGCGCTTGGTGAACTTGTGCTCGTCCTTCAACTGGCGCTTCGCGGCCTTGCGGCTCTCGCGGGATTCGGCCTCGGCCTGGACTTTTGCGCGCGTCCGGATGGCCTTCTCCTCGGCCTTCCGAATCTTGGCGGCAGCCTTGCGCTCAGCTCGCTTCGCGCTGGTGGATGACAGCAACCCCATGGTGACCTTTCCCGTCGGATACCCGACTCCATCGATCAGTTGTCACAAGCTTTGCATAGTCTCAGTGGGTAATGAACAACTCGGCCCGGTGTGGCCGCGTTGCCGGCGATAGGGAAAGTCGAGGCCCGTCACGTGGGATCTGCGATTCTCGGCGCGCGGAACCTGACCGGCTGTGAGCACCGTCTGGCACTCGACTTCGCTCCCGCGGAATCGACGACGTCGACGACCGAAACCGCCGAGGCCAACCGTCGCATCGAAGCTGCTCAGAGTCATCGCCGCGAGGTGATCGCCAGGCTGTACGAAGCCAACGCACAGCGCGGTGAGGGCACCGTCGTCCTGGTGGAGGCGGACGGGCACCGCGAGCGGGTCGAGGCCACGCGGGCGGCGATGGACGCGGGCGTGCGCTGGATCCTGCAGGCGTCGTTGCCGACCGATGTGGAGCGGGGCCGCCGCGGCCACGCCGAAGCGCTGGTGCGGGTGGGCGAGGGCTACGTGCCGATCATCATCGTCAACCACCGCGTCACCAACGGTACCGAGCCCCGCAACGGAGAGCCGCCGTCGCTGCGGACCAGCCCGCTGTCGGATTGGGACCCCGCGCCGGACGCCACGCGCTCGCTGCGCAGTCAACGTCGCGACGTGATGCGGCTGGCGCAGCTCGCCGCGATGCTCGACGACCTCGGTCGGCTGCACGCTCCGCGCGCCGAAGCGCTGGGCGGGCTGATCGGGCTGGACGCCGACTGCATCGTCGAGGTGCAGCTCGGCGGAGAGACCGTGCAGGAGTACGACGACACCTTCGAGCGACGTCGGGCGATCGCCGAGGGCCGCGTCGAGACCGGTCCGCGCAAGGTCAGTGAATGTCGCAGCTGTCACTGGTGGCCGCGCTGCGAAGCCGAGCTCACGCAGACGCGCGACGTGAGCCTGGTGGTCGGGGGCAATCAGGGCCAGGTGCTGCGCGACGCCGGGATCGTGACCATCGACCAGCTGGCCGACTATCGCGGCCGGGAACCCGAGGAATGGGTGGGCGCCATCCCGTTCTCGGACACGGTGGTCGCCGCCAAGTGCTGGGTCGGTGGGATTCCGCTGGTCCGTCGGCACGACCGCCCGCGGGTGCAACGTGCGGACATCGAGGTGGACGTCGACATGGAGAGCTTCTCCGAGCGCGGCGCGTACATGTGGGGCACGCTGCTGACCGACAACACCGACCCCGGCCGGGAGGTGATCTACCGGCCGTTCGTGACGTGGGATCCGTTGCCCTCGCGCGACGAGGGGCGGTCGTTCGCCGAGTTCTGGGCCTGGCTGATGGCCGAGCGAAACGCCGCGCACGCGGCGGGCAAGACCTTCGCCGCCTACTGCTACTCGCAGCACGCCGAGAACCGCTGGCTGCGGGGGAGTGCGGACCGCTTCGGCGACATGCCGGGCGTGCCGTCCCGGCAGACCGTCGACGCGTTCATCGCGTCGAAGGAGTGGATCGACATCTTCGAAGCCGTCAGCGACAACTTCGTCTGCCCCCGGGGCAAGGGATTGAAGCGGATCGCGCCGGTCGCGGGCTTCGGTTGGCGCGACGACGAGGCCGGCGGCGAGGCCTCGATGGAGTGGTACGCCGCGGCGGTGGCGCTCGACGGCGCCGACCTCGACCTGACGCAGCGCGAACGCCTCCTCGATTACAACGAGGACGACGTCCGCGCCACGAAGGTGCTCCGCGAATGGATCGCGTCGGACGAGGTGTTGACGCTGCCGCTGGCGGCGGATCTGCTCGCGACCTAGTTTCACTTACCTCAGAGAAACTGCTTAGCGAGGCGCCATGCGCAGCGCGCCGTCCATCCGGATGGTTTCGCCGTTGAGGTAGTTGTGTGCCACGATGAACGCCGCCAGATCGGCGTACTCGGCGGGCTCGCCGAGACGCTGCGGGAACGGGATGCCGGCTTCGAGGGTCTTCTTGAACTCCTCGGTGATACCGGCGAGCATCGGGGTGGCAATGGTTCCGGGGGCGATGGTGCAGACGCGGACGCCGACACGGGCGAGGTCGCGGGCCGCGGAGATGGTCATGGCATGCACGGCGCCCTTGCTGGCGGCGTAGGCGATCTGACCGATCTGGCCCTCGAAGGCGGCCACCGAGGCGGTGTTGATGACGACGCCGCGCGCGCCGTCGTCGGTGGCGGCCGACTCCTGCTGCATGCGGTTGGCGGCCAGACGCATCACGTTGAAGGTGCCGACCGTGTTGATGTCGAGGACTTTGCGGAACAGCTCGAGGTCGTGCGGGCCCTCCTTGCCGAGGATTCGCGCCGCCCAGCCGACGCCGGCGCAGTTCACGGCGACGCGCAGCGGGAGCTCGGCGGCCACGATCTGATCGACGACGGCCTGAACCTCGGTCTCGCTGGTGACGTCGGCGGCGACGAGGTTCACGTTCGCGACGGCCTCGGCCTTCTCGATCGACTGGGGAAGATCGATGCCGAAGACCGTGGCACCGTCGGCGGCGAAGCGCTTGGCGGTGGCGGCGCCGAGGCCCGAGGCCGCGCCGGTGACGATGACGGCGGAACCGGTGACGTCCATGGATGAGTTCCTTTCAGAAGACGAGCCCACCGTGTGGGCACAACGAAGGTCACTCTAACTCAATAATCGTCACCGACCGAGCGATCGTTCAGGGGAGGGGTGTGGACTCGAAGCCGGGGAGGTCGCGTCGGCTGCGTCGCTGGGGACGAAGGCGGCGGCTTCGGCGCGGCGGCGCGCGTGGGTGGCCCGGATCCAGACCACGCCGATCGCGGTGATCAGCACCGCTGCCGGGAGGGTGAGCGCGAGGGCGAGCGTCGAGGCACCGGTCAGGCCCTCGAACAGCAGCCAGGCGGCGAAGACGAAGAACAGGACGGCGGCGCCGACGGCGATGGTCCGCTCCGGAAGGTGCTTGCCGAGCAGGCGTCCGACGGCGACGGCCAGCGCATCGGCGGCCACCATTCCGATGGTCGAGCCGATCCAGACGCCCATCCAGTCGTTGTTGGTGGCGAGGGTGATGGTGGCGAGCATCGTCTTGTCGCCGAGCTCGGCGAGCATGAACGAGCTCATCACCGCGAGGAAGACGGAGGCCCCGACTCGCTTGGCGCGGGAGGCCTCCTCGTCGTCGAGCTCGTCACCGCGCAGCGTCCACAGGCCGAACACGAGCATCGAGAGGCCGGCGAGGATCGCCATCAGATCGGTCGGGATCGACAAGCCGAGGAAGTGGCCGAAGAAGACGGAGGCCGCGTGCACCAGCGCGGTGGCGGTGAGGATGGCGCTCAGAACCACCCACCACCGATAGCGGAGGGCGTAGGTCATGGCCATCAGCTGGGATTTGTCACCCAGCTCAGCGACGAAGATGACGCCGAAACTCAGCATCAGGGCAGCGAACATAAGGCAACGCTAGGTTGGCTCGTGTGCCGTATGCAACACCTGGAAATGCTGCGAAACAGCAGGTCGGGGGCCCAGATGAACGGCTTCGGGTAGCCGTAAACCTGCCGTCGGGCCACCGCGTGAATCGGTGTCGGGTGGCGATACCGGCACAATGGACAGGTGGTCAGGAAAGTAATCGACGCTCCGGCGCCGCCCACGGGACGCCTGCGACCCCGTGAGTTCGCGGCCATCGCCATCTTCAGCGGGCTCACCGTGGTCCCGGCCGTCATCGTTTCCGTGGTGCCGCTGGCAGCTGCCCTGGGGTTCATGACGCCGGTGCCGATCGCGCTGCTCGCGGCGCGAACGCGACTGCGGGCGGTGATCGCCGCGATCGTCACGACGGTCGCGGTGACCTTCGTCGTCTCCGGTCTGGGGCCGGCGTTTGCGGTGCTCGCGTCGGCGGTGATGGGCGGCCTGGTCGGCGAGGTGCATCGCCGCGGCGGTCGTGCGTTCGCGATGTTCCTGATGTCGGTGATCGCCGCGCCGATCGTCGCGGGCATGTCGGTGCTGCTGATGTGGGTGCTGGTGCCGCTGCGGAAGCTGGCGCTGGAGATCCTCGACAACGTGCTCACCGGCGCCGCGAAGACCGTGCGCGCGGTGAAACTCGACTTCGTCGCCGACGCTCTCGACACCGTCTCGCGCAACGTCGTCGACAACTGGTGGCTGTGGATGTGGATCCCCGGCACCATCGGCTGCCTGGTGACCCTCTGGATCGCCGCGTGGCTCCTTACCAAGATCCTGGACCGGCTCCGCGAGGTGCCGTTGGAAGACACCCTCGAGGTCGCCAGCGTGGCCGACGGCGACCGTCGGGTGGGGCCGTTGCCGCTGCGCATGGCCGGAGTCGGCTACACCTACCCGGGCTCCGACCGCCAGGTGCTGCACGGGCTCGACCTGGTCCTGAACACCGGAGAGTTCGTCGCGATCGTCGGCGCCAACGGATCGGGCAAGTCGACGCTGTCGAAGCTGCTCGCCGGCGTGGAGCCGACCATCGGCATCATCGACCGCCCCGGCGCCCCCGGCCTCGGTCGCCGGGGCGGCACCGCGTTGGTGCTGCAGCGCCCCGAAGCGCAGATGCTCGGCGCGCGCGTGGCCGACGACCTCGTGTGGGGGCTGCCGGTGGGAACCGAGGTCGACGTCGACGGACTCCTCGACGAGGTGGGTCTGACCGGCCTCGGCGACCGCGAGACCACCGACCTCTCCGGCGGGCAGCAGCAGCGCCTCGCGGTGGCCGCGGCGCTCGCTCGCGATCCGCAACTGCTCATCGCCGACGAGGTGACCTCGATGGTGGATCCCGAGGGGCGCGCCGACCTGATCGCCATCCTCGCCGAACTACCGCGGCGTCGCGGCATCACCGTCGTCCTGATCACCCATCGCGACAGTGAGGCGCGCGCCGCGGATCGGGTGATCCACCTGGAGGCCGGCAGCATCGTCGCGCACCACCCGGGATGGATGCGCCCCGAGGCGATCGCGCGGCCGCTGCCGCAGCATCACGACGTGAACGGCGACGCCCTGCTGGTGGTCGAAGACCTGCAGCACACCTACCTGATCGGATCGCCGTGGGAGGTCACCGCGTTGAAGTCGGTGAACCTGCGGGTCAATGCCGGCGACGGGGTCCTGATCGTCGGTGGCAACGGCTCCGGCAAGTCGACCCTCGCGTGGATCCTCGCCGGCCTGGTGAAGCCGACGGCGGGTCGCGTCCTGCTGGGCGGCGAACCCACCTACGAGCGAGTCGGCGACGTCGGACTCGGCTTCCAGCACGCCCGCCTGCAGTTGCAGAAGACAACGGTGGCCGACGAGATCATGGCCGTCGGCGGCTTGAACGTCGGGACTGCCGAGGTCGGACAGGTGCTCGACTTGGTGACATTGCCGCGCGAGATCGCCGCGCGCCGCGTCGACGCGCTGTCCGGCGGTCAGATGCGCCGCGTGGTGCTGGCCTCGCTGATCGCCTCCAAACCCGAGCTGCTGGTGCTCGACGAGCCGCTCGCCGGGCTGGATCCGCAGGCCCGCGAAGAGGTCCTCGCGGTGCTGGCCGGGCTGCGACAGAAGGGCGCGACGATCATCATCATCTCGCACGACCTCGAGGCCATGGATCGAGTGTGCAACCGTCGGATCGAACTGGTCGACGGCGTGCTGGAAGGCGGTCTGTGATGCAGATGCCCATGCTTCGGGAGATCCCCGGCGACTCCCCGGTCCATCGTCTGTGGGCCGGCAGCAAACTGCTCATCATCTTCTCGCTCGGCCTGATGACCTGGGTGCTCCCGTCGTGGCCGAGCCTCGGGTTCGTGGCCGTGTGCGTTCTGATCTTCGTGCTCGCCGCGAGAATCCCGGTGGGTGCCCTGCCGCGTCCGCCGTGGTGGTTCTGGGCGCTGATGGCGGTGTCGATCGCGTGGTCGGCGGTCGCGCGCGGCGTGGACGGCGGCGTGACCACCCTCCGCGGCGTGGTGCTCGGACTGCTGGTGCTGGCGATGTCGGTGCTGGTGATCTGGACGACGCCGATGGCCGAGCTCGCGCCCGCGCTGGCCCGCCTGATGTCGCCGCTGCGGATCCTCCGACTGCCCGTCGACGAGTGGGCGGTCACCATCGCGTTGGCGCTGCGCGGTCTGCCGCTCCTGGTGGAGGAGATCCGACTGCTGTGGGCGGCGCACCGGCTGCGTCCCAAGTCGAACGCCGATTCGGGACATCCGTCCGCCGAGTTGTCGGTCCTCGACATCATCGTCGCGGCGATGTCGTCGGCCATGCGACGCAGTTCGGAGATGGCTGAGGCCATCACCGCGCGCGGCGGCACCGGGCGGCTCACCGCGTACCCGTCGCGGCCCGGTCGCCTCGACGCGATCGTGCTCGGTGTGTTCTTCGCGGCCTGCGCCGCGGCCATCGCCGTCAGCGTCATCTACCTGTAAGAGCCGGTCGGCTGGTTCAGCCGCGGCGATCCGAACGAGAACTGAGGGGAAATGGACCGAAAAGAGGGGACCGTGAACTGGGTGAGGTACGGGGTCGGCTACCTGGTGGCATTGATCGTGCTGAACATCGTCTACTTCGTGCTCGCATCGTTCGTCGACGGCGTCACCGCCGTGCTGATGATCGCCCCGGCGATCGCCGCGATCTATCCGATCTCGGTGTTCGTCAAGAACGAGGGCCGGGTTCCGACACCACAGGAGCGGTGGCAGTTGGTCGGTCTGTGCTTCGGCATCTTCCTGGTGGTGCAGTCGATCCAACTCGGTGTGGCGGCGGCGGTGTGGCCGGACGCGTTCGGCGACATGGTCGACACGCTCGGTGCGGGCGCGTTCGCGACAGTGGTGCTCGGCACCCTCCTGTTCGAGTTCGCCTTGATCTGGCTGATGTTCCGCTTCTATCCGCAGATGCAGTTGCGGTCGGTGCAGAACGCCCAGGAGCGCAAGGCCACCAAGGACCGCTGACCCCGCCCCGCCGCCGACGTCCGGGCGCACGGACAGCGCAAGATCGGTCAAGCGCGGATTGCGGTGTCGCGGGGATACTCGGTGCATGCCTGATTCCGACCCGCTCCGCCGGTTGCTCGACGCCGTCCTCGACGACGCCAACGACAGCCTGGACGCGATGGCCGACGGCGTGTTCACCTCGCGATTCCACTTCGCGCGGCAGGTCCGACGGGGGAGCGGCGAATCGCCGATGGCGCTGCGCAGGCGGGTGTTGCTGGAACGTTCGGCGTGGCAGTTGCAACGCGGCACCAGCGTCACCGACGCCGCGTTCGCCAACGGCTACGACTCGGTGGAGGGCTTCAGTCGTGCCTTCGCCCGGGCCTTCGGACATCCGCCGACGGCGCTTCCGGCCGCCGATCGCGCCGGACATTGGCTGCCGGCGCCCAACGGCATCCACTTCCACGCGCCGATGGTGCTGTATGTCGATTCGACCGCCGAGGGCGAGACAGCGGAAGTCGGCACCTCGGAGGCCGGGCCGGCCGGTGCGGTGGTCCCCCTGATGACCAGGCACGACGTCGTGGACATCGCCGTCCTCCTCGACGCCGTCGAGCCGCTCTCCGACAGCGAGTACACGCGCGTGCGGCTGCCCGGCAGCGCGCCGCGGACATACGACGGCCCGAGCGAATCGTTGGCCGAGGTGCTGTGGCAGCTCGTCGTCAGCAAGGAACCCTGGCTGGCCACCATCGCAGGCGAGGAGGTGCCCGATCTGACGCCCGTGCACGATCGCGCCGCATTGCGGGAACGTCATGCCGTGACGTCGGCCCGCTGGTTGGCGATGCTGCGTGACGTCGAGCGCCGGGGAGCGTGGTCGGACCGCGTGGTCGACGCTCTGTGCGATCCACCGGAATCGTTCCTGCTCGGCCAGATCGTGGCCCACGAGCTCACCTACTCGGCACACCGCCGACTGCTTGCCCGCTGGATGCTGCGCGATGCGGGCATCGATGTCCACGCACCGGAACTCGACCCCGACCCGATCATGTGGCATCGCCGCCACACAGGAGGAGGAACCCCGTGACCAGCTACATCTATTACACCGCGACCACCCTCGACGGCTTCCTGGCCGACCCGAACGATTCGCTCGACTGGCTGATGACCCAACCGATCGACAACGACGGCCCGTTCGCCATCGCCGACCTGATGGCGACGGTCGGCGTCACCGTGATGGGGTCGACCACGTACGAATGGCTGCTCCGACACCTGGGCGACGACCCCTGGCCGTATCCCGAGCAGCGCACCTTCGTCTTCACCCACCGCGACCTCGCGGTGGTCCATCCGAGCATCGAGCTGATCGCCGGGACGCCGGCCGAGCACCGCGCCCGAATCGAGGAGGCCGCCGACGACCTGGGGGTCTGGGTCGTCGGCGGCGGTCACCTCGCCGCTCAGTTCGCGTCGGCGGGGATGCTCGACGAGATGGTCGTCTCGTACGCGCCGGTGGTGCTCGGCGCCGGTCGCCCGCTGTTCACGGGTCAGTTCGACTTCGAGCTCCTCGAGACCGCGCAGAACCGGGCGTTCCTGATCGGTCGATACCGGGTGGTCGGGCCGCGCGGGTGAGCGTGCTGCGGCCCGGCTCGTCGGTTACTTCGGGCAGTGGACGGTGTAGTCCCAGATGGTGCCGTCTTCGGGGCCGGTGACCGTGACTGTGACGATCTCGGACGATCCGCGCGGCACGTTCACCACCGTGGAACCCTCGCCGCGGCGATTGGGGTCCCGGAGGTTGTCGCCGACCAGGCCGGTGTTCTTGATTCGCTTGCCCTCATAGAAGACCTCGATGCGATCAGCTTGCTTGCGCGTGTCGTACGACAGTGTGAACGACGTCGGCCCGGCCGTGCCCAGCGCGTGGTTGGTGGTGGTGACACCCTGTCCGCCGGACTTAGTCTCCTGGTTGCACTGCTGGGTGGGGCCCGTCGGGCCCTTGGTTCCGTCGGCCCCCGCCACGCCGGGTACGGCGAACAGGGTAGCGGCGGCACCGCCGGCGAGGACTGCTGTCAGGACGCGATTGCGGGTGGAAAGCATAGGTGATTTCTCCAGAAGGTCGACATTGACGGACCTTCCCGAGGCTATTCTCACGCGTGCATAATCTGCCATCGCACAAAGGGGTGAATGTCACGAAAGGGTGTCACTCGGATTGGTGACATCGGGATATTCCGGAGGTGCGGGAAAACAGTGCCGCATAATTATGCGAATCTCATCCGGTCCAGGCCAACATTCGCTCCACCGACCAGGTGGTCACGATGCGGTCCGGGGCGATCCGGTGCTGCGCTGCGCGCTGCGCACCGAGCACGCTGAACGGGAGTTGGCCGGGGGCGTGGGCGTCGGAGTCGATGGCGAACAGGCAGCCGAGGTCGCGGGCCATCGTGATCAGCTCATCGGGCGGGTCGACACGCTCCGGGCGGGAGTTGATCTCCACGGCGGTGCCGTGAGCCGCGCAGGCGCGAA
>NZ_JAAYXO010000185.1 GCF_012515855.1 Gordonia sp. (in: high G+C Gram-positive bacteria)
CCCGCTGGCGAGGGTCATACGGAGGCCATCTCGTCGCGGGCGTTCTTGGCGCGGGCGGCGCCGATCGCAGTCTTGACGTGCTTCTGCTCCTCCGGCGGGGGCAGCACCGAACGCAGCCCGAGCGATTGGAGCCACAGCTCACGTGTCCAACCCGTGGAGTGGTAGAGGTGCTCGTCCTCCTCGTCCTCCACCTCGTCGCTGGCCGCCTCGAGCACCGCCGCGGTCGCCTGGGGAGCGTCCTCGGCCACGAGGCCCATCAGTTCCCAGTTGAGGTGGTCTTTGGTCTCGGCGAACACCACGCACTCACCCGCGACCAGTTCCGCTGCCTCGGGCGGTCCGGCCGCCAAGGCCATTTCCATGGCGGCCACAAGCGACTCGCCGATGTGGCGCACCACCGCACGGCCCGGGGTTTCGGTCTGCGGGTCGATCCCCAGTTCGTCGAGCACGTTGGTCATCACCTGCTCGTGGCGGGTGGTCTGCTCGAGGTACTCCTCCCATTCGGAACGCAGGTCATCGTTGACCGCGCATTTGATGGCCGTGGTGTACACCTGGATGCCGCCGCGCTCGGTCTCGAGGCCCTGCAGCAGCAGTTCGGTCAGCTGGTTGTCATTCATGTCGTACTCCTTCGATCTCGGGGGTGCTGCGGGGAGATGCCCTCACCGTCGCCGCCCGAAACCCAAGTCAGGGTGCAACGCTGCCGGCTGGGGAATCGCCGTCATCGCTGCCGCCGTCGCTCGGATTGCCGCCCTCGCCGCTGCCGTCGCCGAGGTCGGACGAGGCGCCCGGGGCCGGGTTGAACTCCTGGTCCGAGAGGGTCGCGTCGGGTACCTCCTCGGTCGGCTCGTCGTCGGCACAGCCGACGGTGCACGCGGCGGCCAGCGCCAGCGGCAACAGGATCTTGCGGATGCTCTGGACTGGTGAACACGCCATGGTGGGACGGTGCCCCGCGGCCGGGCGGTTCAATCGGGCGTCACGTCAGGTGGGTTGAAACAGCACTTTGATCGCTCCGTCGGTCTTGTGCTGGAACATCTCGTAAGCGCTCGGGGCGTCGGTCAGCGGCACGTGGTGGGTGGCGAAGCCCTCCACGTCGAGCACGTCGCGCTCGGTCACGAGCGGCAAGAGGTCGTCGACCCAGCGGCGGACGTTGGTCTGGCCCATGCGCATCTGGATCTGCTTGTCGAACAGGACCATCATCGGCAGCGGATCGGTCATCCCCCCCGTACACCCCCGCCAGCGACAGCGTGCCGCCCCGCCGGACCACGTCGATCGCCAGCAGGAGTGCAGCCAATCGGTCGACACCCACGCGCTTCAGCATGCCCTCCGCCACGCGGTCCGGCAGGAGGCCGGCCATCGTCTGCATCGCTTTGGCGCCGGTCGATCCGTGCGCTTCCATGCCGACCGCATCGATCACCGCGTCCGGCCCGCCGGACGTCATCTCCGCGAGCGCGGCGACCGCGGCGGCGCGATCATCGCACTCCGTCAGATCGAACACCTCGGCGCCGTATCGCTTGGCCCGTTCGAGCCGCTCGGGCACGAGGTCGACACCGATCACCGACCCAGCGCCGAGATGTGCCGCGACCCGACACGCCATCGCCCCGATCGGCCCGAGCCCGAGCACCACGACCGATCCGCCGGGCGGAACGCTCGCGTACTGCACCGCCTGCCACGCCGTCGGCAGCACATCGGACAGGTACACGAAGCGGTCGTCGGGTGGCCCGTGGGGAACCTTGATCGGCCCGTAGTGGGCTTGCGGCACGCGCAAGAACTCCGCTTGGCCGCCGGGCACCTGGCCGTAGAGCTTCGTGTAGCCGAATAAGGCCGCGCCCTTGCCGTGTTCGCGCACCTGGGTCGTCTCGCACTGGGATTGCAGCCCGGTGTCGCACATCGGGCACGACCCGCACGAGATGTTGAACGGCACCACGGCCCGGTCGCCGGGTGCGATGTGGGACACCGCGCTCCCGACCGCTTCGACGATGCCCATCGGTTCATGCCCGAGGATGTCGCCTTCGGTCATGAACGGGGTCAACACGTCGTACAGGTGTAGGTCCGACCCGCACAGCCCCGACGACGTCACACGGATGATCGCGTCGGTCGGTTCCTGGATGGTGGGATCGGGAACGGTCTCGACGCGTACGTCGCGCTTGCCGTGCCAGGTCACTGCCTTCATCAGATGCTCCATCCTGATTTCGATTGGTGAACCGCCCGGCTTCGCAGTACCCCGCGGTGGACGGGGCCATGCGTCGGCGCACGTTTCGCGACGCGGCTCGGCGGGTAGCGCGAGTTCTCCCGGTTGCCCGAGGAGGATCGTTGCGATGCCTGGCAAACGCCCCGGACCCTCAGTGAAGGATCCAGAACAGTACGAAGCGCTGCGCCGCGACGGCGCGAGCAAGGAGAAGGCGGCGCGGATCGCCAACGCCTCGGCCGCCGAAGGCCGCAGCACCGTTGGGCGCCGCGGCGCCACAGCGGAGGACTACGAGGACCGCACCAAGGACGAACTCTTGGACCGGGCCCGCGAGATCGGCATCGACGGCCGTTCGAAGATGTCGAAGGGCGAGCTGATCGACGCTCTCCGCAACCACTAGGTCACCAGCAACCACCCCAATCCAGGAGGACCCCTATGACCACCACCATGTTGCGTGACGTGATGACCGATCAGGTCGCCAGCGTCCGCTCCGACGCGTTGATCGCCGACGCCGCCCGCCTGATGCGCGACCGCGACATCGGCGACGTGCTCGTGGTCGACGACGACCGCCTGCGCGGCATCGTCACCGACCGCGATCTCGTCGTGCGCTGCCTCGCCGACTCGGCCGGCCCTCACGCCACCGTCGGGCAGGCCTGCTCGCCCGATGTGATGTCTCTGGGCCCCGACAGCTCGGTCGACGACGCTGTCCAGATGATGCGCGAGCACGCCCTGC
>NZ_JAAYXO010000186.1 GCF_012515855.1 Gordonia sp. (in: high G+C Gram-positive bacteria)
GCGCCTGTGGACCGGCGGCGAGTACCAGTGGCGCCGCGACGGCTCGCCGCACCTGTTCAACCCCGACACGGTCTTCCGGCTGCAGCACTCGACGCGCGAGCGCCGGTACGACATCTTCCGCGAGTACACGCGTCTCGTCGACGATCAGGCCGCGGAGCTGAAGACCCTGCGCGGGCTGTTCCGCCTGCGCACGAACCTGCGCAAGCCGGTGCCGCTCGACGAGGTCGAGCCGGTGTCCGAGATCGTCAAGCGCTTCTCGACCGGTGCGATGAGCTACGGCTCCATCTCCGCCGAAGCGCACGAGACCCTCGCGGTGGCGATGAACCGTCTCGGCGGTCGCTCCAACTCGGGTGAGGGCGGCGAGGATCCGCGGCGCTTCCGCCACGACGAGAACGGCGACTGGCGTCGCAGCGCCATCAAGCAGGTGGCGTCGGGCCGGTTCGGCGTGACGAGCTACTACCTCAGCAACTGCACCGACATCCAGATCAAGATGGCGCAGGGCGCCAAGCCGGGCGAAGGCGGCCAGCTGCCGCCGCACAAGGTGTACCCGTGGATCGCCGAGGTGCGTGGCAGCACGCCGGGCGTCGGCCTCATCTCGCCGCCGCCGCACCACGACATCTACTCCATCGAGGATCTCGCGCAGCTGATCCACGACCTGAAGAACGCGAATCCGCAGGCGCGGATTCACGTGAAACTGGTCTCGGAGCTGGGCGTCGGCACCGTCGCCGCAGGTGTGTCGAAGGCGCACGCCGACGTCGTCCTGATCTCGGGACACGACGGCGGCACCGGCGCCAGCCCCCTGACCTCGCTGAAGCACGCCGGTGCACCGTGGGAGATCGGCCTGGCCGAGACCCAGCAGACCCTGCTGCTCAACGGCTTGCGCGACCGCATCGTGGTGCAGGTCGACGGCCAGCTGAAGACCGGGCGCGACGTGATGATCGCCGCGCTGCTGGGCGGCGAGGAGTTCGGTTTTGCCACCGCGCCGCTGGTGGTCTCGGGCTGCGTCATGATGCGCGTGTGCCACCTCGACACCTGCCCGGTGGGCATCGCGACGCAGAATCCGCTGCTGCGCGAGCGCTTCGCGGGCAAGCCGGAGTTCGTCGAGAACTTCATGCTGTACGTCGCCGAAGAGGTGCGTGAGCTGCTGGCTCGCCTCGGCTTCCGCACTCTGCAGGACGCCGTCGGCCACTTCGAGGCCCTCGACACCGGCAAGGCGCTGAAGCACTGGAAGGACCACAAGGCGGGCAAGCTCGACCTGTCGCCGATCCTGACGGTTCCCGAATCGCCGTTCATGAACCAGGACCTGTACTGCTCCGGCACGCAGGACCACGGTCTGGACAAGGCGCTCGACAACGAGTTGATCGAGAAGGCCCGCGCGGCCATCGAGTCCGGCACGCGCGTCACGCTGTCGTCGCCGATCACCAACGTCAACCGGACTGTCGGCACCATGCTGGGACACGAGGTCACCAAGGTCTACGGTGCGCCGGGACTGCCCGAGGGCACCATCTCGATCGACTTCGAGGGCTCGGCAGGCAACAGCTTCGGAGCCTTCGTCCCGCGCGGCATCACCATGCGCATCGAGGGCGACGCGAACGACTTCGTGGGCAAGGGACTCTCGGGCGGCAAGATCGTCGTCCGACCGTCCCGCACGGCGCCCGCCGAGTTCGTGGCCGAGGAGAACATCATCGGCGGCAACGTGATCGCCTTCGGCGGCACCTCTGGCAAGGTCTTCCTGCGCGGTGTGGTCGGTGAACGGTTCTGCGTCCGCAACTCGGGCGTCCAGGCCGTCGTCGAGGGCGTCGGTGACCACGGTTGCGAGTACATGACCGGTGGCACCGCGGTGATCCTCGGACGTACCGGCCGCAACTTCGCGGCGGGCATGTCCGGCGGCGTCGCCTACGTCTACAACCCGCAGGGCACGTTCGAAGCCAACCTCAACACCGAGTTGGTGGAGCTCGAGGCCCTCGACGCCGACGACCTCACGGTCCTGTCGGACCTGCTGACCGAGCATCGCGACGAGACCGGCTCGCCGGTCGCCGCCGCGATCCTCGGCGACTGGGCTACCGCCCAGGGGCATTTCGTGAAGGTGATGCCCCGCGATTACAAGAGAGTGCTCATCGCCATCGATGCCGCTGAGCGCTCCGGACGAGATGTGAACGAAGCGATCATGGAGGCGGCACGTGGCTGATCCGAGGGGTTTTCTCAAGCACACCGAGCGGGAGACGCCGGTGCGTCGTCCCGTCGAGCTGCGGCTGATGGACTGGAAAGAGGTCTACACCGAGTTCGACAAGCCCACGCTCAAGACGCAGGCCAGCCGCTGCATGGACTGCGGTATCGCGTTCTGCCACAACGGCTGTCCGCTCGGGAACCTGATTCCCGAGTGGAACGACCTGGTGTACCGCGACCAGTGGGCCGAGGGCATGGACCGGCTGCACGCCACCAACAACTTCCCGGAGTTCACCGGGCGGCTGTGCCCGGCGCCGTGTGAGGCGTCGTGCGTGCTCGGCATCAATCAGCCCGCCGTCACCATCAAGCAGGTCGAGGTGGAGCTGATCGAGAAGGCCTGGGGCGACGGTTCCGTGGTGCCGGTGCCGCCGACTCAGCTCACCGGCAAGAAGGTGGCCGTGGTCGGTTCCGGCCCCGCCGGTCTGGCCGCGGCGCAGCAGCTCACGCGCGCCGGCCACTCGGTCACCGTCTTCGAGCGCGCCGACCGCATCGGCGGCCTGCTGCGCTGCGGCATCCCCGAGTTCAAGATGGAGAAGCGGTTCATCGACCGCCGTCTGGAGCAGATGGAGGCCGAAGGCACCGAGTTCCGGGCCGGAGTCAACGTCGGCGTCGACATCACCGTGGCCCAGCTGCGCGACGACTACGACGCGGTGATCCTCGCCAACGGCTCCACCATCGGCCGCGACCTGCCGGTTCCCGGCCGCGAGCTCGACGGCATCCACCAGGCGATGGAGTACCTGCCGCAGGCCAACCGCGTGCAGCACGGCGACGTCGTCGACGGTCAGATCACCGCGGCAGGCAAGCACGTGGTGATCATCGGTGGCGGCGACACCGGCGCCGACTGCCTCGGCACCGCGCTGCGCCAGGGCGCCGCCCAGGTACATCAGTTCGAGATCATGCCGAAGCCGCCGATCGAGCGCGCCGAGTCGACGCCGTGGCCGACGTACCCGCTGATGTTCCGCGTCTCGTCCGCTCACGAAGAGGGCGGCGATCGGGTGTTCAGCGTCAACACGGAGTCGTTCACCGGATCCGACGGCAAGGTGACCGCGCTGCACGCTCACGAGGTCCAGATGTCGGGCGGTCGCTTCGAGAAGGTGGAGGGCTCGGAGTTCGAGCTCAAGGCCGATCTGGTGCTGCTGGCCATGGGCTTCGTCGGCCCCGAGCGCGGGGATCTGCTCGACGAGCTGGGCGTCACCTACGACGCGCGCGGCAACGTGGCGCGCGGCGACGACTTCGCCGCCGTGGGTCTGCCCGGCGTGTTCGTCGCCGGCGATGCCGGTCGCGGGCAGTCGTTGATCGTCTGGGCGATCGCCGAAGGTCGTTCCGCGGCCGCGGGCGCCGACGCCTACCTGACCGGTTCGACGCAGTTGCCGTCCCCGATCACGCCGACGCTGGTGGCGCAGCGGTAGTCAACTGCAGCACGAGCTGACGAAGGGCGGTCCGACCGATGGTCGGACCGCCCTTCGTCGGTTCTCGTCAAATGTGAAACGCGACTCTTTCGCTAGCAACTGCTAACACTCGGGGGCCTGCCGACGACAAACTAGTAGGCAGAGAGGGCCTGGGGGGTCAGGCTTCAGTGGGGAAGGAACAGGACATGACCAGCAGTCACCAGCGACGCAAGCCATCGCGGATCACCATCACGCGCGTGATCGGCGCTTGGCGGCGAGCGCCGCGCGCACTCTCCGAGCAGCGCGAACGCCTGATCACCCAGCAGGAGCTCAGCGAACTGCGACTCGCACGCTGACGCCGCCGAGTTCCACCACGTCGCCTCCCTGGAGCTGACGTCCCCGGCGCGTCTCGACGTCACCGTTCACCGACACCATCTCGTCGGCGATAACCGCCTTGGCGTCCGCGCCCGATTCGATCAGGTTGGCCAGTTTCAAGAACTGTCCGAGCCGAATGCTCTGGTCCCGAATCTCGATTTCGTCCACGCCCTCATTGTGCCGGGTCGGGGCTGCGGCGCGTGCCTGCGGCCCCACCCGACGTCACTGAGCCACGAGCGGGAGCACCCGATCGGCCGCTGCGACCACCTCGGGGTCGTGCGTCGCGACGACGGTGACGCATCCGAACTCGGCGGTCACCCGGTTGATCAGTGCCACGATCTGCCCGGCCTGGCTGCGGTCGACAGCGGCGGTCGGCTCGTCTACCAGCAGCAGCGACGGACGATGGATCATCGCGCGGGCGATCGCCACGCGCTGCCGCTGCCCGCCGGAGAGGTGCTCCGGTCGAGTCTTGAGGTGGCCCGCCATCCCCACTTCGTCGAGCAGCTCCGCCGCGCGCGGCCGCACCTTTGCTGCCCGCTGACCTGCGATGACACCCATGGCTACCACCTGGTCGAGCACGGTGAGCCCGGGGAACAGGTTGCCGGACTGGAAGACGTAGCCGATGTGTTCGCGGCGGAGTCGGTCGCCCTCGCGAACGGAGAGTCCGGTGACGTCGGAGCCGTCGAGTGCGACGGTCCCGGTGTCTGGACGCCGGAGGATCCCGCACACGCCCAGCAGCGTCGACTTGCCCGAGCCCGATGGTCCGACAATTGCGGTGACTTGTTTCGCGGCAAACGTCTCGGTGAAGCGGTCGAGGATCAGCAGGGGGTCGTCGCCGGAACGGTACTCGACGGTGACGTCGTGAAGGTCGAGGCTCATCGGGAGGCTCCCAGCATGGTCAAGGGGTCGGCGGTGACGACCCAGCGGAGGGTGACTGCGGATCCGACCAGCGACGCCGCGATGACGGCGAGGGTGGTGGTCGCCAATGAGGTGAACGGGAGGTCGAACGGCACGGCGTCGCCCAGCAGGAGGCCGAGGCCGTAAGCAACGGCCGACCCGATGATCGTCGACAGGCCGACCACCACGGTGGCCTGCGCGAGGGTCGCGCCGATGAGCGACCACCGGGACACGCCGAGCGCACGCTGGAGGGCGTACACGCCTTGGCGCTGCAGGATCCAGACCGCGAAGAAGGCCGCGACGATCAGCGGAGCGATCACGTAGAGGAAGGCCAGGATCGAGTTCATCGTGAGGCGCTCGCCCGAGTATCCGGGGGCGGCCTCGAGCATGGTGGTCTCGGGCGAGACGGTGGTCGAGCCGACGGTGGTCGGCGGGTCGCCGCCCAGGACGGCGATCGCAGCGGCGGTGCCGCGCTGGCGCTCGTTCAGGTCGGTGCTGCCGTATCGGACCGTCCGCCACGTCTCCAGCGAGGTGTATGCGGCGGGGACGTGACCGTACGAGGTCGGGTCCACGGTGCCGACCACGCGAAGCACCACGTCGGTGTTGTCGACGGTGATCTCATCGCCGATCGCGATGCCGTCGTCGAGCAGTTTGGTCGAGACCACGATCTCGCCGGGAGCGGTCCCGAGGCGCTCGCCGTCCTTGGCGCTCGGGGTCAGCGGGCCGGTCGGGTCGACGCCGATGACCGCTAGGTCGGCCACTGCGCCCGAACCGGTCTCGCCGTGGGCCATGCTGATGCCGAACGGCGTCGCGTCCACGTCGGGCACGTGATGCCATTCCTGGACGTCGGCCGCGGAGATCGTGCTCCGGTTGAAGTCGGTGGCGCCGTCGGCGAAGGCCACCGACTTGGCGTTCATGGCCCGCAACGCGGACACCGTGTCGTTGCCGAGGCCGATCGTGAACCCGGAGACCATGCCGACCAGTGCCGCCACGAGCGCGACCACCAGTCCGATCATTGCGAAGCGGCCCCAGGCCGCCCGCAGTTCGCGCAATGCGATGAACACTGCCGCTCCCATCTATTGAGACACCCTGTCGCGCACGAACGCTACAGGGTTGCGACATGGTGTCTCAAACGCGGGGGTCCGTGGTGACGATGGCGGCCGCCGCGCCGCACATGAACTCGATCACCTCGTCTGCGGGCGCATCGGGTCCCACCAGGCTCAACGCGGATCCGACCAGTGCTTCGATCGCCGTGATGATCAGGTCGGGTCGGGGCGCGTCGAGCCGCGCGACGGTGTCGTGGAGGACCGCCGAGATCTGCCGGTGCAGATCGACGATACGACGCCGAGCGCCGTCGGAGAGATGCGCGCGCGACAGCGAACTCTGCAGGGTGTGATCGCCGCTGGCTGCCAGCGTCAGGTTGCTGCGGACGTAGGCGACCACCCCGGCGGGAGCGTCGGGTGCTTCGTCGACAGCGGCTGCCACGGCCGCCGCCCAATCGGCGAACCCCTTGGCCACCACCAGGTCGACGAGGTCGTCGACGGAGGCGACGTAGCGATAGATGCTGTTGCGCGCGATCCCGGCCTCGGCGGCCACCGATCCGGCCGTGAGCTTGCGCTCTCCGCCGCTGAGCAGGATTCGCTTGGTGCCCTCCATCAGCGCGGACAGGACTTCCTCGCGATGCTCGGCGAGCGTGTCGGCACTGATCTTGGGCACGTCGTCCTCGGGCTTTCCGTACGGTGGCGGCCGAAGTGAGCCGCCGAATGTTCGCGGCACGCATCCTACTAGGGGTGTGAGTGCGGCGGGGGCCGGGCTGAAGTTCCGACGCCGTCCTGTGGCGTAACCGTCAGTCACGGATAAGTGACAGTCGCCTAGAATTGGTGGCCATGAGCACGCTGAACTTCACCGCAACCGCCGACCTCGTTGATGAGATCGGGCCCGACGTCCGTAGCTGCGACACGCAGTTCACCCAGTACGGCGGTCACCGCGAGTTCGCCGGAGTGGCCACCACGGTCCGCTGCTTCCAGGACAACGCACTGCTCAAGTCGATCCTCGGTGAAAAGAATCCGGGCGGCGTGCTGGTGATCGACGGCGATGCCTCCGTCCACACCGCGCTGGTCGGCGACCTGATCGCCGAGCTCGCCCGCTCCAACGGCTGGGTCGGCATCATCGCCAACGGCGCCATCCGCGACGCCAAGACGATCGGCGGGATGGAGATCGGCGTCAAGGCGCTCGGCACCAACCCCCGCAAGTCCACCAAGAGCGGCGCCGGCGAGCGCGACGTGCCCGTGGAACTCGGCGGCATCACGTTCAACCCCGGCGACACCGTGTACTCCGACGACGACGGAATCGTGGCTGTCGCGCCCGGTGCGTGACGTCCGTCCGACCGCGAATCCTCCAGCCTGACCGACCTACCTCAGGAGCATCCATGCCGAAGCCCTCGACCGCCTACTTCCAGCGTCTGGCTGCACTGGCCGCCATCGACACCAGTGCCGACCGTCCGACCCGACCGGTCCTCGAAGCCTTCAGCGGCGTCGAGATGGCGACCATTCCGGTCGCTACCGCCGACGACCTCGAGCTGGCAGTCGCGCGGGCCCGCGCGGCACAGGCGGCGTGGGGCGATCGCTCCGCGGCCGACCGCGCCAAGGTGATCAACCGGTTCTCCGAACTGGTGCATCAGCACGCCGAAGAGCTGATGGACATCGCCCAGGCGGAGACCGGCAAGGCACGGATCTACGCGCAGGAAGAGGTCATCGACGTCGCCCTCACTGCGCGCTACTACGCGCAGGCCGGACCGAAGATGCTGGCCGACCGCAAGATGCAGGGCATGCTGCCCGGCGCCACCGAGGTGCGCGTGCGCTACCAGCCGAAGGGCGTCGTCGGCGTCATCAGCCCCTGGAACTACCCGCTGACCCTGGCCGTCTCCGACGCCGTCGCCGCGCTGGTCGCGGGCAATGCGGTCGTCATCAAGCCGGACAGCAACACCCCGTACTGCTGCCTCGCGTTGGCCGAACTGCTGTATCAGGCAGGCCTGCCGCGCGAGCTGTACGCCGTGGTCCCCGGACCCGGTTCGGTGGTCGGACAGGCGATCGTCGCGCAGACCGACTACGTCATGTTCACCGGATCGTCGGCCACCGGCGCCACCCTGGCCGCGCAGGCCGGTGCGCGGCTGATCGGCTTCTCCGCCGAACTCGGCGGCAAGAACCCGCTGATCATCACCAAGAACGCCGACGTGGACCGCGCAGTGTCGGGCGCGGCCCGCGCCTGCTACTCCAACTCGGGCCAGCTGTGCATCTCGATCGAGCGCATCTACGTGGACCGCGCGATCGCTGACGAGTTCACCGCCAAGTTCGCCGAGCACGTCAAGAACATGACGCTGGCCGGCACCTACGACTTCAACGCCGACATGGGTTCGCTGGCCTCGGCCCAGCAGGTCGAGACGGTCGACGAGCACGTGACCGACGCCGTCGCCAAGGGCGCCAAGGTGCTCGCGGGCGGTCGTAAGCGCGCCGACCTCGGACCGTTCTTCTATGAGCCGACCGTGCTGGCCGACGTCACCGGGGAGATGACCTGCTTCGGCGACGAGACCTTCGGTCCGCTGGTGTCGATCTACCCGGTCGACTCCACCGACGAGGCCATCAAGCTCGCCAACGACACCGACTACGGCCTCAATGCCAGCGTCTTCGCGGGCAGCAACGACGAGGCGCAGAAGATCGCCGAGCAGATTCACGCGGGCACGGTGAACATCAACGAGGGCTACGCCGCGGCGTGGGGCTCCACCGCCGCACCGATGGGCGGCATGGGCATCTCCGGCATGGGTCGTCGCCACGGCGAGGAGGGCCTGCTGAAGTACACCGAGTCGCAGACTATCGCGACCCAGCGCTTCATCGGCCTGGACGGCATCAAGGGCATCCCGCAGAGCCTGTACCTGAAGCTCACGCCGCAGCTCATCAAGACGCTGAAGTACCTGCCGGGCCGGTAGTCGCCGGGCCACCTCGACGCAGGGGCGCTGAGAACAACTCCCGCCCGGAAGACCCATCGGAGCAGCACTGCCTCCGATGGGTCTTTTTGTCAGACCCCGAAACTATGATCGAACGTAAGTTCGAGATCGTTTCGAGTAGGGGGTGGCGTGATGGCAACGGCGACGATGGATCCGCGAGGTGGGGTCGGGGTTGGTTCAGCGACGACGGCAGCCTCGTCGGTGGAGGTGACTGATGAGGCGATCGTGATTCGGGTTCGGCGGCCGGGGTCGGATGGTGCGCGGGGGTCGGAGGGGGCGTCGCTGTTGCGGTTCGCCGCGCATGCTGGGTCGTTTGACGGGTTGGTGCTGTGGCACCGCTATCGGGCGGTGTATGGGTTGCTGGCTGCGCGGATCGCGGCTGAGGATGCGGCGGGGTCGGAGGGGGTGTTCACTCGCTATTTCGATGCGCTGTGTCAGGTCGCTGCTTCGTACGCGACGGTGGCCGGGGTGCGGCAGTGGACCGC
>NZ_JAAYXO010000187.1 GCF_012515855.1 Gordonia sp. (in: high G+C Gram-positive bacteria)
CCGTCGCGGACCACGCACTTGCCGCCGACCAGGACGGCAGCGACGGTGTCGTCGTTACGGTTCACCATGCGCGAGAGTCCGTCGTACTCCGGGACGGGCGACTCCGCGTAGTCGTCGAGCGAGTCGTCGAGCCGTTCCGGATCCAGCACCACGACGTCGGCGCGATCGCCGACCCGCAGGTGTCCGGCGTCGATGCCGTACCAGTCGGCGAGCTCGCCGGTCATCCGATGGACGGCCTGCTCCACCGACATGAACGGCGCCCCCGCCAATTCGGCGTCGCGAACGCGGCGCAGCAGTCGGAGCCCGAAGTTGCAGAAGGCCATGTTGCGCAGGTGCGCGCCGGCGTCCGAGAAGCCCAGCTGGATGCCGGGGTCGGCGGCGAACTTCTTCAACACCTCGGGCCGATGGTTGGAGATGGTGGTGCGCCAGCGCACCCCACCGCCGTACTCCACCACCAGGTCCAGGAAGGCGTCGACCGGGTGCACGCCGCCGCGTTCCACGCCGACCTGACCGAAGGTCTTGCCGATCACCGACGGATCCGGGCATTCGACGATCTCGGCGTCGAAGAAGTCGCGGTGCCACACGCGCGGACCGTACTTCTGCTCATAGTCCTTGCGGAACCGGCGACGGTAGTCCTCGTCGGCCAGCAGGTCCCGGCGGGCGTCGAGCTTGTTCGCCAGGTCGAGCGCCGCCGCACCCGACCCGAACTCCTCGAAGACCGGGAGATCGATCCCGTCGGAGTACACCTCGAACGGCACCGGCAGATGCTGCCAGCGGAAGTCGCCGCCGAGGGCGTTCACCACGCGCGCCATGGCCGGGAAGACGTGCGAGACCGCCGGGATGGCCTTGACGTCGGCCGCCGACAGCAGGCTCACCTTGAGCGGATTCTTCCGGAACCCGATGCTGCTGAACGCCATCGCCACCATGCTCTGCGGCCTGCCGACGTCGGGACCGCCCTGCAGCGCACGGCCGCGGCGACGCAGGATCTTGTTCAGCCGACGACGCTCCTTGCCCTTCGCGTACGTCGAGGGCAGGGTGCGGGAGCGGCAGACCTCGCCGTCGAGCTTGTCGAACAGGAGCTGCTGCGATGACAGCCTGCGTCGAGCGCCTCTTCCAGTTTCGCCTCCATCGCCGCCAGTTCGGTCGGACTCGGGGTGACGTCCTTGCGGGTGGCCCGGTCGAGCCCGAGTTCGGCCGCGCGGATGTCGGAGTGCCCGATGAACGCCGCGACATTCGGCCCGAGCGGCAACGCCTCCAACGCGGCGACGTACTCCTGCGCCGACGTCCACGTCATCTTCTCGTCGAGCGTCTCGACCACATGCCTGCGCGGGATGGCCTCGACACGACCGAACAGATCGCCCGCGTCGGACGGGCTGGCGTGAATGGTCGAGAGCGAACACGACCCGACGAGCACCGAGGTGATGCCGTGCCGCACGGATTCCGTGAGACCCGGACTCACCAGGACCTCCACGTCGTAGTGGGTATGGATGTCGACCATCCCGGGAATCACCCACTTGCCTTCGGCGTCGATCACCTCGGCGCAGCCCGACTCGTCGAGCGGCTCGGTCGAGACCGCAGCCACCCGCCCGTCTTTGATGCCGAGGTTGCGGACGGCGGCCGGTGTGCCGGTCCCGTCGAACCATCTTCCGTTCTTGACGATCGCGTCGAAGGCCATCGGGGTCGTTCCTTTACGTGCTAGATCGAGAGGTTTTTCCGGACTGTCTTACCCGTTGCGTTGCGCGGCAGCGGATCGGTGGTGAACCGCCACTTGGTGGGGACCTTGTAGTACGCGAGCCGGTCGGCGAGGAAGCCTTCGAGAGCGGCGGGGGTGGTCTGCTCCGGGTCGTCGACGACCACGACAGCCGCGACTTCCTGCCCGAGATCGGGGTGGTCGACACCGATGACCGCGCATTCCAGGACGCCCGGGTGCTCGTCGATGGTCTGCTCGACCTCCATCGGGTAGACGTTCTCGCCGCCGCGCAGGATCAGGTCCGAGCGCCGCCCGGTCAGGCGGATGCGACCGTCTTCCATGAGCCCGTAGTCGCCGGTCCGCAGCCAACGATCCTTGGTGATCGCTGCGGCGGTGGCCTCGGGAGCCCGCCAGTACTCGAGCATCACATAGGGGCTGCGCACGCAGATCTCACCCTCGACGCCTTCTTCGAGCACGTTGCCCGACTCGTCGCGCACCTCCGCCTGGACGCCGATCACCGGGCGCCCGAGGGTTCCCGGGAAGGCCGCGAGGTCGGGCGGGGTGGCCACGGAGATCGCGGTGCTGCACTCGGTCTGGCCGTAGCTGTCCACCAGCGAGTGCTCGGCGAACGGGATGAGTTCGCGAAGCTTGGCCTGCAATGCCGGCCCCGATGGCGCCGATGCGAGCGCGAAGGCCGACATCGCCGACAGGTCGTACTTCGAGATGTCGCCCTCGGCGAGCAGACGCGTGGCCATGGTCGGCACGGCCGCCCAGTTGGTGACCCGCTCGGCCTCCATCAGCTTCAGCATGCGGTCGACGTCGAACGAGCCCTGATAGATGATGACGGCGCCACCGGTGGCCAGACGCGGAATCGCCAGGTTGTGGAGGCTCGCGATGTGGAACAGCGGCGAGGTCATCAGGTAGCGCCGGTCGCTGGGCGCGGTGGAGTTCGGATCGCCGCCGACGAACACGGCGGCCAGGGCGTCGCTGAACCGGTGGTAGTCGATGGTCGCGAGCACATTGCGGTGCGAGTGGACGGCGCCCTTCGGCCGACCGCTGGTCCCGCTGGTGTAGAGGATGACGGCGGGGTCGTCCTCGTCGATCTCCGCCTGCGGCAGCTCCGCGCCGGCGAAGTCCGCGAAGATCTGCGGGAGGTCGTTCTCCATGGTCAGGACGGTGAGCCCGTCAACCGCGAGCGCATCGAGGATCTGCGCGCGCTTGGCGTCCGCGATCACCACCTTCGGCGTCGTGTGGTCGAGGGCGTACTCCACCTCCCGCGGGGCCCACCAGGCATTGAAGCCGACCGCGATGGCGCCGAGGACCTGGCACGCCCAGAAGGCGACGACCCACTCCGGGGTGTTGGCGGCGAGGATGGCGACGCGGTCGCCCTTCGCCACGCCGTACCGATCACGAAGCGCGACGGCCAGTGCGGCAACCGCATCACCGTGCTCGGCATAGCTCATCCGGCTCGACTCGGTGACCAGGAAGTCGCGGTCGCCCAGCGCGACCGACGCCTCGAGGACCGCTCCCAGCGAACGGTCGCGGTTGATCATGACGGGCATCGTGACGCCGAGGACGTCTTCGAGCCCCATCTCGAAGCGGCCCCCGGGGCCGGTGAGCTTGGCGACGACGGAAGCGACGAGGGCTTGCGGATCAGTACTAGCGGTCATATTGAGTCCTCTCGAATAATTGCAAGGTGCAGTAACACCCGAAGGTAGTAGGTGACTCGGCTCACGGTACGAGTACGGCACGACCGCGGATCACACCGGCCCGCAATTGATCGAACGCCGTCGCAGCGTCGGCGAGGTCAAAGCGCTGGTACTCGACATCGAGATGCCCGCTGCGTGCGAGCGCGACGGAATCGATGAGGTCCGATTTCGTGCCGCCGTACGACTTACGGACCGACGCGCCCCACGGCCAGCCCGGTCCGCCTGCGGGACCGGCGGTGAGTTCCGGCGCACCCCCGCCGAGCCCGACCATCCGGTAGGCCCCGTTCGGCGCCACCGACTGCACTGCCAAGGTGGCAGTGGCGTCCACGCCGACGAAGTCGAAGACCGCGTCGGCCCCGCGCTCGCCGGTGAGACGCAGGATCTCGGCGGCGGTGTCGGGCCCGGATTCGAGCATGATCTCCGCACCGCACCTCTCTGCCAGCGCCAACTGCTCGGGACCGATGTCGACGGCGATCACCCGCGCCGCGGTGGTCGCGCGCAGCAATTGGATCGCCACGTGCCCGAGACCGCCGACGCCGATGACGACCGCGGTGGAGCCGGGTCGGAGCTGCTCCTGGGCCCCGCGGATCGCGTGATAGCTCGACAGCGCGCAGTCCGCCATCGGCGCCGCCAGGCAGAAGTCGAGGTCGCCGATGGGCACGAACGAGCGCGCGGGCACCCGAACGAAGTCAGCCATTCCACCGTCGGGGCCGAGGCCCGGGCACGGCGGCATCGCGGTGCGGCCGGCCGCCTCGCACACATTCTCATTGCCCGACGCGCACTCCCGGCACACGCCGCACGACCAGCACAGGTACACCACGCCGCGGTCACCCACCTGATGACCGACGACGTCGTCGCCGATCGCCTCGATGGTGCCCGCGATCTCGTGCCCCATGGTCAGCGGTTCCTCGCGCATCTTGTACGGGAAGTCGATCAGGGTGAGGTCGGAGTGACAGATCCCTGCCGCACCGACGCGGATGAGCAGATCCTGCGCCCCGATGGTCGGCACCGGGACCTCGCGGACCTCGATGACCCCGGGGTCGGTGAGTTGTACTGCGCGCATCAGTTCGCAGCTGCCCTCTCGTCGAGCACGGCGTTCGCCGCACGCAGGTACGCATCGCTCCGTTCCGAACCGATCAGTGCCGGGCCGAGCTGGTTCATCGCATAGGCGAAGGTCGTTCGACGATCGAGGTCGTTGACGACCAGCGACCCACCGAAACCCGCCCACCAGCACACGCGACCGTCGCGGACCAGCGGCGCGGTGGTCGGCTGCGGAAGTCCGTAGCCGATGCCGAACTTGAGAGGCGTCAGGATCCCGAGATCGACGCCGTCTGCCTGCTCGCGGAAGATCAGGTCGATGGTCGACGGCGCGAGCAGCCGCTTGCCGTCGAGCACGCCGCCGCACGCCACCAGCGACTGGACACGGGCGATCGACCGCGCGTTGCCGTGGCCGTTGGCGGCGCCGATCTCGGCCTGCCGCCACTCCGGAGAGCTGGTCTGCTCCATGTCGAGCATCGGGCAGGTGAGGGTCTTCACCAGGATGCTGTCCTGGTCGAGGGTCGCCATGTCGAAGTTCAGCGCCGGGGCCGGGACGATCGGCGCGATGCGGTCGAAGTTTTGCGGCCCGGTGCCGATGTGGAAGTCCGCGCCCAGCGGGCCGGCGAGCTCTTCGGCGAAGAAGACGCCGAGAGTGCGGCCGTCGATCCGCCGGATCAGCTCGCCGACCAGGTGTCCGTAGTTCAGTGCGTGGTAACCGGACGCGGTGCCCGGCTCCCACCACGGCGCCTGCGTGGCGAGCCGCGCGGCAGCGGCCTCGTGGTCGTAGATGTCGGCCAGCTCGATGGGTCGGTCCCAGCCCGAGACCCCGGAGGTGTGGCCGAGGACGTGGCGTACCAGCACGCCCTCCTTGCCGTTGGCCGCGAACTCCGGCCAGTAGTCGGCCACCGGGCGATCGACGTCGAGCAGCCCCCGATCCACCAGCAGCAGCGCGCACAGCGCGGTCATGGTCTTGGTGATCGAGAAGACGTTCACCAGGGTGTCGTCGCGCCACGCCACAGTCCGGTCGATGTCGGCGTACCCGCCCCACAGGTCGACCACCGTCTCGCCGTCGACGGTCAGGCAGATCGATCCGCCCAGCTCCGCGCCGGAGGCGAGCTCAGCCGCAAAGGCGTCCCGCACCGGAGCGAACTCGTCGGCGCAGAAGCCGTGGACGACGGTGCTCGCCTCTGCCGCACCTGTCGCTTGCACTTCAGTCATGCCGAACGCACCTCTTCCTTTTCCTGCACGTCCACGGTCGGCACCTGAGCACGAGCCGGGACCGGCAAGGCGTGGCCTGCGGCCGCAGCGCGCTTGGCGCCCGCGGCGATCTCCTTCTTGAGATTGCGGACGTAGGGATCGAACTCGCACTGGATGGTGTGTCGCGGCGAGTCGTAGTAGGGACGCAGGAAGTACTCCTCGTCGGACTTCAGGATTCGCTCCATCTCGGTCGACGACGGAGGCAGGTACTTGCCCGCCAGATACGCGGCGACCAGCTTGCTCTGCTGCTCGGCGAAGTTGACCAGTGTCGGCATCGGCTGCGCCAGACCCATGAAGAACAGGTTGTCGACGCCCGGCTGCATCATCCGCTTGAACAGCGGGAAGCGGTTCTGGGCGTCGGGGAGCAACGCCGGGTCTGTGAAGAACGGGAAGCTGATCCGGTAACCGGTGGCGCAGACGATCACGTCGACGTCCTCCACGCTGCCGTCCGCGAACCGCACCTGACCGCCCTCGAGGTTGGTGATGGCCGGTTTGAAGGCGATGTCGCCGGCACCGGCGCGGCCGAGGAACTCGCCGCTCGCCGACGGATGCGCCTCGAACGGCTGGTGGTCGGGCTTGGGCAACCCGTATCCCTCCATCGTTCCGAGATTCTTGCGCAGGAACCGACGGCTCAGTGCCAACGAGAGCCAGCGCGGCATGAAGGCGGGAGTCTTCAGCTTGTCGCCCGCCACACCGCCGAGATACTTCGGCAGCACCCAGACTCCGCGCCGGGCCGAGACGATCAGCTTCTCCGCGAGGTAGCGCTGCGCGAGCTCGGAGGCGATGTCGAGCCCGGAGTTGCCCATGCCGACCACCACGACGCGCTTGCCGCGCATGTCCACGGGGTCGAACGGGTCGTTGTACGAGTGGCTGTGCATGAGAACGCCGTCGAAGGTGCCCGGGTAGTCCGGCAGGCTCGGGTCCCAGTGGTGGCCGTTGCAGACGATCAACGCGTCGTACTCGCGGGTCTGTCCGGTCGAAGTCTCAATCGTCCACAGACCGTCCTCACCTCGCGCCGCGTGAGTCACCATGGTGTTGAAGATGATGTGATCGCGCAGATCGAAGTGGTCGACGTAGTCCTTGAAGTACTCGAACAGCTGTGAGTGATGCGGGAAGTCGGGCCACTCCGTCGGCACCGGGTAGTCCTCGAACGCCAGGCGCCACTTGGAGGTGTCGATGTGCAGGCTCTGGTAGCAGGCCGACATCCCGTTGGGGTTCTTGTAATACCAGTTACCGCCGACCTCGTCGGACGCCTCGTAGCAGTCGAACGGGATGCCGTAGTCCTTCAGCCGCTTCGCGGTGGTGATTCCGGACGGGCCGGCACCGATGATGCAGACCCTCGGCAATGTGGATGCAGTCACTCGACACTCCTGATGTTCTCTGACTCACAGTGATGTCAGTCATACTTCCCATTCGCTGACACTGTGTCAAGTGAATGGCGCAACATCAATCCAAATGCGTGTCGGACTTGCCGAGAACGCTGCAGTGGGACACGCTTGTCCCCGTGGCCAGAGGGACGCTTCGCGAAGAACAGAAGAAGGCAACGCGCGCCAAACTGATCGAGGCGGCGAGCGCCCTGTTCGCCGAGCGCGGGTACGCCGCGGTCACGATCGACGACATCGCGGGCGCTGTCGGATGCAGCCGCGCCACCTTCTATCTACACTTCCCCACCAAGCTCGAAGCCCTACTGGCACTGGCCGACGGCGATGCCGCGCCGAGCTCGCTCGCCTTCTATCAGGACCTCGACCGCGTCCTGGAGAGCGGCTCGCGCGACGAGTTCAGTGAATGGCTGACGCGAGCGTTCGACTGGTTCCGCGAGCACTACGCGATGTTCCGAGCGTGGGATGAGGCGACAGTCCTCGAGCCGACGTTCCGCGATGTGGCACGAAAAGGCATCGCGGCACTGCCGGATTCCATGACGCACTACCTCGCCCGCTGGCCGGAGGAAGACCGCGACGAAGCCCGCCTCCGCATCGAACTGCTCGTCACCCAACTCGAGCGATTCTTCGTCCGCTGGATCACCTTCGACACCATTGAGGGCTCCAACGAGCTCGTCGTCGAAGTCCTCACCGACGTCTGGTTCCCCGCACTCATGAAGCCCAGCACCTGAGCGAGCGATCTCAGGCGTCGAGTGGGCGAGTCAGCACAGCGAACCGCCGGTATCGATGCTCCCGCACGACACACAGGTCTCCACACCAACACAGCCTCCGCACACCGCCGACTCGCCCCAGGCCGGTCGAGTCGGCGAGTGAGCAACGCGAACCCGCCCGGTATCGAGACCTGCGTGCCGCGCGGGGTCTCGATACACCGATGCGGGCTCCGCACGCAACAGCACTCGACCAGCTTAGGAAAGCTCCGCACGCAACGGCACTCGACCAACTTGGGAAAGCTCCGCACGCAACGACACTCGACCAACTTGGGGGAACGCTCACGCAGCGGCGCTCGACGGCCGCCGTCAGGTCTTCGGGAGGCGGAGCGCGGCGTCGAGCAGGCGGCGGCCGTCGATCATCGGGACGGTCGCCTGAACTGAGGCCAACTCGGTCGGCGGAATCAGGACATCACCGCCGTTGCCGGTCGGGTCCAGTCCGATGCCGACGGTGACGCCCAGCGTCAGGTCGTCGGCACCACCCCAGTGTCGGGTGGCGTCGAGCTGAACCATACCGGCGACGCCGATGGTCGCATCGAGCGTGATCGGCCGGGCGGCCCACTCGGAAGCGGGCTCCGCGCTGCGTGCGGGCTCGAGACCGAGATCTCCTCGATTGGCATAGATCTCGGCGACAACCGGCGACAGGTCGGGAGCGCCACCCGTCCGCACAGCATCGTTGCGGGCAACCTGCTCGGCCGCCATGACCGCCGCCGGACGCTGCGCAACCAAGCAGTCCTGCGTCTGTGCCGTCTGCGGCTCACAGGTCATGTCGCCCCACCGCGGATCCGCTCCGGGGGCCGAGTTCATCCGACCCGGGTAGTAGCCGTGCTTGAGGAAGTAGCCGAGCAGCGAGTCGGCGGCGCCGAGTGGATCGGCCTGCGGATCCGGCACGTCACAGACGCCGTCGCCCTCGGCACAGACCTGCGTGACCGGGACAGCGCCGAAGCCACCGGAGCGCGGACCCGACATCGTCATTCCCGGCATGAAGGTGAGCAGCGAGTTCTCGACGCCGTTCGATCCATCGCGGCCGTCTCGCCGCGGATCGGAGTAGAGCTCGCCGGACACCCCCTCGGCTTCGATTCCCTGCGACCGACCGTTCCCGACGTCGGAGAGGACGTCGCCTGCGATACGCGCGCCCTGCGAGTAACCGGAGACGACCACCGGCTTTCCGGGGCAGCGCGACTGGTACGAACTGACGGCCCGTTCGGTCGCCGCCTTGCCGATGGCGACGTCGGTGTCATAGGGAATCACCCCGACCGGCCACAGGTGCGTCGGATAGTCGACGTACGTGACGCGATAGCCGTCGTCGGCATAACGCTTGCCGATTCCGGTGACACCACCCGTCGGTACTCCGTCGGCGTTTCGGGGCGCCATGGTCCCGGCGACCACGACTGCACCTCCCTCACCGCAGGAGTCAGCGGGCGCCGCCGCAGCATCGGGGCTGCCGAGCGCCACAGATGCCGTGGCGAGCACCGAAGCGGCCATCGTCAAAGTAGTCAGACGCGGGTTCCGAGCACGCCGCGACACAAAGGAGGAGGGAGGGATCATCACCGGGATAATGCTGAATCAGACTGGCGCACAAGGGAATACCAGGAGGCCCGTTTCACCGAAGGGTAACCTAACTTTAACCTTCTGCACCCTGTCGCCACCAATCGGTCACCTCTGCGCAACCGCGACGACTCCCCGGCCGTAACACAGATCACCGACACATGACAGAGTTAGAAGCACGGCCGGTCAAGCCGTTATGACTGCCCATTCGGGTTGATATATCCTCAGCAACAGGTCATGAGTGTCAGTGACAGCCCCGGCTTGCTGACCGGCAACCCTCCTACCGCGGTGGGGTGCTCCGGGTGATGACCTGGCTGCGACATGCGTCGCCGCAGCAAGCGCGGGTCCGATGGTCGGACCCAACAACGAGGACCTCCGGGTCCGCCGACCGAAGAAAGCGATTGACTTCCATGTCTGATGCCGCAAATTGGAGCTTCGAGACCACTCAGGTGCACGCAGGCCAGGTGGTCGACGGTACCGCGAAGGCTCGCGCACTGCCCATCTACCAGACGACCTCGTTCGTCTTCGACGACACCGACCACGCCGCGAACCTCTTCGCGCTGGCCGAGCCGGGCAACATCTACACCCGCATCATGAACCCGACGCAGGACGCCGTCGAGCAGCGTCTGGCCGCCCTCGGCGGTGGCGTCGCCGCGCTGCTGGTCGCCTCGGGCCAGGCCGCGACCACCTACGCCATCCAGAACATCGTCGAGAACGGCGGACACGTCGTCGCGAGCCCGCGGATCTACGGCGGTACCTTCAATCTCTTCCAGTACACCCTGCCGAAGTTCGGCATCGAGGTGTCGTTCGTCGAGGATCCTGACGACCTCGAGTCCTGGCGCGCAGCCATCAAGCCCAACACCCGCGCGGTGTTCGGTGAGACGATCTCGAACCCGCACAACCAGATCCTCGACATCGCCGGACTCGCCGAGGTGGCACACAGCAACAACCTGCCGCTCATCGTCGACAACACCGTCGCCACCCCGTACCTGCTGAACCCGATCGAGCACGGCGCCGACATCGTGGTGCACTCGGCCACCAAGTACATCGGTGGGCACGGCACCGCCATCGGCGGCGTCATCATCGACTCCGGCAAGTTCGACTGGCGCGCGCAGCGCGACGGCCAGGACCTGTTCCCCGGCTTCACAACTCCGGACCCGAGCTACAACGGCGTGGTCTTCGCCGACCTCGGCGCCCCGGCCTACGCGCTCAAGGCGCGCGTCCAGTTGCTGCGCGACACCGGCTCGGCCATCTCGCCGTTCAATGCCTTCCTGCTCGCCCAGGGCATCGAGACCCTGAGCCTGCGCGTGGAGCGCCACGTGGCCAACGCCCAGAAGGTCGCCGAATTCCTCGAGGCCAACAACCAGGTCGCGACGGTCTCGTACGCAGGCCTGCCGTCGTCGCCGTACTACGACCGCGCACAGCAGTTGCTCCCGAAGGGCGCCGGAGCCATCGTCTCGTTCGAGATCGAGGGCGGCGTCGCAGCCGGCAAGGCGTTCGTCGACGGATTGAGCCTGCACAGCCACGTCGCCAATATCGGCGACGTCCGCTCGCTGGTGATCCACCCGGCGTCGACCACGCACAGCCAGCTGTCCGCCGAGGAGCAGCTCGCCGCCGGCGTCACCCCCGGCCTGGTCCGCCTGGCCGTCGGCATCGAGGGCATCGCCGACATCATCGCCGACCTCGAGGCAGGCTTCGCAGCAGCAGCCGGCACCAACTAGACACGTGTCTCCACGACGGAAGGGAAAGGTCGGATGTCGGTGAGCATCGACCCGACCGCGACGGTGAGCGACCCGCTCTGGGCCACCAGCCCGGACGGGACGGAGACCGGCGTCTTCATCGGCGACCTGGCACTCGAATCGGGTGCCGGGCTCGCCGACGTCACCGTCACCTTCCAGAAGTGGGGCACCCCGAATGCCGCGCGCGACAACGTGATCCTCGCGTTGCACGCACTCACCGGCAACTCGCACGTCACCGGCCCGATCGACGAGCAGTACACGATGGCCGGATGGTGGGACGGACTCGTCGGCCCCGGCCTGGCCATCGACACCGACGAGTGGTGCGTGTTGGCGCCCAATGCGATCGGTGGATGCTTCGGATCCACCGGTCCCGGCTCCCCCGCTCCCGACGGCCGACCGTGGGGTTCGCGCTTTCCCCGTTTGACGGTTCGCGATCTGGTGCACGCCGAGGCCGACGCCTTCGCAGCGCTCGGCATCACTCGATTCGCGGCAGTCGCGGGTGGTTCGATGGGCGGTGCCCGCGCACTCGAATGGGCCGTCACCTATCCCGAGCGGGTCGGCACCGCGCTGGTGCTGGCTGTCGGTGCCCGGGCGAGCGCCGACCAGATCGGCACCCAGACCACGCAGATCGCCGCCATCACCTCCGATCCCGATTGGCAGGGCGGCGACTATCACGGCACCGGCCGCTCTCCGAGCACCGGAATGGGCATCGCCCGCCGGATCGCGCATCTCTCGTACCGCTCCGACCGCGAACTCGACGAGCGCTTCGAGAACCTGCCGCAGGGCGATGAGCAACCGCTGGTCGACGGCAGGTACGCGATCGCCAGTTACCTGGAGCATCAGGCCGAGAAGCTCAAGCGCCGCTTCGACCCCGCCAGCTACGTGTTCCTGTCGGAGGTGCTCAACAGTCACGACGTCGGTCGCGGCCGCGGCGGCGTCACCGCAGCGCTCAACGCCTGCCCCGTTCCGACCATCGTCGGCGGCATCGACTCCGACCGGCTGTATCCGCTCTACCAGCAGGAAGAGCTCGCCCGCGAGCTCGGCTGCTGCGTCGACGGACTGTACGTGATCCGCTCCGACGCCGGGCACGACGGCTTCCTCACCGAGTTCGAGCCGGTCCGCGAGCTCTTGGTCAAAACCGCCGACACCGCTCGGGCCAACATCCCCCGCTGAGCGCTTCCCGGCCTCACATCTCGCTCGACGCCACCCAGTATTCGGTGAACCGTCCGTCCCGCACCGTCAAGATGTCGTTGCCGGAGAGATAGACCACCTGCCCGTCCGGCGCCGTCCCCTGCCCCGCCCACCGCCCGGCAACGTAACCGTCTTCGGCAAACGGTCCAACCTCGATCTCGAAGACCAGATCCCGGTACGACGACTTCGACGCGTCGATCAATGCCGCGAGTTTTCCGGGACCGACGACTTCCGCGCTCGGCCAATGTCCGAGGAAGTCGTCGCTCACCAGCTCTTCGGCGACGGCCTTCAGCTTCTCGCGGTCGGCGGGACCGTTCCACAGCTCATCGATCCAGCGACGATAGAGCTCGTGGGGGTCCGATGTCGGGTCGCTCATGCCGTTCACCGTGACACATTCACCGGCCGCGGTGGCCGACCCGGTCGAAAACCGGTGCGTCCGACCGTCACGGCGCTCTGCGCTGCAGGTCGCTGATCCGTTGGTGAACCGGTCAGGCAGTGCCGAGCGAGTCGATCGAGGTCGCGAGCCAGAGGATCGTGCCGCCCATCGCCGTCATCGCCGCGATGTCGAAGACCCGGCTGCGGACCTGCAGCAACCCGACCCGATGTGCGGGCAGGAACGCCCGGAACAGCGCACCGAGGATCAGCGCCGAGCCGAGGACGAAGGCGCCGCGACGCCAGCGGTCGATCAAGACCAGGACCGCTGCGAGGACGATCACCGACAACACGAGGTAGTACGGGATGTTGACGACGAAGTCGTGCAGCCTCCGGGCGCGCCGGACCGCCTCGACGCGCTCGGCGTCGAGGTCGTCGATCGGGTCGGCGGCATCGCCCGGGCGGCTGGACATCAGTTGTTCTCGCGGCTCGCCAACTGCTGTTCTGCGCGCTCGACGACGTTCGCGAGGAGGAAGGCTCGCGTGAGCGGGCCCACGCCACCAGGATTCGGCGAGACCGCACCCGCGACCTCCCAGACGTCCGGGTGCACATCGCCGGTGAGGCCCGCGTCGGTGCGGCTGACGCCGACGTCGATGACGGCGGCCCCCGGCTTCACCATGTCTGCGGTGATCAAGTGAGGCACGCCCGCCGCGGCGACGACGATGTCGGCACGCTGCACCTCGGCGGCGAGGTCGCGGGTACCGGTGTGGCACAGCGTGACCGTCGAGTTCTCGCTGCGACGGGTCAGCAGCAGGCCGATCGGCCGACCGATGGTGACGCCGCGGCCGACCACGGTCACGTGGGCGCCGTCGAGCGGAATGTCGTAACGACGGAGCAGATGGATCACGCCGCGCGGGGTGCAGGGCAGAGTGGACTGCTTGCCGAGCACCAGACGACCGAGGTTGATCGGGTGCAGTCCGTCGGCGTCCTTCTCCGGCGCGATGCGCTCGAGCGCCGCGTTCTCGTCGAGGTGCTTTGGGAGGGGCAACTGCACGATGTATCCGGTGCATGCCGGGTCGGCGTTGAGTTCGTCGATGGCGGCGTTGAGCTGCTCGGTGGTCGCATCGGCGGGCAGATCCTTGCGGATCGAGGAGATACCGACCTTGGCGCAGTCGGAGTGCTTGCCTTTGACGTACGACTGCGAGCCGGGGTCGTCACCTACCAGCACCGTGCCCAGGCCGGGCGTGATGCCCGCTTCCCTGAGTCGCGCCACGCGGGCGCTCAGATCGGTGAAGATCTCGTCGCGGGTGAGTTTGCCGTCCAGTCGAATCGCCGTCACGGTAAGCCATTGTTCCACTCCACCCCGCCGCCGCGCACATCGTCAGCGACTGGGCGACCAGTCCGCGCCAGATCGACGAGAAACACCAACCAACCAAGCGCTTGGCTTGTAGGTTCCAGATCATGGGCTTCTTGAAGCAGAACACTGCTGACATCGATTTTCCGACTTGGAGTCAGGGTTCTCGCGCCGAGAAGATCAAACCGATGGCGCGGCACTGGGCCGAAGTGGGGTTCGGCACCCCGGTGGCCCTGCATCTTTTCTACGTCGCGAAGGTCGCCGCGTACATCTTCGTCGGCTGGGCCATCGTGATCTCGACACCCGGCATCGACGGCTTCTTCGACGTCACCTCCTGGTATGCCGAGCCGATCGTCTTCCAGAAGATCGTGCTGTACACGATGCTGTTCGAGGTGATCGGCCTCGGCTGCGGCTTCGGCCCGCTCAACAACCGCTACTTCCCGCCGATGGGATCGATGCTGTACTGGCTGCGGCCGGGCACCATCCGGCAACCGCCGTGGTCGCGGATCCCGCTCACCGGCGGAGACACTCGCTCGGCATTCGACGTGCTGCTGTATGCGGCTTTGCTCGTCGTCACTGCCGTCGCCCTGTTCCTCGGCGGGACCGGGCCCGATCCGGCGGTCGGATCGGCGGTCGGCGGGCTGCCCGTCTGGCCCATCGTCACGGTTCTGGCACTGTTGGTCGTACTGGGGCTCCGCGACAAGACTGTCTTCCTGGCCGCCCGCGGCGAGGTCTACGGCGCTCTCACCGTGACCTTCTTGTTCGTCGGCACCGACATGATCCTCGGCGCCAAACTCATCTTCCTGTGCATCTGGCTCGGCGCCGCGACGTCGAAGCTCAACCGCCACTTCCCCTTCGTCATCGCGACGATGATGTCGAACAACCCGATCCTGAAGTCAGCGCGGATCAAGCGGAAGTTCTTCGCGGACTTCCCCGAGGATCTTCGACCGGGTCGCCCGGCGCGGTGGATCGCGCACTTCTCCACCGCGGTCGAAGGTCTGGTCCCGATCGTGCTGTTCTTCTCGCACGGCGGCACGGTCGGCGCCATCGCGGCGATCATCATGCTGTGCTTCCACTTCGGCATCCTCTCGGCGATTCCGATGGGCGTCCCGCTGGAGTGGAACGTCTTCATGATGTTCGGCGTGCTGACGTTGTTCGTCGGACACCCCGACATCGGCCTCGGCGATCTCCAGTCACCCTGGCCCCTGGTGTTGTTCGCCGTGTCCGCGGGAGTAGTCGTCACCGGCAATCTACTGCCGCGCAAGGTGTCGTTCCTGCCCGGGATGCGGTACTACGCGGGCAACTGGGACACCACGCTCTGGTGCATGAAGCCGTCCGCGTCGGCCAAGCTGGAGAAGAACGTGGTCGCCATCGCGTCGATGCCCGCCGCGCAGCTCCAGCGGTTCTACGGCAGTGCCGAAGGCGCGCAGATGGCGTTGTACATGGGATATGCGTTCCGCGCGTTCAACAGTCACGGTCGTGCCCTGTTCACCCTCGCGCACCGCGCGATGGCGGGCCACGACGAAGCGGAGTACATGCTGACCGACGGTGAGCGCATCTGCAGTACCGCGATGGGCTGGAACTTCGGCGACGGGCACCTCTCCAACGAGCAACTCATCGCCTCGTTGCAGCGGCGCTGCCAGTTCGAGCCTGGCGAGGTCCGGATCGTGCTTCTCGACGCACAGCCGATTCAGCATCAGACACAGCAGTACCGCCTCATCGACCCGGCGATCGGCGAGTTCGAACGCGGCTTCGTCAAGGTGTCCGACCTCGTCGACCGTCAGCCGTGGGACGACACCGTCCCGGTGACCGTCGACTGGCAGGCAGAAACCGATCAGGCGACTACCCCGTAGAGGGAGTCGCCTGATCGATGGGGTGTGTAGGTCGGCCGGTCTGTCGCCGGCCGACCTGCTTACGCAGCGGCCGCCAGCTGCGACTGCGCGACGGCGAGGAACTCCTCGACGGTCACGTAGAAGCCGGTGGCGTCGTCGATCTGGAACCAGACCGTCTGCTTCGGATCCAGCCGGTCGACCTCGTTCTGGATGGTCGGGTTCTGGATGGTTGCGGTGTTCTGAACAGTCGTGTTCTGCATGGTTATGCCTCCTGGCATGTGTGGGCAGCGACTCGCGTCGCTGCGGAATGTCGTGGGTCTCGGGCACCGGTGTCGGCCCGGGGACGGGTACTGCAAGAGGTTCTCGTGGCTCGCTGCGCGTTTCGGCGCGCAAGCCCAGACCCAGAGGGCCTCAGGAGATTCGCAACGGTGTGGGCGGATCGTGAGAGGATCAACGCGATTTGTTGCGGACAAACCATGATCGCACGACCGTTCGATGAGAGTCAAGCATTATTCTGTGGGGCTCGTTCGTCGCACTCGTCGCCGTCGACCCGACCGGGCCGCCGCCGGTGAACCTCGGGGCATAGAATCGCCCCGTGTTCCGTATCGTGTATTTCTCCCCCCAGATCCCGCCCAATACCGGCAATGCGATCCGCATCGCGGCCAACACCGGCTGCGAGCTGCACTTGGTGGAGCCGCTCGGGTTCACCATGACCGACGCTCAGGTGCGTCGCGCGGGTCTGGACTACCACGAGATGGCCAACGTGACGGTGCACCCGAATCTGGCGACCGCATGGGAAAAGCTGGCACCGACTCGCGTGTTCGCGTTCACCGCGCACGCCACCCGCTTCCACACCGATGTCGCGTACGAACCCGATGATGTCCTGCTGTTCGGCCCCGAACCGACCGGCCTGCCCGACGAGGTCTTGACCGACTCCCACGTCACCGACCAGTTGCGGATCCCGATGCTGGAAGGCCGACGGTCGATGAATCTGGCCAATGCGACCTCGGTGGCACTGTATGAGGCCTGGCGTCAGCACGGGTTCGAGGGAGCTGTCTAGTCTCGCGCGACACTCCCTGGACCGTCGCGCTCTGCCGGCGATTCGATGACCGGGCTCAGCGGTCCCACGCCACCTGCGCGGCCATCGTGCGCAGGCGTTCCCGGCGCTGCGGCGAGCCGGTCGAGAGCCAGTCGATCCGCCCGTACACGTGGGCGCGGAAGTCCGGGTGCCGTTCTCGGTTTTGCGAGTGGGCTCCGTCGCGGATCGCGTTGTGCAGCAGCGCCTTCAGCGCGTCGAACTCGGCACGTCCGGCACGCACTCCCCGGTTCACCACGAGGCCGGCGAGTTGCTGGCGCTGGTGGTCGTGCATGATGCGCGTCTTGCGCCGGTGCACCACGAAACCCTCGGCCGCCGCTACCCGCTCGACGAACCAGAGCAGGCGGCCGATCTCGATCTGATCGCCGGAGAAGGCGAGGTCGTCGCCGTAGCGGGTGTAGGTGATGTGGTGTTTGTCGGCGTACCCCGCCACGCGGAAGTCGAGGCGACGTAGCACCAGGTTCAGCAGCGCCGGTGAGGTCGGTGACCCTTGCGGCAGATGCCTCTCCCGCAGCAGGGCGGCGTGATGCGGGTCGACGAGGGCTTCGTCGTCGACGGCGATCGTCGTGGTGCACAGGCTCCCCAAGTAGGCCGCGACGGCGGGCGCGTACCCGATCGCCGCGAACACAGCGCGTACCCGCGGATAGGTCACGTGCTCAAAACAGCGACGCAGGTCGACCCGGACCACCGTGTCGTGCAGCGCGTGCTTGGCGGCGAAGCTGGTGATCGATCTGCCGCGGACGAAGCCGTGCGCGGCGGGATGCGGCGGAAGTCCGGTCAAGATCTGATCGAGAATCTTGCGCTGAGCGGTGGCGAGCCGCTCCTTGGGCGCTTCGATGATGCGATATCCGCCGTCGCGCTTGGGGATTCGACTCACCCGGTAGTGCCGGAGCGCGGGCTTGAGGCGACGACTGCGGCGGCCGCTAGCGGTGAACCACTCGAGTTCCTCGAGGCTCATGTTGAGCCAGCCCGCCAGCGCCGCGATGTCCTCGACCTGTCGGACCTCGAAGACGGGTGCCGAGACCCGCAGTTCCGGGACAACGACCCTCGGGGCGGCAGGCAGATCAGCAACAAACGCCGCGACTGGGCCCGATCTAGGCGGCGCAGGAAAGGCTGCGAGCAGAGCTCGCGTGAGATCATCGGCGTCGACGGGATCGAGAACGTCCACCAGAGCGCCGTCGATCTCGCGCGACGTCCAGACGTCGGCGACACGAGGCGCCTCGACGGATCGAAGCAGTTCGTCGATCGCGATGACGATGCGATCGACCTGTACGGAATCGAAGCGACGGCGGGCGCCGATGCCCGGCGAGGTGCGGTCGTCACTCATCGACTCTCCTCCCGTGTGGGCGGGCGGTGCGACCCAGACTTGTCGTCTTCGGCGCGCAGTGTCGCACACGGAGTGTGCCGGCCTGCGCGCGACGCACTGCCGAACTGTGAATGCACCCAGGGGTAGCCCCTGAGACGGATCGAGAGACCCCTCTCGCACCGCCCTCCCGCTTCGATTGTGCCCGACAGTGGCACGGCACGTGACGCGACTTGTCCGCCGCCGGCCTACCCGGTCCGACTGCCCCGCCACCGCAGGGGTGTCTCGGCGTACTCCTCGGCTGCGTGCGCCGCCATGCCGACAGTCCTCCCGTACTGAAAGACGACCTCCCCCGACCGCGAGGGAAGTCCCAGTTCACGCGCCACCACGGCGCCGGCGAAGTCAATGGTCATTCCGCGTCCAACTCGACCCGCGACGGCCTCGGCTGCTGCCAAGGCCGCGGAATCGGGACGCGCGGCCCGCACGGCGGCCAGGACGATCGTCGCGCGCGGGTCGACCTCGTAGAGGATGTGTCCGAATCCCGGAACCCTGCCGTCCACCACGGCATCGGTCAGTGCCCGATCCACATCTATGCCGCCGACCACCGCGTCCAACAGGTTCCGCGCGGCGGTCGGAGCCCCGCCGTGCAAGGGGCCCGCGAGTGCCGCGTAACCGGCCAGCAGGGCGTCGAAGACTCCGGCCCGCGCTGAGGCCGCCACACGAGCGGCCGTGGTGCAGGCGGCGAGGCCGTTATCGATCAGGACGGTGGCAAGCAGGTCGGTCCACGGGTGACGGAAGTCGATTTCGGGCACAGCCGCGGTCAAACGCGGCAGCAGGCCAAGGACGCGACTCCCGGTCTGGGAGAGGTCGGCGCGTAGCGGGTCCGCGGCCGCGACGAGTGCCACCGTGAGCGGGATGCGGCGCTCGATAGGCATGTTGCGCACCAGATCGACGTCGATGTCGGGTGTCTCGCTGGGCTGGTTCGCATCGAGAACCATCGCCGCGGCCTCACCGAAATCCATGTCCGCACAGAGTTCTTCGATGTCGCGGCCGCGGAGATAGAGGCGGTCGTCGCGAATGGCCGAGACCCCGGTGGCCACCGCGCGGAACTTCAGCAGTCGGTCGCCGGATCGCCGGCCGTCTCGCTTCGCTGCGGCGAGCGAATCGATCTGAGTGCGGTCGAACAGCGATTCCGCCTGGCCTGGCATCCGCTTGGAAGTGAGCACTCCGCGGCTCACGTACGAGTAGAGCGTTCCCCGCTTCACGCCGAGCCGGGCTGCGGCCTCCGACGTGGTGATCCAGTGCTCCACGGATTGATTCAATCAACATTGCAGATGTTGATCAATGGGCGCAGACTCGGCGCATGAACGCGACAAACGACCTGATCACCGTCCCTCGCGGACTCAAGAACGTGATCGTCACCGACACCCGGATCGGCGATGTACGTGGCTCCGAGGGCTTCTACCACTACCGGCAGTACGACGCGACGCAGCTCGCCCGGACCGAACGCTTCGAGGACGTCTGGCACCTCATGTACCGCGGCGCACTGCCCGACGCCGCCGAGTCGGCGGCCTTCGCGAAACGCATCGGCGAACTCCGCGTGCTCGACGGCCCGACGGTCGATTTGCTTCGGCGGGTGGTGACTCCGGCGGTCGAACCGCTCGCGGCTCTCCGCGTGGCGCTGGCGGCGGCCGGAATCTTGGAGCGTCCGCTCTTCGATCTCTCGGAGGAGGAGCGGACCGACGCCGCGTTGCGGTACACCGCGCTCGCCCCGACGATCGTCGCGGCTGCCCATCGACTGTCTCGAGGACTGGATGTGATCGACGCCGATCCGACGGCGGCGCACGCGGCCGACTACCTGCGGATGTCGACGGGCAGCACTGACGCTGCGGCGGTTGAAGCGTTGCAGACCTATCTGATCACCACGATCGACCACGGCTTCAATGCCTCCACCTTCGCCGGTCGAGTGGTGGCGTCGTCGGGGTCGGACATGACGTCGTCGATCCTCGGCGCACTCGGCGCCTTCCTGGGACCGTTGCACGGCGGAGCGCCGGGCCGAGCGCTCGCCGCCCTCGACGAGATCGGGGACCCGACGAACACTCGGGAGTGGGTGCGGTCCAAAGTCGCAGGCGGCGAGGTCATCATGGGCTTCGGTCACGCCGTCTATCGCACTCACGATCCTCGCGCCGAACTGCTCAAGGAAGTCGTGACGCAGCGGTACGACTCCCCTCTGGTCCGCCAGGCGACAGCTGTCGAGGCAGAGATCGAGTCGGCGATCAACGAGCTGAAGCCTGGACGCAAGCTGTACGCGAACGTCGAGTTCTACGCGGGGGTGCTGATGAGCGAGGTGGGCTTGCCGCCGGAGATGTTCACGCCGACGTTCGGTGTCGCTCGCATCGTCGGCTGGACGGCCAACATCCTGGAGCAGGCGGCCGAGCGAAAGATCCTTCGGCCCGTCGCCCGGTACGTGGGACCCGAGCCGCAGCAGGCCTGACATCTCACGCAGGCATGCGGGTGCCCCCGACCGGCGGTGTTCCGCCGGTCAGGCGACGAGTTTGGCCAGGTAGGCCTCGACCCGCGACCCCTTCGGGTCGGGTGGGGCATGCGGCCCCTGATCGGGTAGCAGTTCCGCGTGGTGAATGTGGTTGACCCGCCAGTCCCGCCCCTTATCGGCGGTCACCGGCCGCCAGGCCACGCGCCCGGCGTGCGGGCCGTCGATCAGGATCATGGTCTCCCAGTCACCCAACTTGGCACCGACGGCGCGGTTGTGGCGCCCGCACGCGGCACCGAGGTGATCGATATCGGTCAGACCACCGTCCTGCCAATCCGGAAAATGATGAGCCTCAGTACGGGCGAACGGCACCCCGCAGCCCGGGGCGGTGCAGCCGCGGTCGCGGGCGAACAACGCCAACCGCTGCGCCTTCGACGCCGACCGCTGACCGCGCCCTAAATACAGCACCTCGTTGGTGGCGTGCGAGAACACCGCCAGATGCGGCGTCGCGGCCGCAGCGACCCGCACCAGATCCGACACCGGCAACCGCGTTCCCGTCGCCGCCAGGGCGACCCCGGCCCGCGCGGCGAGCTCCTTGTCGGTGATCGTCACGACCAGCTCAGACTTGAGCGAGGTGCTGCCGGTACTGCCGGCATGGGTGCGGACGAACACCAGCATCGCGTCGAGCGCATCATGATTGCGCTGGGCCGGGCACCGATCGTCCCGCTCGGCGGCCGCGGCCACCGCGGCCTGATCAGCGGCCTCGACCGCCCCGGACGGGGACTGCGGGTCGTCGGGGTTGTTCATCCCGGGTGCGGCCCAGGACTGCAGGACGACCTCGATCTGTGCCCGCAGCGCCGGGGTCAGCTGGGCCCGAACCTTGCTCATCAATTGGCGGTCCTGCGGCATCAGGGTCAGGCCCCGGCGTCGTTGCCGATCCCGATCCTCGGTCAGCGTGCCGTCCGGATCCAAGTGCGCCAGGAGGCGGTTTCCGACGGCGCGGACGCCCTGCGGGGTCAGGTCCCGGGCGACCAGCGCCAACTGTGCTTCGGCGTCCGTGCGGACGTCCGGGCCCACCGCGGCCGGGATCTTGTCCATGATCGCGTCGATCTCCCGCACATGATCACCGCCGATCACCCCCTCAGCGACCGCGACGGCGGTCGCCGGGAGCGCCGGGTCCAGGGTTTGGCCCTGCAGGTTCGAGAACCGGCCGAGCGCGGCGATCGCGATCCGCCGCCGCTTCGCCTCTCCGTCTCCCAGCCGCAACTCCCCGGCCAGGAACGCGTGCAGCGAGAAGTACCCGGCCTTGCCGAACGCACCACGGTCGGAGATCTCCACCATCAACGCAGCATCGACACCGTCGAACCGACGCCGCGACCGCTCCAGGGAGTCCGCCACCGACAGGAGTACGTCCTCGGTCGCCGCCGCCAACGGCAGAGAGGCGAACTTGACCACGACGGCGTCGAGCAGAGCTGCCAGCGCGGTGGGATCCTCGGGCAGGACGGTGTTGGTTTCGGTCATCGTCCTCACCCCCTGGATCCTTCGCATTGTGTGCGTTGCTGTGAACCTTTGAGTGCACACTATCGTGTGGGTCTGACAATTCTCGTGGAGCGCTGTTTGTGCAGGTCAGAGCCGCCCCATGCTGATCGAGTGCCGCTGCGAGCGAAGCACGCAACGGTTTATCGAGATCGCCCCCTTCGCGCCGTCGCTCCGGTCTCGATTTTGGGCGGGTTCGCTACGCTCACTCGCCGACTCGACCAACAGCGGAAGGCACCCACGGCTTCGCTCACACGCCTCACGATGATCGAGTGCCGCTGCGAGCGAAGCACGCAACGGTTTATC